>JAANXH010000023.1 GCA_018263355.1 Candidatus Woesearchaeota archaeon
TTTATTGATTTTAGTTTTCTTTAAGAGAAAGAAAATATCGTATAGGTCTCTTATTTTTTTCCTGTTTAAATAAGCATCCACTTTTTCTTTGATTAGATTTTTGGGCAAAAGCGAGTAGACTGTAATAAGATTACTGTCCGAGGTTTCATAATCCACCAATTCTCCCTGCAGGGTTTTGAATAATGCTTCAAATCTGACAAGTGTCCTTTGGTATTTTAAGTCTGAATAAAGTCTGTTTTTTTTAAGTTTTTTCTTTTGCAATAAAAAACCTCTTTTTTNGAATCTATCAAATAATAGATCTATCTTTTTCTTATCTCTTGGGATGTACACATCAATGTCTTCTGAAAACCTACGGCCATTATAACAGCGCCAGATAGCAGTCCCACCATGTAAAACAGCGTTGTTAAAAACATTGTATAATTCCTGGATTATCAGATCCTGAGCTTGCGCTATTTTTTTGTGTTGTTGTCTTTTAAGTCTTAATATTAATGGAATTTGGGTCATTTCATGATTAACAAAGGTTACATATATATATAACTTTCGTTTACTGTTACTTCGTCTCTTTATTCCAGAGTGTAATAATTTTAGCAGATACCATAACAAACTGCACCGCGTGAGTGTTTATCTGATCTGCCCATACTCACTTCCTAGCTTGACAAGTTACACTTTTAACTATTACAGGAATCTAGGCAAGCAGTTTCCAAGTGAATAATGTGCTTTACTTTTATTGCACCTATTAAGAGTTTGTTATAATTTTAGATATTTTCTAGCGTTTTTCCTGAATGTGGCTCCCTTGCCAAAGTGGCTAAATATTTGTCTGCTTGATTTTATCTGACTTTCTATTAATAGTTTTTGCTGTTTGAATATTGAATTGTCTTTTTTTAGTTGTTTTGCATAGAATTTAACATAGTTCATTTTAACACCTTCTTATACTTTGCAAAGCTTTCTTGTTTTAGAATATCTGAGAATAGTGTTCTCAAATGTTGGGCATCTTGGATATCTTTTCTTCCTCCCAGTTTAAGTTCTTTGTATAATATTTCAAATTCTAGTGGTGGAATTTTAAACTCAAAATCTTTTATTTTCATCTTCTGAGGATTGTTAAACTCACAATACTTTGCATGATCTTTTTTATCAAAAGGTATTAATTCAATGTTTGGAAATATCTGCTCTTTTAGCGCAAACCTTATGTTTTGTTTAGATTCAATATACGGATAAATCTCATTTAAATTATCTCCCTGAAAACACCAATACTTGTTTTGTAGATCAGAGAAAAGATCAGAGAAGGTTTGTATATCTGGTTTTGGAAAGATTATGTCCACATCCTCTGTTCCTCTTGATCTTCCTGTTGCAATACTTACATATCCACTTACTATCAGGTAATCTGAATGTGTTTTTAGGATAGATAAAAAATCTTTCACGAATTTGTCTAATAGAGTTAAATCTCTGTTTATGATTATTACAGAATTTTTTTTAGTATATGGTTTCATTTGATTATTTAGGATTTTGTAGTTTTTAAGTTTTGTGATTTTAGTCATCAATGCAGCTAAGGACAAAAGATTTTAATTCGTGGAGGTTTTGTGATTTCTTGTAAAATATGCTGGTGAAGGTGGCAGCGACGGTCATTTCATGACCTACTACGTTTTTTAAAACTCCATCGCGCCAACATCAGCATATTTTATGTGATCCTTTACTATTTAGATATCTTCTCCACAATATTCAAGGCATCTTTGTCAAACTTTGAAAATGCAAACCATTTCTTTCCCAGATCTTTAAGTGAAGCACCTATATGATAAACATCTTTTTCATCTATAATTAGAAATCTGTCATGAGATTTTCTAAATTCTTTTACTTTTATCTTTTCGTATTGAGAATTGAATTTTTTTATATCCAGTTTGAGTTGTTTTGTGATGTTTTTAGTATAAATAGTAACTTCAACTGCTTTTTTTCTTTTTCTGAACAATGTGAGTACTGAATCGTCTATGTAGTTATCAACCAAAATTATTGATGTTTTTGCTTTCCTAATCAAATCAGAAACGAATTTATAAGCTTCAAAAACCTGACCTTCAAAAAATATTCCTTTTTCTGGCAATATTTCTTTTTGTTCTATTATACTGAATATTTGTTCAATTTTGTTATCATGATCTAATAGTTTTTCTTCAATTGTCCCTATTTTTTGAAATAATTGGGCATTCTTATGAATAAACTTCCTCATTTCAACAAATGCTCTCATTATCTGGATGTTAACTTCTATTGCTTTTTTACTTCTTAGAACACCTGAAAGCATTGCAACGCCTTGTTCTGTAAATACATATGGCACGTATCTTCTGCCCCCATGCTGCGAGTCATCTGATACTTTTTCTTTAGGAACTTTCTTAACTTTATCACTTGACATCGCAATTTGCGACCTCAAGTTTTTAATTTCCTCTTTTGTGAGTTGAAACATAAAATCCTCTGGAAATCTTTCCTTGTTTCTTTTTACTTGTTCATTCAACCTTCTTGTCTCAACCTCATATAATTCAGCCAGATCAGAATCTATGATTACTTGCTTTCCTCTGATGTTGTGTATCAGTCTTTTAATATGGATTAGTTCTTTCATTATTAGGTTAGGAGATATTATTCCTTATAAACCTCACACGTAAAAGTCCAGTGGGTTTTACCTCAACAAAACACTTAAGCACAATACTATTTAAGAGATTATTTGTCAAATGTTTCGGAGATATTCCGGAGAGTTGAGCATAGAATTGAAAAACAGAAGCATCTGTTTTTTATAGATGATGGATTTTGAAAACAAAAGTTTTAAATATACTGCAGTATACCCAAGTATACAGGTGATTAAGATGGGTGCAACAACCATAAAAATTCATAAGGACACGAAATCTCAGATAGATAAGTTTAGAGAGTATAAAAACGAAAGTTATGATGAAGTTTTAAAAAAATTGATTTTTATTGCTAATAATGTTAATACTGAATTAAGTAGGAAGACCGTAAAACAGATTGCAGAAGCAAGAGAAAGAATTAGAAAGGGCAATTTTGTGACTGAAAAGGAAGCTAAACAAAGATTGGGACTGTAAATGTATGTATTAAAATTTGATGAAAAGGCTATTGAGTTTCTTGAAAAATCAGATAATCACATTAAGAAAAGGATCTTTAACAAGATTAGGAATTCAAAGAAGAATCCTTTTCATTTCTGGGAAAGACTCGCTTCTAGAAAAGATTTTAAACTCAGGATTGGAGTTTATAGGGCAATTGCTGATATAGATAAAGATTCTAAGACAATATTGATTACTGTTATTGGACATAGAAAAAACATCTACAAAAACTAATAATATGATTATCATAAGATATATGGATGAGAATTCACACTTTCTTGTGTTCTGCAAGTAATTTTCTTACTTCTTGCAAAAGTTTGAAATAGATATTGTCCATGAAATTCTCAACAGTTTCTGCATATTGCAAGTTATTATCTACTCCTTCATACTTGATCTTATTTCTTATCTTTCTAAGTTCATCTAGGAATAGTACCTGAGACCTTGGAAAGTTCAATTTCGATGTATATGAAATCTTTGACTGATGTGAATAACATTTCAATCCTTTTAATCGCATATGAGCTTCAATTAGTCCCCTCATTACTGCATAGGAATTTTCAATTATAAAATTTGTATTTTCAGGTAGTTTTTTTATCGACTTTGTGAATCTGTACCTGTTTTTTGCTTCTTTAATAAGACTTTTTGCCAAGGCAGGATTTGGTTTTACTCAACAAAGCCTTTAAGCACAATACCATTTAAGATACTATCTCTCAAATGTTCGGAAGTTTTCCGAAGATCTAGAAAATGTAGGTTTATCTTTCTTTTAAGTATATTTTCGTATTTGCTTAAATCTATGCTTTTTCCCCTAGAGGTTATTGCAATATCTATGTCTGATTCAAAAGTATCTTCTCCATAGCTATAGCTTCCAAATAAGATAATAGCTGTGCCAGGAAAATTTTCAGAAAGAAAATCGCATAATCCTGAAGAGTAAATGTTTTTTAGATTATCTACCCGCTTTAGCTGAATTACCCTTGGGTTGTCTGTGTTTAGTTCTATGAAGAACATGAATTTTTTTCTTATTTTTATTAAACCTTTTAGGTCTTTAAGAGATTTTGATATTGCTGTTGATGATACATCTAGGTTGTTTGCAAGCTCTTTTTGATTGTATGTTTTTCCCGAGTTAATAAAGAGGAAACTAAGTATTTCTTTTTGAAGTCTTGTAAACTTTTGTTTAAATATTTCCACTTTAGTTGAATAAAATAAACTTAAGTTTAAATATTTTTTGGTTTGGGTGTTCTGACAAAATATGCTGCTGATGAAGGCAGCGACACACTTGCTATGCAAGTGTTACTTTGTTTTTTAAAACTCCATCGCGCCAACATCAGCATATTTTGTGATAAAACTTTTATATGAGTTACATATATTAGCTGTAAAAGGGGGAATATATGAAGAGATTATTATTTGTGGTGATTAGTTTACTGCTTATTTGCAGCGTGAGTGCTGCTGTTATTAAAACTACAGATGATCAGAACAGCTGGAACTTAGTAGTTCCTTCTTTTTCTGGTGGTTCTGATAGTTTTCCTGTGTTTTTTGCTGTTGATCATATCTCAGGTAAGGATTTTAATTATATTGCTGTTTGTAGAAATGAGACTGGTGGAGAAGTTAATTGCAGGGTTCAAGTTGGTGATGGTGTTAAAGAATGTATAGGAAGTGATGTAGTTGTTTGTCCTGGAAGTGGTTCTAGTGATATGATTACTGTTAGTTCTGGAGAAAATGATTTGTTTTTTAGGATTCCTGATCATTTTGAAAAAAAAGGTATTATTACTATTATGAATAATCCTGATCTTGCAGAGATTTGTACTTTAAGTGATAATGATACGGTTTGTTCTGATGTTGATTATTATGAGGTTTATGTTAATGGGAGTTCAAGTGTTGATTATCGCGAGTATGAGTGGTTGTTGCAGGATTTGGATGGTGTTAAGGATCAGTTTGGAAGCTCTGTTGATAAGTATGTTTTTACTGATTCTTATGTTCCTGGTGAAGGTGTTTTGGGTGAGGAGCTATATGATATTAATAATTCTGCTGTTCAGCTTGGTGGTGTTGTTAATGCTGGTTTTGAGGATGAGTTAGAGGATTGGAAAATTGTTGGTAATTGGGATGATTCTGAGGAGAACCAGATTACAGGAAGGGTTATCTCTTTGGAGGACAGCAAAAGTGGTTGGATTGCTGTTCTTGTTGGTCTGGTAATAGTGGCTGGTGTTGTTGAGTACAGAATACGAAAGTCAAGATAACCAAATATTAATATTCAACACGAGTAGGTAATTACTTCTTGAATATCATAAAAAGTTGTAAAAAATTCACTTTGCACGACTTAAAAACCTACCTGTTCCCTTTGTATGAAAGATGCAAATATTAATTATTCATCACAATTGGTTTTAGAATAGTATTCTCTTTTTAAATTTGCTCAAATTCTCTTGGGTATGATTCAGTTTATACTACCTATTGCCTAGTTCATCTCCTTAATTTAATAGTTCTAGATGTTCTAAAATTCTCATTGGAAAATTCTTTTTTTATAATAATTGATATAATGTTTAGTATTGTGACTATTAGCAACAAATAAGTTAAATTGTATTTTAAAAGGGTAAACATCAAAGGAGATTTGTACTCAAGATACCAGACAATTGCTGTGGCAACAAGTAAAACAATATTTGGTCCGAGATAAATATTCAGCCGAAACACTTTTTTAATCACTTTGTCAAAACATAATTCACAATCTTTTTTTCTTATAAATTCAACTAACTGTGTTAGGACTCCTGACACAAGGAAATAATATACATATATTGCAATAGATTCTGCAAATGTTTCTTGGTCAGCCATTAGCAAAAAAGGACAATATGCTAAGCCGAGAATTGCAGGAAGTATTAAGAATCTTGAGTCGATTTTAAGTATTAGAAAAATAATTGCAGTAGCAATAAATGCAATAAAAGAGTATTCAAATGTGAAGATTTCTTTTTGAGTTAGAACAATATTAAATATCAATAATCCATATACTAAAAATAGCATAATATTCTTTATTTTTTTCATTTTCTTTTCACTATCAAATACACAATCATGCTTATTAATGTTACTAAACTAATTGCTGATCCAATTATAAATCCTAATGGTGGTTTGATTGTCCTGTCAATTATTTTTGAATTATTTAATTTGTGGATTGTTATGCATGAATCATCATGAACAGATTTGTTAATCCAGGCGTAGTCATAAGGATAAAATGCACATTTGTCATGTAAAACATATTGAACTCCTTGAGATTCCAAGCAGTTGATGTTTTGTTGATTCAGACAGTTAGATATGTTGTTTTTTAAATTAGTGTTTGCTCCCCATTGACCTGAGCTTGTTT
>JAANXH010000024.1 GCA_018263355.1 Candidatus Woesearchaeota archaeon
TATGCTTAAGGTCAGGAACGTTAGTGACATGATGTGGGGTATTGTCGCCTCTGCTTTGACTACCACTTTTTCGGAACTTGAAAATGTGAAACATTTTCTGTTCAGGAAATCAAAGATTTCCTTGACTTGAAAATTTCACACTAAAGCTTTCAGCTACGCTGAAAGTTAGGAACGTAAGTGATATTATGTGAGGTCTTAGAAATTGAAGATTTCTGAGATGATCAGAAAAACAACATTTTTCAGACATATTAAACCTGCAAAATTTTCAAATAATGAAAAAACATAATATTGGGCTTGAAGAACCAAGAACAACAGGAGCATTTGGCAGTGAGATTGTCAGAATTCTTAGGGAATCAAACCCATCAATTCCATCTTTAGAGTTCCAAATTCCTCTTGGTAGAAATGGGTATCAACTAAAATATTGTGTTGTTCCAGCAAACAGCACAGAATTATATTTTGGAATATTCCCTGCAAAGGATTATTGTTCTGAACCTCAGACTATTTCATATGAATTTGTAATTTGTGACTATAAAACAGATTCTCAGTTTCAATTGGAAGCAGCTTTAAAACAAATCCAAGGAGTATCTTTTTTAGACTAAAATCCATACTCTCCTTTTAATGGCACAAACACAAATCTTCCAAGAGATTCTTTTTTTAGTTTTCCATCAACTTTTTTTGCTTTGATCATTTCCTGTCCATATGTTAAGTCTCCTACTGGAGCTATTATTGATCCCTCTTGTTTAAGTTGTTTGACTAATGGTTGAGGTATTTTTGGACATGCAGCAGTTATGATAATTTTATCATATGGGGCATTTTGTTTATATCCTATACCTCCATCTGTATGAATCACATTTACATTTGAAATTCCCGAGGTTTTTAGATTATTCTTTGCTTGTTTTGCTAACTGGGAAATAATCTCAGTAGTGGTTAGAACAGTTGGCTCTATTATCTTAGCTATAATTGCAGCTTGATAGCCTGAACCTGTACCAATTTCCAAAATATTTTCATTTTTCTTTGGATCAAGTATTTGGGTCATTATCATTACTGTTGTTGGCTGAGATATAGTTTGACCATTCCCTATTGAAAGTGGTTGGTCTAGGTAAGCTTTTGATATAGGATTTGTGTCAATAAAATTTTCCCTTGGAACTGATTTGAATGCCTTAATGATTTTTGGGTTGATTCCTTTTTTCTCCCATTTGGAAATTAACTGGTCTTTCATACGAAGATAGTTGTTTATTATGTTTAAATATTTTTAGGAACCCCCTCTGTAAAAACAAAAAATCTAGAAGTTACGCACGATATCTATACAAGTTTAAGAATGATTTAATTTGAGTCTTAAGCTGATTTACCTCACTTTTAAGCATTGCTTCGTGTCTGTTAATATAAGTCTTGTATATAAATTTATCAAATATTGTTCTAAGAAAAATAAAAGAAGGTTTGCTTTCCCATCTTCCTTCCCAGTCTGTTTCTAAAAATCCATCTAATAGTATCTCAATCCGACCCTGGTTTGTTTTAACTTTCTTGCCATCTACTTCTACTTCTACTTCTTTTACATCAAACATTCTGATAAATATTCTAATAATTATTTTTGCATAATCTGAAAGTTTTTTATATGGTTGTAGTTCCAGCTCAATATATTTCCCATCTGGATGCACTTTTTCCATATTATTTATCTCTCTTTTATCAAAACCTTTTTCCCAAAAAAACCTGTCAATCATCATATAAAAGTCCTTAACATTGAATAATCCTTCATAGTTTAGGGTCAACCCATCCACTATTATTCTCATTTCTGACATTTTAACGCACGTTTCCTGCTGTTTCCATACCTAGCTGTTCTTTAAATATATTGTGTAAATCATAAGTAATATACCAAAAAGGATCCGCTATATTTAACTGAAATTCTCTCCTGATAACAAATTTAATATAAAAATCGAGTAGTTTTTTAGTAAATTCATTCTTACTCCATCTTCCTTGCCAGTCGTATTCTACTTTTGGATCAAAATTTACCCAGAATCTACATTTCATCATTTTTTTCTTTTTCCCATCTTTTATAGCTTCAACTTCTTCAATGTCAAAGATATGAAAGTATATCTCCATATGATATTTGTAAAAATCATCTAATTTTCTCTCTGCATGCCATTCTATTTCAAGTTCTGGTGGTTTATCCTTATACAAAACTTCATAAAAGTCATAGCCTCTTTTATTAAACCATTTAACAACTCTTTTATACAAAGCATCAAAATCTACAACACCTGCATACCTTATAAAATCAATTCTACCTTTTGCAGTTCTTTGGCTTTCTCCACCGAATACAGAAGCTTTTCCCATATATATACAGAATTAGATTAAATAGTTTATAAAATTTTCGTATCAATCTGCAAGATTCAGCTAATATTCTGGCCCAACAGGTTTTCTTTCCTCTTCTCGAAGCTCGAATTTCTCAACAATTAATTCAAATAATTGAGGTTCAATTTTTAGAATATCCTTAATTGTCAGATAACCTGTTATTTTATTTTTAAACATTACAGGTAAATGCCTGATATTATTGTCTCGCATAATAACCAAAGCTTCATAAATATCAATTTCAGGTTCTATTGACATTACATCAGTGACCATTATTTCTGATACTTTTGTTTTTTTTGGATCAAGTTTACCTGCAACAACTTTTCTTACAATATCTTGCTCAGTTAAAATTCCTTTTAACTGATTATTTTGTGCAATAATTAGACTTCCCACATGTTTTTCTTTCATTAAATTTGCACACTCAATAATTGTAAGATCACTACTAACTGTTACTGGCTTTCTAGTCATAGCATCCATTACTTTGTATCCTGTTTTAATTGTCATAATAACCCCCAATTATTTACATTAATATCTTTAAATTAAAAATCTTTCGGTTTTATTAAAAATTTACTTAAACTAAAAAATACCTAACTCCTTTGTAAGGACTAGCTGCATTAAATTCTTTAGTTGATTAAACAGGATTCTTTACGCTCCACACTTACACATTCTGATTCTAATAAAAGAAAAAAAATTAATAATTAACAAGAACTTCAACATCCTTGCCAAATATTTCCTTTAGATCCTCAAAAATTTGCTCTTTAATAAACACCTTTGGAGGAATCTCTATTTTAGCTAATGCTTTTTCAAGCTCTTCTAAACTAGATCCTTTCACTGTTCCTAGTCCTCCATTTTTTCCTATTTTGGCTCGAGTAATCTCTTTTTCTTCATGATCTATGTCATGAATAATAAAAGCATCTTTTCCTAACAATAGGACTTCTCCGTATTTATTGCCATGTTTAACTCTAATCTTAGTTCTTTCTAGCTCTCTACCACGTTTTCTCTGCATATACTCCACTAAGAATTTGGTTAATTTTTTAGAATCTTTTTTGACTCTTGCAATTCCAGATTTGGTAAGCTTACCTGCATCATGATCCTTTTTTGCTTTCATGATTCTGTTTAATTTTCTCAGATATTTTTCAGGAATCTTTCCTTGATCAACCATCTCATCTTCAAACCTTTCAACAATTTCTAGATCATCAACTTTTTCAACACCTTCCAGTCTTAAGATGTCTCTTATCACAGTTACTGTTCTATCATAGATTTTAATTACAGATTGCTCTTCTTTAATTTCCTGGATTTCCTCAAATAACTCTTTGATTCTCTTTAGATACTTGTCTGCATCTGTTTTTAGTTTATCAAGTTCTTTACCTGAAATATTCTTTTTATTTCCGTGCTCAACATCTTTTCTAAGTTTGATATTTCTATCAAGAATTTTAACATGTTTCTCTTCTAGTAATCCTTCTTTTTTGACAAAAATATCTCTTAAAAGATCAGCAGTCTCAGATGGTGCAGGTGGAGGAACCCCATATAGCATTAATGCTGCCTGGCTTGGAGTCAAAATTGCATAATAGCAATCCTCCATAGCCATTTTTTTCATTTTTATATCAATGGTTTTAAGCATTCGCTCTCCTGTGCTCATAAACATGTCAATTGCTTCTGATGAGGGTTTGATTTTACCCATCTTAAGAAGCTGCTTCCAAGGCATAAACATTCCACGATCATAAAATGGAACTCCGTCTCTTAGCAAAGTAAAAATGATTGGGTTAGCTTCTTTTAGATTATCCCAAAAGTCTGTCAGAATATAAACTTGGATATTAAGCTTATTTTTAATTCCTGTCAATTCTCCAGCCTCAATACCCATACCAATAATAATTGCTCTAAGTTTATCCTTTAGCTCAGCACGGGTCATTCTCTTAACATCTGTATCATCAATAACTATCCACACATCAATATCTGATGTTTTTGAAGCTCTGCCTTGAATAAGGGATCCAGCAAGCACATAACTTACTATGTACTTTTCAAATTTCTTAAGCACCATTGTTTTGTGCACTTCAGAGATTTTTATTGCTGCAAGCATTCCTTTATCAAAAATTGGTGTACCCATTGCAATAGTACGTAAAATTTGACTTTTTCCATCATAACAATGCTGCCATAACTCAGAAAGAATAATTGTCTGAACTGCAAAACTGTCATCAATTTCTTTTGCCATTTTTCCTATGATCATTGACAGTTTCTTTTTTAGCTCAAATTTAGGCATCTTTTTACTGTCAGAATCGTCTATCAAAACAAGAATGTGTGTCTGCTTTTCAGTCTTTTTATCTGATTTTTTTGGCATTAATCCAGGTTTCATTGATGATGCCATTTGTGAAATCTTTCCCCTTGGTCCTCTTGGAAGTCCAGGATATGCTTTTTTATTTGGTGGTGGAATTAATGCTATCCCCATAATATATTTATCAAACTTTTTAGTAACTTGTTTTTGAAACTTATCTAACTTTCCCTTTAGTTGCTTTAGCTTTTTTTGAGCATCTTTTGGTAATTTCATACCTAATTTTTCAAATTTTTCATCAATTTTTACTTGTGCTTTTTTCTCAATGCCCTTTTTTTGACCTTTCTTTGATTTGCTTTTTTTTGATTTTTTCGAACTCTTCTTTTTTGTTGATTTCTTTTTTTTCTTGGTTTTTCTTTTAGACTTTTTCTTTTTTGATTTTTTCTTCTTAGAAGATTTTTTATTTTTAGTTT
>JAANXH010000025.1 GCA_018263355.1 Candidatus Woesearchaeota archaeon
TTCCGATCTACATCTTTGGAGAGGTCATAACTTTTTTGTAGGATTGATTCACATCTCCAAGTTTAAAAAATTCTCCCCCATACATCCTTCCTTCATCACAACTATAAATGCTGCCATCGTGCATATATGCTAATTGGCCAATACCTGCGCCGCAAGGATTTGCTATATCTAAGAACGCGGGATCATATTTGCCAAGCATTTTTCTTAATAAAATTAAAGATGATCTTTCAAAGAATTTCTCTTCTAGTTCATATACATAGTCCACTCCCTTTTTCCAAAATTCCAAAAACTCTTCTGCAGAGTAGCTGATTTTGTCCCAGACAGGGCCTGCAAATCCAAATGGATCCACCCATCTTAAAAAAATTACATGCAAACCCAATGACCTATATTCATCAATTATCTCCTTTGGATACTTGAGAGAATGTTTTGTAATTGTGACTAAAGCATTAAGTTTAGCATGCCCTTTTTTATAATCCTTGTTTATCTTCTTAATCCACTTAGCAACTTTATCATAGCTACCTCCTCCACCAATCATCATTCTGTTTTTATCATGGACATATTTGGGACCGTCTAGACTAGTGCAGATAGCAATCAGGTTTTTCCTCAGATATTTTAGTTTTTCATCATCCATTAAGGTCAGGTTCGTTACTAACGCAAATTTTAAGTCCTTTTTGTATTTTTTATTTTTTTCAGTAGCATATTCATAGAATTTTTTGACAAGATCAAATCTAACAAGAGGCTCTCCTCCCTGAAATTCAATTGTGATATGTGTTGAAGAAGTTTTGAAAATAAAATCAACAGTTCTTTTAAGGGTTTCTTCATCCATATCGCAGTTTTTTGCATCCATTTTTCTGGATGCAGCATGGCAATATACACAGACCTGGTTGCATCTTAAAGTTGGAATCACAATATGCAGGCTGGGTCCCTGAAAAACTAGTGACCTTCTCATCCTGAATTTATCCACTGTCTTTTGTATGTTCTTATCTGTGACAATTACTCCTTTAGATTCAAGCTCTGAAAATAATTTTTTGTCAAGATTTTTTTGGATCAGGTTTCTGTACTGTTCCCTGGAAAGCATTGCATGAGATCCATCTATGTTATTTACAAAGTACCTAGACCCAAATCTTTTTGATCTCCCAATAAAATCAAAATCAGGCGTAGGCATTTTGTATTGTACCTAACATAAAATTAAAGAATTCAAATCCTAGTGTATCTACATCAATCTCTTTTTCTTTTGGTTTTAATGTGACTAAAACAATATCTGCGGCATCACCGTCTACATAAACCCAGCATGAGTCAAGGTACGCTTTTGCTGCTGTCAGCACTGCCCCAAAACCATAGTATCTTGTGTCTACCAAGAGTCTGACCTCTCCTTTTTCTACTGAGATGTTATCCATTTTGCTCCTCGTTTTTTTCTTCCCATGGAACTGCTATACCCAAGGGATCATCTTCAAAACTCTCTTCATCACTTACTCCTGTATTTAGGGCACTGTTAACTATGGATTCTTTTATGTTTCTAGATGACGCTGCCTGTTCTTTAAAAACAGCATAGTTTACAAGCTCATTGTTGAAATCCCTTCCAAACTCTTCAAGCTGTTCCTGCTTCATCTCCTTTTTAGGTCTAAGTGTTATTATAACTTCATCAGAGTCGCCGCCACTCAACACAATATATGCTTTGTCCATAAAAACATAAGCTGCAGAATATATTATGTCAAGAGGATAAATTTTTTCGTTTACACTAACTACAATGTGGTCTTTAAATATTGAAATATTATCAATTGTTTTTAGTTCAGACATCCTCTCACCATATTAAAAATAATAAAGGTGGTTATATAAACTTTTCTATTAATATGTATAAGAATGTTAAGACACTTCCCTTACTAAGTAAAGTTAGGATAACCCCAAAGAGTAAGAAGGGGGCAAATGCCACTGTTTTAGCTATATTTAATGAATAAGATTTTAGTTTGTTTAATTTCCTTTGAGTCTGTATTTTTTTGATATCTTGCTTACTAATACCTTCTGGCTTGTTTTTTATTAATTTTTCATAGCTAGCTTTCTGGAAAAAAGCCTGGGTTATACTTATGAGAATTTTCTCGTTAGCTATGTATTCTTCATCCTTTTTAAGAATCTCATCTGCTAGAACCATTCCTGGTTTTAGATCAGCGATTCTAACTCTCTTTGTGAATATTTTAAAACCAGTACTTAGAATAAAAAATCTTACAAACATATAAAGGAACAGAGTTTTTAGCAGTTGAACGAGTAGTTTCAAATCAAAATATTTTATATCAAATATTAATGCAAGAATAGTCAAGCCAATACCCAGATAATTTAATTTTATTTTAAGGTATTTCTGAAATATAACCATAATTACCACAGTAAATATCATATTTAAGTTGCTTAGTATTGGAATTGGAATAAGACTTAAGAATTTACTGGACATCCAGAACAAACCAACTAACAAAAATAAGGATGTAGAGGTTTGCCTTATTATTCTTCGAAATATTTTCTTAAAATCAGATTTTTTTATCTTAAATAATGAATAGCTAAACCCAAATACAAGATATGGTAGAAAAGTGTTGGTCAACAGTACAAAACTTGGGAATCTGTTCATATATCCTTTATAGTAGAATTTGAAAGGTATTAACATTGCATAAGCTAAGAACAATTTTGCATCTGCCGCATTCCATAATTTTAACTCCCATATCATAAATCCTACTGCAAATGTGATTACAGAGTTAAACAAGTATTCTTTAATATATCCTGGAGCTACTTGACTTCCAGAAAATTTTATCAGAATTATTCTTATGATGAACAGTATAATTGCGATGAGAATCGCTGGACCAACCCATTTGTTTCTTATTTTATTCTCTTTTATATCTTCATAGCTCGTAATGATTCCTAACCCTAGGGAAATAATAATTGAAATTGTATCTATTAAATCCATAAGTGGTTGAGAATTGACGCTGTATTTATATCTTCTCCTCAAAGCAATTTATATCTAATTGATAATCTGTTTTTTCTCCTGGAAAATTAATGATTATGAATTCTTCCTGTTGTTTTTCTGGCTCATATTCTCCCAGATAAGTGATATTTTGAGCTATCTTCACATTGTTTTCAAATAAGCTAACATTTGAATAGCAGTATCTTTTTGTATCAAAGGTGTGCTTTAGATCAAACTTGAATTCTGATGGGTTTCCATCATATACTTGTAAATCTGTGACCACAATTTTTTGACTGCCTGCACAGCCCATTAGTAACAATAAGAAAACCACTAGGTGTTTGACTTTCATAAAGGATTATTAAGATTACAGGTATTTATTCTTTTTGGTGTGGTTATTTAATGTTTTCTAAAATTCTCTGTTTTTTTATAGAACCAAACTAATTTTTATGCTCTTTTTCAATCCAATCTCTCAAAGCTGAGGTTTTAGTATTCCCTTATCTTCACCACAATAAGCAAATCCTATCACCAGCGGTCTCTGATATTGAAAATCAGCTCATTTAAATTTACTGCTAATTACAAAAATTTAAAAGCATTATTTCATATCTTCCCTACATGAATATTGGCAAAATAGCAGGATTCTGTTCTGGTTTAATAATCTCATCAGGGCTTTTATACATCATAAATATTCCAGTTTACTATATATTTATAGTAATTATAACTTCGTATTTGGTAAGACTATGGATAAATTCTTAAAAGAATTTAGAAACGGACTAAAACAATACTCTGCACTAATTAATACTCTAACTAACGTAATCTTGCTTTCAATAGTGTATATTATTGGAGTAGGATTAACATGGCTCATCGGAAAAATCTTTGGAAAACAATTTCTCTATCTTGGGAAAAAGAAATCCTACTGGACTGTTTTTAAAAAATCCAAAAACCACTACAAACAATTTTGAGGAAAAAATGTACATACTGGGAATAAGCTGTTATTACCATGATTCTTCGGCAACACTGCTAAAGAACGGAAAAGTGCTAGCGGCTGCAGACGAAGAAAGATTCTCTAGAATAAAGCACGACTCGTCTTTTCCTATGAATGCAATAAATTACTGTCTAACTAGCCAAAACATCACAATCCAAGATATAGATAAGATTGCATTTTATGAAAAACCAATCCTCAAGTTTGAAAGGATGATTAGCCAACATGTAGAAATGTTTCCAAAAAGTTATAAAACTTTTTTACTAAATATGCCTGGCTGGATAAACACGAAACTAAGAATTTTGAAAACAATTAGAAAATTAAAATATAAAAAACAGGTGTTTTTCATTAAACACCATCTTTCTCATGCCGCAAGCGCATTTCTTCCAAGCGTTTTTGAAAAATCAGCAATTCTCACTGTAGATGGTGTGGGAGAATGGACAACACTATCTTTTGGAATTGGTAATAAAAATAAGATTGAATTACAAAAACAAATAAAATTTCCACATTCTATAGGTCTTTTATATTCAACAATAACAGCATATCTTGGTTTTAGGGTAAATAATTCTGAATATAAAGTGATGGGATTAGCAGCTTATGGGGACCAAAACAAAAAAACAAATATCTATTATAAAAAACTAAGAAAAATAATTGACTTGAAACCAGATGGATCCTTTTGTTTAGATATGAATTATTTTTCTTATTTATATAGTAATAAGATGCCATCCAAAGAATTGATTAAACTTTTGGGTGGACCAGTAAGAAAAGGTAAACTACAACAAAGGCATAAAGACATTGCAGCAGCCCTTCAGATGCTCACTGAAGAGATATTAATCAAAATATTGAACTATGTTCACAAAGAAACAAAACAGGAAAATCTTGTTATGGCAGGTGGAGTTGCACTAAACAGTGTATTTAACGGAAAAATCATTAGAAAGACTCCATTTAGAAGAATATGGATACAACCGCATGCTTCAGATGGAGGGGCAAGTATGGGTACGGCCCTATATGTGCATAACATAAATAGCCAAAGAAATTTTGAATTTGATAATCCTTATTTGGGACCGTCTTTTTCA
>JAANXH010000026.1 GCA_018263355.1 Candidatus Woesearchaeota archaeon
GGGCTGAATGGGCACTATGAGCTGAATGGGCACTGTGAGCACTATGGCTTGAATGTGAACTATGACTGCCTGTTATTGTTACAGTACTTCCTTCTCCTTCCAGTGTTCCTGATAATTGAGCATTAACAAGTTTAGAGGATGAGATTGTTCCTATTGCCCCAGATCCAATTAATGCGCCAATCATTAACATTGATTGCTTTGATATCTTACCGTGCTCGGCCATAATATAACTAGAAATCTTTTTCTTTACTCTTGGTAAAATCTCTTTTTTTGCCATTTTATATGAATTTTGTGGTTTGTGTTTTTAAATTTTTTGCTTAAAACAACTTATCTCTATTTGATAATCTGTTTTATCTCCAGGAAATTCCACCTCAACTACACGTCCCTGTTTTTCCTCTGGTTCAAATTCTCCTAAATATTCAATATCTTGGGAAATAATCAATTCGTCTTTAAATAATGTGACATTTGAATAACAATACCTTTTTTCAGGAAAGTTATGACTCATATCAAACTTAAATTGTGCTGGATTCCCTTTATCTACGACAAGATTTGAAACTAGCACTTTTTCTTCTTGCACACATCCTATTAAAAATAATAATAATAACAAAAACACAAGGAATCTTGTTTTCATAAACAGGTTTTGAGAAATATAGATATATATTTGTTTCGGTGTCTGAAATACAAAAAATATTAAAGCTAAAAGTGTTTAGTAAGAGTATGCAAATGATTAGCACTGCTCTAAAGCATTATAAGGGCAAAGAGATACAGGAAGCAATTGTTCGGGCAGCTAAGGATAAAGAAATTGCAACACGATATGGGAATAGAGGTTTTGGAAAAAGACCAGATATACTGCAGTATCCAAGAGATGTTTTTGAGTCTGCCAAAAAAAATATATTTTATCAACTGCATTTTGTATTGGTGGTAGAATTGCAGATAAAATATCAACTGGAACTGGTTTGATATATGATTTGGGAAAGCAAGGAAATCCACTAATAAATCTTTTTGTTGATAATCTTGGAGTAGTTTTAGGATTGTTTGTACATGAATTAATACTGATCAGTCCTATAATCTATTTAAGTTATAAGATTAATGAAATCACTAATTCAAATAAGGGATCTAATAATTTGATATTCTGTGGTACTATGTCTTATGGAATGGCATGTTTATGGGAACATTTATATGGTATTTCTGAATATTTATTCTAATATTCTTAAAAAGTTGTTGCTTTTACTTTGGACTGTTAAATATTAATGGATAATATTTTGTTTAGCACAAAGTACTTATTAACAATTTATTTGTCTCCAAAAGAATTTTTTAGTAAATTTAATGTTCTTGCTTGAGAAGAAAAGTCTGGAGGTATTCTCCTGAAGGTGTGGGGTGTATTGCCACCAAAATAGTTTTCTCCAGCAATACTAACTATTCCAAAGTATCCAATATTACCTGCTGCTTGTACTACTCTAGAATCATGTCTTCCATTACCAAAAGGAAGGATTATTGTATACGGACATTTTATAGTGTTTTGGCAGATTAAATTATAAGATTCTTCTATTTCATATTCTAATTCAGCTTGCCTTAAGACGGGTAAATTATAATGGTTTACTGTATGGCTTGATATTTCTATCCCTTGGTTCTGTAAATATTTATAATAATCCCATATTTCTTGTTTGCCCGGCTTCTGAGTTACCACTCCGAGTGTAAGTACTAAATTGTGGTCTAGAAAGACCTGAACCATTCTTTTTAATTCAGGAACCAAATAATCAGTGTCCAAATCATCTAAAGAAACAAGGATTGTATTGTCTAGTGGACATTTTCCTTTAAGATAATACTGATCATATAAATCTTCATATGTTATTGTTGTTAAGTTATTATCCTAGATAAGATCTGCACAGTCTTCCATTCTCTCAGAACCATAATTACTATGAAGCATTAAGCTTTTAGGAGTAATACAATTCTTTGGGACAGGTATGTTTGTTGGGCTTGATGTTGGAATTTCAGTAGATGTACTAATTGGTGTTAAGGTTAAGGGTGTTGGAGTTATCGTAGGTTCAAGAGTTGGAGGAGCAGTTGGAGTATAACTAGGAACCAAAGTAATTGTAGAGTCTAGAGCTGTCGCAGTAGGTGTTGCCTGAAAAGCAACTTCGGAAGTCTCAGTATAAACAGGCTGACTAAGCATACATCCAGCCAGAATTAATCCTAAAGAAGCCAAAAAACCCTTTTTACCAAGTTTCATATTGTATCAGAGGTAATTTTGGGTTCATAAATCTTTTGATATTTTTGTCACCCAAGAATAGATATTTTACAATATGCTCAAATACAAAAAATATTAAAGCTAAAAGTGTTTAGTAAGAGTATGCAAATGATTAGCACTGCTCTAAAGCATTATAAGCGCAAAGAGATACAAGAAGCAATTGTTCGGGCAGCTAAGGATAAAGAAATTGCAACAAGATATGGGAATAGAGGTTTTGGAAAAAGACCAGATATACTGCAGTATCCAAGAGATGTTTTTGAATCTGCAAAACAAGGTGCTACATCTTTTCATGCTTCTGAGGAGTTATGGAACAATCCTTTGCAGCTTGATGTATCTTTAGCAAGAAAACAACTGGATAATCTTAGAAAAGGATGGGATTTGGTTTTGGATATAGATTGTGCAGCTCTAGAGTATTCTAGGATTGCTGCAGATTTATTGTTTAAAGCTTTAAATTATTATAAGATTAAATCAGTTAGCTGCAAGTTTTCTGGAAATAAAGGTTTTCATTTAGGGGTTCCATTTGAAGCATTTCCTGAGGAGGTTGCAGGTCAAAACACTAAACTGCTTTTCCCTGATGGAGCAAGAGCTATTGCACTTTATCTTAGGGATATGATTAAAACTGAGCTTGAAAAAAAGATTATGGCACTGGAAGGCAAGGATTTGGATAAAATTGCCAAGAGAGTCAAATTGCCTGCAGATAAGGTAACTGCTTATGCTAAGACTAAATCTGGTATTAAAATCAAAAAGTTGAATGTTGATGCTTTTTTAGAAATTGATACAGTGCTTATCTCAAGTCGTCATTTATATAGGATGCCTTATTCTCTTCATGAAAAATCATTATTGGTTTCTGTTCCAATTGATCCAAGAACTGCTTTAACTTTTGATAAAAGCCAGGCAAAACCAGCAAATGTTAAGGTTAGTGATTATAGGTTTTTAGATAGGACTAATATTAGAAAGGGTGAAGCCAGACAATTATTAGTGCAAGCTTTGGATTATCAGGTAAAGGTTTATGTTAAACCTAAAGAAGAAAGAGTTGTAGAAGTGCCAGAAGATGCTATTCCTGAAAAATTCTTTCCTCCATGTATGAATTTAGGATTAAAAGGACTTAAAGATGGCAGGAAAAGGTTTATGTTTTGTTTGATGAATTTTTTGAAAAGCTGTGGCTGGAGTCATGAGCAAATTGAGCAAAGAGTAAGAAAGTGGAATAAAAAAAATCCCGAGCATCTAAGACCTTCAATTTTGGAAGGTCAATTAAAATATAGAAAACACAGACCCGAAGTTATTTTGCCACCTAATTGCCAAAATCTATCTTATTATTCTGATATAAGAATATGCAAGCCAGACAATTTATGTAAAAAAATCAAAAATCCTGTTCAGTATAGCAAGAGAAAAATCAAATATTTGTAATTTTAAGAAAATACTATCATTCTTGGATCTCTTTTTCTTTTCTCCTTAAGATCTGCAAAACATTGCACAAATTGCTCTTGTGTTAGCAGTAATTTGCCCTGGTAAGGATCATAAATTTCAAACTGGTTATTTTTGTATTTGGTTATAACTATATAGCTTGAAGAAGGTTTTTTGTCTCTAAAACTTCCTGCATCCAGCCTGAAAATAAGAATTTTTCCTGTTTTTAGTAAATTTATTGCAATTTCAAGGGTAATTGTTTTTTGTTTTACAATTCCCTTATTTTTTATAAGATTTCTATAGTGGATTTTCTCTGTTATTTTTGCTGTTTTAATATCTTGTTTTTTATAACCCTTGAATCTATAGTCAGGATAATCATATTCAATATTTTCTACAATAATTTCACACTTTATATTTTTTTTAAGAGCATAATTTGCCAGCCCGTATATTGAGCAGGCTCTTGTTGGCAGATTTACTGAATCAAGCCAAATTTTAAATTCATTTAGTGGAGTAAGTTTGAATTTGGGGTTATAATGGTTTAGCACCATAAGTAATGCTGATGCAGCTCCTGTATATTCAGTTGTCTGGGTGTATTCTCTCATAATATGGTTTTTTTTAACAAATTATTTAAAACTTGTGAATTTAATATATATATGAAGATAAAAGTCAAGGTAAAGCCCAATTCAAAGCAAAGTAAGGTGATTGGTGAAAAAAATGGGTTTTTGGTTGTCAGAGTAAAGTCAAAGCCTGAGAAAGGTAAGGCTAATAGGGAATTGGTAAAATTATTAAAAGAGTATTATAATAGTAAGGTTAGAATAGTAAGGGGATTTAAAAGTAAGAGAAAGACAGTGGTTGTGCAAGATGATATGGTTTCTTAAGAAAAAAATAGAATACTCTGATTTGGAGGACTGGATTAAAACTAAAAAACATAGTATTCGAAAAAAACATTCTCAGAAAATAAAAAAGTTTGAAAAGAAAATCAATAAGGAAATAAAGCAAGCCTACTCAAATCTTGAGATATTAAACAAAGCAGAGCTTCCAAATCCTGATATTAAAAAGCGAGCTGTTCAAATTATGCAGGGTAACAGAGATGCCTATATTCAAAAGACCAAAAGTTTCTTAGAGAATATAGAGAAGGGATTTGAGGATTATGAGTCAAATCTAGAGTCTTATAGTCAATCAACTGCTAAAGCATTTTATGTATTAAAAGAGTTTTTTGCTAATGAAGCTGGCAAGGTAGCTGAAAGCATTCGGATTATAGATGAGAATTATAAAAAAATTAAGAAAGCAAGCCCCCAGTTTAATGAAGTTGCTGATATTGAGCAAGCTTGGAGAGATTATAAAGAGGCAAAGATGCACAATATTAGATATAATGAAAAGAGAAAAGATTTCAAGCTTAGAATGGATAAATTAAGTAAATCTAAGAAAAAATTAGAAACTGAAATAAAATCTTTAAAAAATAGCAAATCCTGGGCTCAGTATCAGCAACAGATTAAGGAAAAAAAAGAATTAATTCAAGAACTTGAGAAAATAAAACATGGGATTGTATCAAAATTTGCAGTTTTAGAAAGGCCACTAAAAAAATATGGTAAAATTAGCTTATCTGCAAAGATCATTGAGAATTATCTTGAAAAACCTTTTGATTCTTTGTTAAAGGACAAGGATTTAGAAATATTTGATGTGCTTCAAACCCTCAAGGAAAAGGTGTTGGAAGAAAAGATTGATATCAAAGATAGAAAAGTAGAAAAGACTAAGAAAATTATTAATTCTTTGGATATAGAGTATTTAAATTCAACAAGAATCAAGTACAAAAAAGTTAAAAATAGTATTCAGACACTGGAAAAAGCTATTAAGAGCCATTCAGCGAAACTAAGACTAAAAGAGCTAGAATACAAGCTTGAACATATTCTGGAAAAGATAAGTAAAACTGAGTCTGAAAAAACAAAGCTTGAAAAGATTGATGAAGATAAATTAAAAGAAAATCTAATTAAGATTACTGATAAATCAAATATAAAAATAATCTGGCAAAAATAGTTAATATAGCTACTTTTCATGCACTACTAATAAGAATTCCATTTCTGTTGTTGATTGACCATCTGATACTGAAACTACTATAGGATATTTACCTGCATCTCCTACTTTTGTCTGCCATTGCCCTGATTTATTAAGTGGATAACTAAATATAAAATTAAGTTCATCTTGATCAGGATCTGATATATTTGGCATAATATTTACAAAGTCTGTTTCATACACTTCCAATACTGTCTTGTCTGAAGAAACATCTATAGGCTCAGATGTATTGGATTGGTTAGTTTGCACATTAGGCAATACTGGAGAGTTATTGTATATGTACCATGCTCCAACTCCACCCAGAAGTATGGCAATTATAATCAATAGAATTGGTAATAATAACTTGTTTTGTTTCTTGGTTTTAGTTTTCTTTTTCTTCTTCTTAGATTTTTTCTTTTTTGGGGCTTTTCTTGAAAACAAGCTTGCTAAAAATCCTGTTTTCCTTTTTTTAGATTTTAATTTTCTTGTGACTTTTCGCTTGTATTTTGTCAGATTCTTTTTTAAATGCACATAATTACTTTCAACTTCTTTTTCTAATCTAGATATGTTTTTTTGGATTTTTTTAAGTGATTTTTCGAGCTTAGATTCAGATACTTTTTTCTTATCAATATTATTTAACTTGTCTTGGATTTGTTTTAATTGATTATTCAGCTTTTCTACAGAAGCTCTTAGCTCCCTGTGTGTCTTAGCACGAGCAGAGGATCCTTTTTTAGCTGATGATTTTTTATAATAAGTTTTTTCAAATTCTTTTGATTTGCTTTTAAGGTCTCTTTTAATTTCAAATATTTGGGATTGAAGGTCAGCAATATCCTGATTTATAAGGTCGTGCTGTTTTTCTAAATAGTTCTTAATTGTTACAATGTCTGATCTAACATTAGAAAATGATTTCTTGACTGCTTTTTCAAAACTCTTGAATTTTTTAATAGTAATCAACCCCAACACTATTTAAAAGTAGTAAGAAGTATATAAAGGTTTCGACATAAAACCATCAAAATATATTCAGTGAGTAAATAGGCTGTTGCTAAGCTGCATATCTATTTGATACAGAAACACTCATATGCTTTCTAGTTACTGATGCAAGCTCTTAAAAACCCAGTAAACAATGGACTTGGTCTTTCTAGCCTGGATTTTAGTTCTGGATGTGACTGTGTTGCAATAAAGAATTTGTGCTCTGGAAGTTCTATATATTCAACTAGTTCTTTGTCTGGACACATTCCTGAGAATTTTAATCCTTTGCTTTGTAATATCTGATGGTACAGAGGATTTACCTCGTATCTGTGTCTGTGGCGCTCATACACTTTTGTGGCTTTATACATGTTTGCTACTTTACTTTTTTTGTTAATCAGAGCAAGATGGTCTCCAAGTCTCATTGAAGCTCCTTTTTGAGTTTTATTTTTCTGCTCAGGCATTATAAATACTACTGGATGAGGTGTATCTGAATCAACTTCAGTTGAATTTGCCTTTTCTAACCCACAAACATTTCGTGCATATTCTACCACTGCTAATTGAAGCCCATAACATAGCCCTAAAAAAGGTATATTGTTTTGTCTTAACATTTCTATAACTTGTACTTTTCCTTCTGCTCCTCTTGTTCCAAATCCACCTGGAACTATAACTCCATCATATTTTTTTATTTTTTTTAATAATTCAGGGTTCTTTTCTATGTTAGTTGTTTCTACCCAATCAATATTAACTTTTGCAGCAAGCCAGGCTCCGGCATGAGTTAATGCTTCTATAATACTTACATAAGAGTCTTGCAGCTTTGTATATTTCCCACAGATTGCAATATTCACAGTGTGCTCTGGACTATTCATTTTATTTACTATTTTACTCCATTTGCTAAGTGGTTTAAGTTTGAGATTGAGTTTTTTACTTATGATTTTAGTCAGACCTTCTTTTTCAAATATTAATGGCAGTTCATATACATTGTTTATATTTGGATTGCTAAACACTTCATTGACCTCAAGATTACAGAAAAGTGCTATTTTCTTTTTTGATTTTTTACTTAGAATTTTTTCACTTCTTCCAATAATAATGTCTGGTTGGATACCTGCCTGCTGGAGTAGATCTGTGCTTTGCTGTGTAGGCTTTGTTTTTTGCTCTCCTACTGATTTTAATTCAGGAACATATGTTAGATGTATGTACATAGTATTTTGCCTCCCATAGTCAAGTTTTAACTGTCTTACTGCTTCATAAAATATCATGTTTTCAATATCCCCAATTGTTCCTCCAATTTCTACAAGCATGATATCTGCATTTTCTTTTTCTGAAATATTTTTCAACTGCAGCTTGATTTCATTTATTACATGAGGCACTATTTGGACTGTCTGCCCAAGATATTCTCCCCTGCGTTCTTTGTTTATGACACTTCGAAAGATTTTTCCAGAAGTAAGATTCCAATTAAAATTACAATTAATGTTCATAAATCTTTCATAATGGCCAAAGTCCATGTCAACTTCCCCACCATCTGAAAGAACAAATACCTCTCCATGCTCAATTGGGTTCATAGTCCCTGGATCCACATTAAGATATCCATCACATTTTACTGGCACAACTTTATAATTTTGACTTAGAATTCTCCCTATTGATGCAGAGACTATTCCTTTTCCTAAACCTGATAGAACTCCACCACTAACTATAATCCATTTTGGCATATCATTAAAAAAAAACTTTGTTATTTAAACTTTATTGGGATTGAATATATGGATAGATGCAGTATTTTGAATACCAGATGAGATTACCAAAATTTTTTATATTGTTCTTACATATTTAGAATAATGAATTATATAGATATTTCAAGACAGATTCTAATAAGAATTAATTTCTGGCTTATTCTACTGTTTTTTGGTATTTGTTTTAAAGATCTGAAAAAAGTATTTAAAAAAGTTAAAAAACATATCTGGTTGATCTTATTATTAATTTTTATTGTTTCGTTTTATTTAAGATTGTTTGTTGTTCCAATTTTTCATCATATGTTTACTGATGAATTTGTTTATATGAAAGCAGGCAAAGAAATGATTAATGGGTTTGCTAAAAATTACCCTAAATCAATGGGCTGGCCTTATATGATTTCGATTCTGTTCCGATTTTTTGGAGTTAGCAACTGGGTAGCATTATATGGCTCGGCTGTTTTCGGGGCTTTAACTTGCATAGGAATGTTTTTTCTTTCTTATGCAATAACCAGAAAACAGGGATTGAGTCTGATAAGTTCGGCGATTTTTACTTTATTGCCCCTACATCTTCAATGGTCAGGGAGTGCTGAAACAAATGTTTTTAGTGTATTTTTCATTGTAATTTCGCTTGCAGTTATGTTTATTTATTTTAAAATCAAAAAAAGAAAACTATTATTCCTATGTCTATTACTGATTTCATTTACAAGCCAGATTCGTGTGGAAAACTATATTCTTTTTGGAATTTTTGCTGTAGGATATTTACTGAAAATAAAGAAATTTCCAAAACACTTGTTTTTTGGTATTTTTGTTGCTGTTTTACTTTGCACTCCAAGTTTGATAAGTCAGATAGAATGGTATACTGCATACAATCAAATACAAAGTGATTCTGAAGGTAATTTAACTGGAAGTAATTGGAGCATATACAATTTAATTAATAACACAGCAAATTATGGTAGAGAGGTTTTTGAAAACCCATGTATTCTAATCTTAAGCATATTTGCCATTGTTGGGTTTTCTAGTGAAATTTTGGGGCTAATTTATTTTATTTTGTTCTGGCTTGTCTATTTCTGCTCATGGATGCAGACGTTGGGAGGCAGAAAAAGAGTTTACTTAACATTTTATCCAATTCTTGTAATATTTGGTTTAATTGGAATCTATAGGTTATTTAAAAGAAATCTACTCTACATTTTCGGTCTTATTATGATTGCCGGGCTTTTGTTCAACCTGAATACTATTGATATGGATGCGAGGATTTTGGAAACACAGATTATTGAAATAATTGAGCAGGATGTAAGTAACTGCACAATTGTTTATAGTTTTCCTGAAGTTTTTGCAACAACAGATCTAAATGTAATTAGTACAAATGCCTTGCTAATCAATGAAAATTTAAGCGCTGATTGCCTAGTGTTTTATGAAGGTGTTGCATGCAAGGATTGGTGGAGTGATAAACACTATATGGATTGTAAAGCTGTAAAACTTAAGTATAATATGACAAAATACAAAAACTACACTTACAAGACAAAGACTTATTGGTTGTATATATCTTCAGTGCCGTAAAACTCCAAGGCTAATTCTTTTTTTGACCTAAGTTTTTTACCGATTACTGGAACTAATTCATGAAGACCAACTATCTTACCATACTGCTTCCAAACTCCTTCACATACTGGGTCAAACCTGCATTTTCTGCATTGCTTGCCTTTAAGTTTACCTATCTGTTTTCTTCCTTCAACCACATTTTCATTGACAAAATCTGAGGCATGATGTTCTGTTTCTGGCTCAAAAAAGAATTCTCCAACATGTTTTTCATATCCTTTCATAAAGCATACAGGAACATATTGTGTTAAGATCTGTCCTTTTTTGCCTGAATCAATAGCTATTTGAATTGCTTTTTTAACATATGGCATTGCGTCTGTGTAAGTGGGAACCATTTCTTGAAAATATTTGTATGCATATCCAACAGGAGTTGGATCTGGAAAAATATAGTTTGGATTCCAGACCTTTAATTTTAAAAATAATTTGGCCATCTCTGGCAAATGTTTGTAGTTCGGTTTTACAATTGTTGTGTTTATTTCAATATTTCTAACTCCTAATTCCTGTATGTTTTTTATACCTTCTATAGCTTGATCAAACGAACCAGGAACTCTTGTTAAATAGTCATGGACTTTAGGATTTGGGCCATGAATAGAAAATATTAATGAATTTAGTCCAGCATCCACCATCTTTTTTGCATATTCTTTATAAGAGTACATTCTCCCATTCGTGGTAGTGGCAATGGTAGTAAAACCTAAATCTTTAGCGTATCTGACCAAGGGAACTAGATTTTTTCTTATTGTTGGCTCACCACCAATAAAGTCAATAAAATGAGCACCATTTTCTCGCCCTTTTTTCATTGCTCTCATTACCTGCGAAGTGTTCATTCCTGAAACTTCATTTCTTTTGTCTCCATTACAGCAGAACCTGCAGTTATTGTTGCAGGCATACCCTTGAAATATTGTTATTCTTTCTGTCATAATATCACCCTTTTAATTGGCTGAGTTGGATTATCACTTTCAATAATTTTATATTTTTTTCTTACAGGATTAAATTCGTCTAAACCAAATTTTGCTTTGTAACTTCTATGAATTCCCAGGCAATACTTTTTATACAAACAAGAGTTACATTTTTCTGGAAAAAACAGTTTATAATCTTTTACAGTTTTCCAGGCATATGGCCACCATTTTGAGTCTAACGTACACAATGGAAAATGGCAAAGTCCAATTTCAAATTGTTTTAGATTTTCTAGTGTTGGATTGATTTTTTCATTTATCTCATCATAGGAAACATATACCTTGTCTTTGTTAATTTGAGCATTACCTGTTATCTGCATATAATAATATGTTACTCTCAATATTGAGTTTAGTTCTTTTTTTATTAGTTTGCTCATGTTATACAGATCATCTATGTTTAGTTTGTTAATAACTATACGCAGCTCAACAAGCTGCTTTGCATTCAGTAGGTTTTTAACACCACCTATTGTCTGTTTAAAGCTACCTTCTGCCTGGGTTATTTTATCATGGATTTTGGGATTTGAACCGCAGATTGGAATTCCAAATTCTAGATTCTTTATGCCTTTATCAAGAAATGAATTTAAATACGAGTTGTAGTAAAAAAATCTCCCATTGGAAAGCAGCCTCATAGTAATATTTGGCCACTTATTGTTAATCATCTCAAGAATATCTAACAAATCATTCCTTAAAGTAGGTTCACCGCCTGTGATTGTTATATGTTTTGTATCTGGGTTGATTTTTTTTAGTAAATCTTCTTTTATCTCATCAATATCCATGTCGGTTTGTTTTCTATATGCTGGAGTATTTGGACACATAAGACAGTTACAATTGCAACCATGATTAAATGCAATCACCACAGCTTCATTTACCATTTGTGCTCACCTTTTCTACAAGTTCTAAGAATTGTTTCTGACCAAATTGGGTCTGATTTTGGCCCTCATCATATATTGCTTCGATATTAAATATACATTTTTCAAATAGCTCAAATTTTCCCATTGCCCTTATAGCAAAAAACAATTCTACCCAATTAGTTAAATCTTTTCTATTGTACTTTATGCTCTCAATAAAATAACCTGTCGCCATCTTGTAATTACCCTTTGTATAAAATAGGTTACCTGCTATAGAGTATGCTAAACTTATTTTCTTTTTGCTTCCAATTTTCAATAATTTTTTAATATAGCTATTTACTTCTTTGATAGCATATTTCAACTCCCTTTCTTTACCATAAAAATTTACTGCAATGTTATAGGATATTGATTCATCATGTGGAGATGAGGAATTTAGGGTTACCTCTACCCTATTTACTGGTATCCCCATTTTTTCTAACTCTCTCATTTGAAATCAATTAAAAACCATTCTGGCTTTTTCTTAGCTTTAAATATTGGGCTGTTATTTTTCT
>JAANXH010000027.1 GCA_018263355.1 Candidatus Woesearchaeota archaeon
ATTATTGTGATGTAGTTGCTCAATGCTCAGATGGTGAAATAATTCAGGATTTTTTGGGTCCTGGATCCAGAACGTGTAGAGATAATAGAAAATTCTTAATTACCGGTATAAGTGAATCAGAAGCTTGTAAAATACAATGCAATAATGTATGTGTTGATGCTGGAGAGAAGATCGGCTGCGCTGCTGATATGTACAGTGAGGTTGAAAGTGAATGTGGACCTTCAGTATCCAGTAGTTGTCCAAAGGAAAAACCAATATGTACAAGATTAGCATCTGAAGGAGATAGCTCGATTGACATATGTACTGTGGAGGGAAATCAGGGTAGAGTTTTGTATTCTGAGAGTTATAAGTGTCCTTATGATGAGGTATTACCAGAAGGAACTTGGTGTGTGTGTATGATTGGTGGAAATCCTGAATTGGGTAAAGCAAGACAATCTAGTAAGTGTACATCGGATGGTTGGAATTGGGACACTTGAACAGGAAATGTTGATGGGGGTTGTAATGACGATGAGGGGTTTCATCAAAATACGTGCACTAAAATTATTTTTGCTGATTATGCGATTAAGTACAAATATCATTACGGAGATGATAAGTGCAAGATTGAGATGGAAAGGTGTACATCAGGATGTAATAATGGTGAGTGTAACCCTTAACTCATAAGTGAAAAATTAATAAGTAAATCTGGTTTTTTCATGATTTTATGAACAAGAAGGTAATACTCTGATTAGATAAAAAATCAACTACCTCTCGGAGATTTTCAACAGAGTTAAATACAATCATTTTTATTATCTAAGTCACCATTCTCAAGTACTAAAAACCGAAAAACTTAAATACTAACTAATTATGAATCCTTCTATGCAAGACTATACTCTAACTCCAGAATTCGGTGAGCCAGACCTAGCTTATGATCTTGAATCAATCCTAGATATAGATGCTTTAAAACAAAAACCATCTGACTTAATACCATTAAAACAAGCAACAGACTATTTCAGAGCAGGATATCTGCTTGCAATGAGCACCACAATAACTCCACCAAACAAGCATACTATTTATCATCTCTCCGGTGTTGTAGATTACAACAGGCCTGGACTAAGCAAACTAGTAAATGAGTTAGGAATAAAAAACGCAATTGGGGAGATACAAGACTATGATATAACCTCAGTTTTGGATCCAGTTGCAAAAGAGACAGTAAAAGAATCAATAATTTACGGGAAAGATCTAAAACAGGCAACAGGACAATTCAAAGCAAGATATGTTACTTTTGTGTATGAAGAAACAAATAATATTCAAGAAACAGCAACAATTCTAGAATGCACTCTCCAAACAGTTCGTAATCAACTTGAAAACTATAAACAACTATCACAAGATATCTCTGTAAATGTTCTTTCGATGCCCAATCTTTAGAATAGTTATTACCTCTTTAACAGAAAATATCACTCTATAATCACCAACTCTCAACCTGAAATAATCTGATTTTTCACACAATTCGTATACCATGTTTTAAAATTTCTTTGACTAGATCTGACTTATTTTTTCTAATCTGTTTATTGGTAAGAATAAAAGATTGAACATTTCTTTTAAATTTTTTAGATAATTCATCAGTTATTTTAACCAATGCCATATCTTTATCTGGTTTTTTGTCTTTTACTAAAATTGCAAAATCAATATCAGATTCCTCTCTATAAGTTCCTTTTGCAATACTGCCAAACAAATAGATACCATTTGTGTCAATAGAATCAATTACCTTTCTTGAAAATTCACTGGCAATTAACTTGAAGTCATAGGGTAATTGTTCAAGGTCATGTCTTTCTTTCAATAGAAGTTTAAGGATATCCTCCGAATATTTGTTTCCTCTATTCAGTTTATAGATTGTATATGAAAAATTTTCATCTTTTTTTCTCAAGATACCAAAAGAACATAACCTATTTAATGCCATTGACAAAGCTTTGTTTCCTAATTGAGTATGTTTTTTTAAATCCTGTCTTGTAAATCCTGCTCCTGGAGATTCACCATAAATAGATAGGATCCTCCAAGTTGATTTGTTTCCCAAACATATGTCAAGTAACATTTATTAGTTCCTCCATAATTTCAATGTATGGTTTCATAAAATTATCAATAAAATACTGAGCAGTCTGCATCAGTTCCATGTTTGATTTTTCTGCTTTTGAAGAATCGTAATATTGTGTTTTGGATCTTTCGTCTCTTCCTTTTTTTAACAGTCTTGGAATTAACCAAATACTGGAAGATGTAATAGCATCATATTCTTTTTTTGCTTTTTTTAAGAGCGGAATAATCTTTTTGTTCTCTTTTTTCACATATTTTGAGATAAAAAATAATGTTTTAGCATGTATATTTTTTCCAGTTATCTTTAGGTTATGTATTTTAGCTAGGTAAAGTTTAGTTATATTATGCATAGAATAGTATGCAATTATAACTGACCACCTTGGAGAATCAATAAGAATCTTACTTGCAATTTTTTTATCTTGCTTATAGGCTTTTTCGTGAAAGTTAATCCATCTGTTTGATTCTTCTTTGGATAGCTTAATTTCCTTGAACATTTCCTCATTATTTTTATTTACCATATATTACACTAAAGTGTATTAAATTATAACTAATATATAAACTTTTACACTTTTTTGTACAAATTTGTACACTTAAGTGTATATCTTAGAACTAAAATGTAAAACACAATACCTGACAAACTGTCAAAAAAACCTTACACAAGCTTATAAATAAATTTTTTATTCTATTTTTTATGAAAGACTTGTACAAAATAATGGAATCAGAAATAGAGCCAGAGTTTAAGCCAGAATATGACTCACTTAGTGATACACTATACAAGCCAGGTAAACCTGCTCTTATGGGAATTACTGACAAGTACATGTCTGGAGCAGCCAAAATATATGAGCTTGCAACAAACTATACTAGGAGGTAAAAAAATGGAAGATAAATACGATGTAATAGATTCAGATTTGGGTAACAGACTCTATAACCAGGGAGGTCTTGAAGAGAATTTAGGACAATACCACATAGAACCCTGGATATTCACGTTTATGGCAGCAGAAACAGCCACAGATCCAAAAATGAAGCAAATAATGTACTTAACAACAGCATTAACCATTGGAAACATGAAGGAAGAACATAATGAACTATCCACAACATACAATCAACTTGAGCAGTATTGTCTAGAACAATCAGGATATGATTTAAATTAAGCTTTCATGCAGAAACATATGCTGAAATAGTCTGCTTAATTTTTTATCATTTCTTTTTTTAGCTAATTTGGTCAGACTCATATACTCATCAAAACTACCTATCTTTATGACCAGCAGTGGCAGATTGTGCTTTAGAAACATCCAGTTTAAAACCATTCGAACAGTTCTGCTATTGCCATCTGAGAACGGATGAATAAATTGCAGTTGGTTATGAATATATCCTGAAGTATCTAAGCAGCTTTCTTTAGTGGTTATTTGATTTAATTTTTGACAAAATTCTTCTAATAAATTATGTACTCTTCTTGGAGCAGCTGTTTTGAAATCTGGATTTCCTTGAATCTTATTATGAGCTTTCTTGAATTTCCCAGCATTCCTGTGCAAACTAAACAAGATAAACCAATTGAGTTTTTTAATGTCCGAAACAGTGATTTCTTTGTGTAGGTTGTCAAGAACAAAGTGCATAGCTTCATTAAGATTCTTAACCATTTGAATATCTTTTTTGGGTTTATCTGGATAAATATCATTAACAATTAAATCCTTTGTTTCACCAATAGAAACTGTACTGCCTTCAAGCATGGCAGAACCAGCTAAGAATTTGAATACACTATTATCAAACGGGTTTACCAAAACAGGATCAAGTCCAAGAACTTTTTTTCTAATTTCCAGATAATGAGAAGTTTCTGTGTTTAATTTTATGTTATTAAGTTTAAAAATAGAGTCAATCAATTGGTGTTTTAATATAACTCCTCTTCGGGGTCTGAGTTTGGTAATTAAGACAAACTGGTTCTCTTCCAAATAATGTAATATTTTTGTATTTTCAATATTATTTTTGAGCATACTAGGTCTTAAATTGGGGGCATGTCTAAAAAGTGAATTAAGCACATCAGAAACATTTCTGGAAAAAAATATATTGTAATCCAGACCATTTTTTAAACAGTATTTGATAATATCAAAACCGGCCTTTGTTTCTTTGTTTTTTACAGGAATATATTTGCCTTGAATTTCCTTTACCCAACCTTTTGACTCAAGAGCATTAATATGTGCATAGACAGGAGTATTAAATAATAGATCCTTTGCTTTGCAAGGAGCTTTTTCAATTATTTGGGCAAATACATCATATTTTGAAGGCATATTCTCTGAAAATGTGTTTATGTATATAAAATTAACTATTTTTATAAAAAAACTATAAAAAAACTTAATTAAACAGCAAATTTCCAAACACTTTCCGGAAAAACTCTAGCAACAAATAAGAAGAAAACAGGATAAATCAGTATATGAAAAAATTGTTTTTGGTAATCATCCTAATATCTGGCTGCATAACAGGCAATGTAGTAAAAGAACCAAAAACAGAATCAATAAAAGTGTACTTTTGCCCAAGAGATAACTGTACCCAGCTCATGGTAGATTTATTATCAGGATCTACCACAATAGACTGTGCTTTCTATGATTTAGATTCAGAGCCAATTGTTGACTTACTAAAAAAGAAGAATGCCAGGATCATCATTGACAGTGAGAATTATAAACAACTAAAGTCCATCCATGGCGAGGGTCAGGTGGGGGTTGTCCCTTACGGGGTGCCTGACGACGAGCAAAGCGAGGACCTCAGCCATGAATGGATGGACTTAAAGCACGACCACAGATCTGCACTAATGCACAATAAATTCTGCATACTGGACAACAAAACAGTTCTTACAGGCTCAACAAATCCAACAATCAATGGCCTGACAAAAAACAACAACAATTTTCTAATAATCCAGTCCAATCAAATAGCAAAAAACTATCAAGAAGAATTTGATGAAATGTGGAAAGCAGTATTTGGAAAAGGAAATAAAACAGTGAATCAAGGAGATATCAAAACCTATTTTTGCCCAGAAGACAGCTGTTCAGAAAAACTTAGACTAGAAATAAAAAAAGCTAACAAAAGCATCTACTTTATGACTTTCACATTCACAGATCATAGAATTGCATCTGAACTACTCCAAAAACATTATTCTGGAGTTTTGATAAAAGGAATCTATGAAAAAACAAGGATAACAAGATATTCAACCTACCATATTCTCAAACATCATAATTTATCAATAAAAAAGGATAAAAATTCAGCAGTAATGCACCACAAAGTTTTCATTATAGACAATCGCACCTTAATAACAGGCTCTTACAACCCAACTATGTCAGCAGATAAAAGAAATGATGAGAATATGCTCATTATTGAAAACTCTGTGCTTATTAATAAATTCCTGGATGAATTTCATATTATGTATAGCAAAACATAACATTTATATATTCCATATATATGCTTATATATGTGATATAATATGGTACAAGCTGTAATAAACATTCCGGAAAGAACAAACAGGACCTTAAACATAGTGAAAGCAAAATTTGGATTAAAAGATAAATCTCAGGCCATAAATCTAGTGGTTAAAGAATATGAGCAGTACTTTCTTGAGCCGCAACTTAGGCCTGATTACTCAAAGAAACTAGATAAAATAATGAAAGGAAAACATCTTTCCAGAGCTGAGATGGAAAAAGAGGTTGAATAGGGTGTATAAGGATGTGTATAGTTCAGACATAGTAAAAAAGCTAAAAAAACTCAAAAAAAAAGATTCTAAAGTATACACCATACTTAGAAAGAAAATGGATTGGATATTAAACAATCCAAATCATAGGTTTAAGAATCTGAGACACTCAATGAAAGGCATTAACAGAGTACAATTAGGTGGAAATGTTCTTATCTTTGTGATCAACCATAAAAAAAGAACTGTCTCATTTGAAGACTTTGACCATCATGATAAAATATATTATTAGGTTTTTTCAAAATATTTGCCTTTAATAATCCATTTTTCTCTTTGTAAGCTGGATCGTTTTATCAAATTCAAGTCACTTAAAATCTACTTCTTCAACACCGTTAACTTTTTCCATTGAGTTATCCTTTTCATGTTTCTCTTTTCAAACTTTTTTAATCATAATGCACCACAAAGTTTTCATTATAGACAACCGCACCTTAATAACAGGCTCTTACAACCTAACTATGTCAGCAGATAAAAGAAATGATGAGAATATGCTGATTATTGAAGAATCTAAACTTCCTCAAAGGTTCTTGCATGAATTTCCGCTGATAAAAATGGGTAATAGTGAGAATTAATTTTTGAGACTTTCTACTTATTCTCTTGTTTTCATGAAAATGCTATCTCTATGGAGGTAGATATTTGCTTACATTCTAGTTTTCCATCACAACAAAATTTATATACCCATATAATTTTAGTTTATTTTTGATGAAAATCAAAAACATATCACCTCTTTTTAACCATTACTTATTTTTTTCCACATATACTGTAATCACATATCTATTTCAACTTATACTTTAATGAATTAAGCAAGAGAATATCCTGGGTTATAGGTAGATATTTTGATCTTCTAGCCTGGGCTCTATGGAGGGAAAAATGGATGTAATATCAATGAGAGATTTTTCAAAGGAACAAATATTGGCAATATTGGACTGTGTAGACGATGTCAAAATGGCATTGCATAATAAAGGAAAGGGATTTCGGGAAAAATATGGGTATGAGCTTGGGAATCTGCTTGATGGCACCTCTTTGTTTGCTGCTTTTGCAGAAAATAGCACAAGAACAAACTTCTCTTTTCAAGCTGCAGCTGACAGAGCAGGAGCAAGCGTGAGAGGTTTTCCAACTAAAGAATATACCTCATTGGAAAAAGGGGAGACTTGGGGAGACACTTTTGCAATGATAGCTGGGTGGGGCTATGATGCTATTTTAATGAGAAGTACAGAAGAGGGATTGCCAAGACATGTGAAGGAATTCTTAAACAGGGACAATGACATGATGGGTGAACAGCACAAATTACTTGGAAAAGATTACTCATTCAATGTGCCAATGATAATCAATGGAGGAGATGGTAAGAACCAGCATCCAACACAATGTTTTCTTGATCTGTATACAATGAGAGAGCTTGCAAGAAGTGAAGGAAAGGAGCTTGATGGGCTTGAACTTGCATTGCTGAATGATCTGAAATATGGAAGAACTAACTCATCAATAATATCAGTAGCTCATCTTTTTGATTTTAAGCTGCACTTTGCCTATCCTCGCAGGTTTGGACCTAAAGAGCATCAATTGGAGGATTTGAGAAGAAAAGGTGTTGAATTTACAGATTATGGAGATGATTTGAAAGAAGCAATGAGTAATGCTCTTATTGCTTATCATTCAAGGCCCCAGAAGGAGCGAGTTGCAAAGGGTGAGGATCTGATAACAATAGCAAAAACAGGAAGGATAACCAGAGAATTGTACGAATCTTTAGGGGATAATGCACCTTATTTGATGCACCCTAAACCAGTTGATGCAAAAACATTCAGAGAAATAGATCATGATATGATTAACCATAGTAAGAATGTTACAAACTTGCAAGCGAGTAATGGTCTACCTGTGAGAATTGCATTGCTGGCAATTGGTCTTGGCAGGATGCAGCCAAGTGTTGAGATACCTCCAATTTCTAATAATTTTGAAGAGATGAAAATAGGAGAGATTGAGCCTGACTATGAGAGCAAGGAACCACAACCCTATATGAGAGCAGGATTTATTCAAGACAAAGGGGTTGTGTTAGATCATATTCCAGTTGGGATGGCACGCAGGCTAGAAGGAGTACTCAATCTTGAAGGAAGCAATCTGCCGATTGTAAGCGCATATTGTCTTGAAATTGATAAAGGGAGGAAACCTGTAAAGGACATTATTAAGATACACACAGAGTACAATCTCTCACAAGAGCAACTTGAAGCAATAGCATTGATCTCTCCAGATACAACTATTAATATTATTGATAATGGGAGAGTTGTCAGAAAGTTCAAAGCAGTCTTAGGAAATTATATCTCTGGTAGAGTGGAATGTGGTAATAATAGTTGCATATCTAATGTCAAGCACGAGCCAATTGAAACATTGCACTGGGTTGAAGACAATGACAAATTGAGATGTAATTACTGTGAAGTTACAGACAATTTACCTAATGTGTATCAAGAAAAGAGGTTTACTTATATAAAATGACATTTGTACAATTTGCAATTGAAAATGGAGTGGTGAATTTTGCACCAAAGGTATACTCTCTCAAATCAGGAAAAAAATCCCATTGGTATTTCAACTGGAGATCTGTGACTGAAGATTGTGCATTAACAAAGGAGCTTGCAAAATACATAATCAGTTTTGTGCTTTCGCAAGGTTTAGACGCAAACACTTTCTACGGTGTTCCAGAAGGAGCAACAAAAATCGGATTGATTACACAATATGAATGGGCAAGGAATAATAAGGTGTTTGAAAAGGGCAGCCACTCTCTTATAATGGGTAGGGGAAAACAAAAAAAGCATGGTGATATAGGTGACAGGGTTTTTCTTGGAATCCCAAAGGGGAATGTTGTTGTAATTGAAGATGTGGTGACTTCAGGAGCCTCATTAATGAAAACAGTTGATGATCTGCTTGAAAATGATGTTGATGTTAAAGGAGTAATAACACTGACAGACAGAAGCAACAATGAGATTGAAAAAAAATTGCGGGGAAAAGGTATAAAATACTTTTCAATGAGTAGTGACTCTGAGCTTAAACAACTTTACTGCAGGGAAAAAATCTGCGTAGCTCTGGACAACATTGATTCATTAGAGAAAATTAAAACAATTGTGAACAGACTCAAAAAATATGTAGGAATGTTTAAGATTGGAAGCGGTTCTTTCACCAGATTTGGGTATGAGGTTATAGAAACAGTGAATAATTCTGGATCAAAATTATTTCTAGATCTGAAATATCATGACATCCCAAACACTGTCAAGCAAGCTGCTTATGAAGCAGCGATGCATAATGTGTATATGTTTAATGTGCATGCATCTGGTGGATTTAAAATGATGAGAGCCGCTGTAAAGGGCGTAAAAAATTCTTCATGTAATGCAAAATTAATTGGGGTTACTGCTCTCACAAGCCATTCCAAACAATATTTTGAACAATTTGAGGGATTTGAAGAGTATGTTCTAAAACTTGCCAAGTCAACCGCTGACGCTGGATTGGATGGGATTGTGTGTTCTGCTAATGATATCACTGCGATGAAAAACCACCTGCCAGAGGATTTCTTGTATATAACTCCTGGGATCAAGACTAAAAATAAGGTGGGCTATGACCAAAAAAGGGTATGCACCCCTCAAGAAGCCCTCAAATCTGGATCCTCAATTCTTGTTATAGGAAGGGCGATAACAGGATATGATTCAATAGAAGAAATGGAAAATGCTGCAAAAGATATTCATAAATCAATTTGTGAGATAAAATGACTCTATATGACATAATAAGACCTGTTTTGTTTAGACTTGATGCAGAGAGAGTACACAGTTCAGTTATAAATTTTGCAAAAATAATTCAAAACAATAGATTTCTACAGACTCCTCTCAATAAGTTCAGGTATGAAAACAAGAGATTACACACCCAAGTGTATGGCCTACATTTTGAAAACCCTGTTGGATTAGCAGCAGGTTTTGATAAGAATGGAGAAGTAATAGAATTTATGCATGCGCTTGGATTTGGTTTTATTGAAATAGGTTCGATTACTGCCAAAAGCTGTGATGGCAACAAGAAACCAAGAATTTTCAGATTTTTAGAAAAAGAAGCAATTGTCAATTACATGGGGTTAAACAATCACGGAGCAGATAATATTGAACAAACTCTAAATTCCTCAGTAAAACCTTGTCCTTTAGGTATTAGCATTGCGAAAACAAATGATTCAGAAATAACAGGCACAAGAGCAATTGAAGATTATATATACTCAATTGGAAGCTTGAGTAATCATGCTAATTATATGGTGCTCAATCTGAGCTGCCCCAATGCAAAAGATGGCCGAACTTTTGAGGAGCCTGATCAATTATCTACTTTGCTTTCATCAATTGGATCATTTGAGGTGCCAACTCTGGTTAAGCTCTCACCCAATGCACAGAAAATTGAGAAAATTGTAGACTTATGTCAAGAGTACAACATTTCAGGTTTTGTTATTTCAAATACCATGTCACACCAAAAACCAAAAGGAGGATTAAGTGGGGCTCCTCTACGAGAGGCTTCAACTGTATTAATCAGGAGGATGTTTGAGATTACACAAGGAACAATGCCAATAATTGGTGTTGGTGGCATTGATTCAGCAGAAACCGCTTATGAGAAGATAAAGGCAGGTGCATCACTGGTTCAGCTGTATACTGGGCTGGTTTATCAAGGACCTGGTGTAGTGGGCAAAATTAACAAGGGATTGGTTGATTTGCTTAAAAAAGATGGTTATGATTCCATAAGTGAGGCAGTGGGGATGACAAAATGATAATAGAAGCAATATTTGTGGATCATGTATCTAGTGAAAGAACACAGGTAATGATTCAAGATGGTTTGATAAAGGAGGTAGGAAAAAATCTTGGTGAGGCTGATAAATCATTTGATGATAGTTGTCTTATCTTTCCAGGTTTCATTGACTTGCATGTTCATGCTAGAGAGGATGTTTCTCAAAAGCACAATTACAAAGAGACTTTTGAGAGTGCCTCCTTGGCCGCCAATCAGGGAGGTGTAGTGGGGTTTGCCGAGATGCCAAACAATCCAATCCCTCCTGTTGATGATAATAGTTATTCAGATAAGCTGAATTTAATTGGTGATTTTCCAATTCTGCTCTATGCTGCCATAGGCCAGCACACAGTTCCACTTGTCAGAGAAGTGCCTTACAAAGTTTTTATGGGTCGTTCTGTAGGCGATCTTTTTTTTAATAGCTACCCTAAACTTGAGCAAACAATTAAGAGATATTCGGGTAAATCTGTCAGTTTTCACTGTGAAGATCCTTTGATTTTGGAAAAAAACCAAGCAAAAATTCTCCATGAAGATAAAAGACCAGCACAAGCAGAGATTGAAGCAATACAATTTGCTATAGAATTAACTGCAAAGTATAATCTTAAGACAAAGATATGTCATGTTTCAACAAAAAGTGGGTTGGAACAGTGCCTTGCTGCAAAAGAGCACCTTGATTTAACTATTGAAGTCACACCCCACCATCTTTATTTTGATACTACAATACTGAATAATCAAAATAGGAAACTATTACAGGTCAATCCTCCAATCAGGTCAGAAAAAGATAGGCTTGCTTTAATCAACGCTTTAAAGAAAGGTAAGATTGACTATATGGTAACAGACCATGCACCTCATACTTTAGAAGACAAAGCAGCAGGTATTTCTGGACTTCCACAACTTGACACGTATGGACTGTTTGTTTCTTGGTTAATACAAAAGCACAATGTTGAACCAAGAATCATTGCATTAATGTGTAGCTATAATCCTGGAATGTTTATTAATAAATTTGCAGGAATAAAATTAGGGCAGCTCAAAGAGGGTTATCAGGCCAGATTTTCGGTTATTGACTTTTCAAAACCAACTATTGTTACAGAAGAAAAAATAAAAAGTAAAAGTGGGTGGTCTCCTTTCAAGGGAGTGGAGTTTCCAGGGCAAGTATATGTAGTTGAATATTAGGATTATTTAGAGTAATCTTTTCTTCATAACATAGATATTAACTTTAGCCTGTACACCACGGAATCTGGGTAAATGCAACACATAAATTTAATATTTAATATTTATACATATATAATCAACAGAAAAACTTAAATATCCCCCTTTATTCACAGAATCTTATGAAAGCAAACCACAAATCAAAAATACAGCAGAATTTGGTTAGCTTTAGCTCTTATTTCTATTACTTTATGTAGTCCAGTTTTATTGCTGGGTTGCTCTGCAATTCAACAACTTAATACTGGACTCACTGTTGGTTAATAACTTAATTTTTTAAAAAATGATTAAGACATAAATACAGGAGGAAACAAAATGGAAAACAAATTAGCTGGAAAAAAACACAAGTCACATAGCACTGTGATTAAAATTAAAGACACACAGATAGGTAGTAATAACTTTACAATAATTGCAGGTCCATGTGCTTTAGAAAGTGAAGAGCAGATTATGCAAATAGCAAAAACTCTAAAGAAAATGCAAGTTAAAATAATTAGAGCATCTGCATTTAAGCCAAGAACATCTCCATACTCATTTCAGGGATTGGGCAGAGAAGGATTAAAAATCTTAAATAAAGTAAGGCAAGAAACAGGATTAATAGTAGAAACAGAAGTCATGGATGTACGAGATGTGAAAATAGCATCTGAAAATGTTGATATACTCAGAGTTGGATCAAGAAACATGCACAACTTTGACTTACTAAAAGAACTAGGAAAAGTAAAAAATCCAATAATCCTTAAGCGAGGTTTGTCAGCAACTATTGATGAATTTGTTCATGCAGCAGAATACATAATGGCGAGCGGAAACAAGAAGGTTATACTTTGTGAAAGAGGTATTAGAACATTTGAAAATGCATACAGAAACACATTGGATTTAGGAGCAATTCCAGTATTAAAGAGCAGGACACATCTGCCAGTTATAGTTGACCCAAGCCATGCAGCTGGAAATAGAAAATGGGTGCCAGCACTCAGCAAAGCAGCTTTGGCTGTAGGAGCTGATGGATTATTAATAGAAATGCACCCAGATCCAGAAAATGCAATAAGTGATGGAAAACAATCTCTTAAACCAGAGCAATTATCACAACTGCTCAAAGAACTAAAAGCAATTGCAAAACCAATGAATAAAATCTTAAACTAAAAATGGAAAAAATAACTGTAAAAGTCAGCAAAACAATGCAAAAATATGATGTAGTCCTAGGAGCTGGAGTATTACAAACATTACCAGAATTCCTTGAACAGAATCATAAACACAAAAAAATAGTAATAATAACTGACAATACAGTAGAAAGGCTGCATTTGGCTAAAATAAAAACCTTTTTGTCAGAAAAGAATCCATTAGTTATTAGTATAGCGTCAGGAGAGCAAAGTAAATCTAGAGATGTAAAAAAACAAATAGAAGACAAGCTACTGGAAAACAAACTTGGCAAACATACAATCATAATCTCTTTGGGAGGAGGAGTTGTTGGAGATTTGGCTGGATTTGTGGCTTCTACTTTTAATAGAGGTATTGCCATAATTCATATTCCAACAACACTGCTTGCAATGGTAGATGCATCAATCGGTGGAAAAACAGCAATAAACACAAAACATGGGAAAAATCTGATCGGTACATTTTGGCAGCCAGAGCTAGTAATAGCTGATACAAATTTTTTAAAAACACTTCCAGAAGAAGAGTTTAGAAATGCACTAACTGAAATAGTTAAAATGGGCTTAATCCTAGATAAAAGTCTAATTGAATTAATTGAAAAAAGTGTAGATAAAATAATGAAAAAAGATCCCAAAATTGTATTGCAGCTTATAAAAAGAACAATCAATCTAAAAAAACAAATAGTAGAAAAAGATGCAGAGGACAAGGGATTAAGACAGATTTTAAATTTTGGTCACACAATTGGGCATGCAATTGAAACAGCTTTAGAGAGCAGCAAGCACGGACTTTGTATATGCAGAGGAATAATAGCAGAAGCAAATATTTCAGTTAAACTTGGCATACTACCTGTCAAGGATCTTACAAGAATTAAGAACCTATTTGAANCACTTAAGCTACCAACAACATTTGATCCAAACATTTCAACAGAAAGATTACTAGAAATCATGCAGCTAGATAAAAAATCAATTAAAACAAAGCCAAGAATAGTGCTTCTTGAAAAAATTGGTCAAACCACTAATCAAAATAAATCTCATTGTGTTAATCCAAACCTAATAAAATCTGCAATAGAGGAACTGAAAAATGATACAAATTAATCCTCTGTCAAAACTTGATGCAATAGTTAGCATACCTGCAAGTAAGTATGTTGCAAATAGAGTATTAGTACTTGCAGCCCTGGCAGATGGCACATCACATATAAGAAATGTTCCTGAAAATAATGATATTAACCAGGCAATTAAAGCACTAAGCCAGCTTGGAGTACAAATCAAAAAGCAGGACAACAAGCTAATTATCACAGGGACTAATGGCAAGTTGAAAACTCCGGATAAAGAAATAAATGTAGGACAATCCGGAACCTTAATGAGATTTGCTACTGCTTTGGCTAGTTTGGTACCTGGAAAAGTTAACATAACAGGAAGTAAAAGAATAAAACAAAGACCAATAAAACCACTGTTAAAAAGCTTAAATCAACTTGGTGTGCAAACCGCTTCTGAAAACAATGGTTTTTTGCCTATTAGCATAACAGGTGGCTCATTGCAGGGCGGAAAAACAACAATCAAAGGAAACATAAGCAGCCAATTTATCAGTGCTCTACTACTAATTGCACCTCTTGCACGCCAAGATGTAGAAATTAAGGTAACCAAAGGTTTAGTATCAAAAAAATATGTTGATCTGACTATAAATATACTAGAAAAGTTTGGCATAAGTGTGTGGCATAAAAATCATAGAGTGTTTAAAATAAAATGCAAACAGAAGATCCAGCCAGTCAGACTAACAATTCCTTCAGACTGGAGCTCTGCAAGCTACTTTTTAGCAGCTGCAGCATTAATCCCAGGAAAAGTAAAAATCAAAAACCTAAATATGAACTGTGTTCAGGGAGAATCAAAATTCCCAGAATTGCTGGAAAAAATAGGATGCTCTGTGAATCTGGGAAAAGATTGGGTAAAAGTAATTGGAAATAATCCTTTGTCGGGTATAGAGATTGATATGAGCACAATGCCGGACGTAGTTCAAACATTAGCTGCTATTGCTGTTTTTGCTAATACTAAAACCACAATCAAAAACATTGCTAACTTAAGACTCAAAGAATGTGATAGAATAAAAGACACAGCAGCTGAGCTTAGAAAACTTGGAATCACTGTAAAAACAACCCAGGATAGCATAACAATATCTCCTGGAAAAATAAAACCAGCAATAGTAGATCCTCACAATGACCACAGGTTAGCAATGAGTCTTGCATTAATAGGATTAAAACAAAAAGTCACCATATTAAACCCAGACTGTACAAACAAATCATTTCCTAGTTTTTGGACAAAGCTTAAACAGCTTGGAGTTAAGATAGAAACCAACAGAATAGTCCTAATTGGATTAAGAGGAACAGGAAAAACAGTTGTAGCCAAAGAATTATCAAAAAGATTATTGCTTACAATAATCAGCACAGATGAAAAAATCACAAAAAATGCAAAAAAAACTATTCCAAACATAGTAAAACAACATGGCTGGGAAACCTTTAGAAATATTGAATCACAAGTAATCAAAAACCTGCCAATGCAGAGCACAATAATAGACTGTGGTGGCGGAGTAGTTTTAAGAGAAAAAAACATTGAGAACATTAAACAAAATAGCACTGTAATATGGCTTCAGGCTAGCACAAATACAATGAAAAACAGAATTCAAAAATCCAAAAATAGACCTTCACTATCAAACTCAAAATCATTTATTGATGAGATACAAGATATTGCAAAACAAAGAAACCCTTTGTATGAAAAAGCATCAGACCACTGTATAAACACAGATAACAAAACCATAGAGCAAGTAGCACAGGAGATAATCCAAATAATAACAAATTAAAATGAAAAAAACAAACAATATTGCAGGAGTAATAGCATGCAAAACAACAGCGCAAGCTATAGAGCAATTAAAAAACATAAATCCAACAATAGATCTAGTAGAAGTAAGACTAGACCATATTAAAGACATTACTCAAAAAAACCTAGAAAAAATACTCAATGCAAAAACAAAACCAATAATTATCACGAACAGACCAGTTTCAGACGGAGGAAAGTTTGTAGGCACAGCCAAGGAAAGGATACGCCTGCTGGAAAAAGCAATTGATCTTAAGGCCGATTTTGTTGATATTGAGTTGTCAGCAGGATCAGAAATAATTAAAAAGTTAGTAATTGCAAAAAATGAAACAAAAATAATATGCTCATTTCATAATATGAAACAAGTTCCAGGTAATTTAGATGACTTATTTCAGAAAATGAAATTAACTAATGCAGACATCATAAAAATTGCGTGCATGGGAAACTCTATTGAAGACAACTTGAAAATATTTGATTTAGTCAAAAAAGCCAAACAACAGAACCAGGCAATAATAGCAATAATCATGGGAAGGCTGGGCAAAATAAGCAGAATTTTATCTGGTATGTTTGGAGCATTCATATCAACCTATGTTCCAATTGGCAAAATAGCCACAGCTAAAGGCCAGATGAGTTTAGAAGAGGTGCAGCAAATATGCAAACTACTAAAATAAGCAAGATAAATGCACAAACAAAACTATGTGCATTAATAGGAAACCCAGTTAAGCATAGCATGAGCCCTGCAATGCACAATGCAGCATTTGACAAGCTAGGTCTTAATATAAAATACATAGCATTGCAAGTAGAAGAAAATCAGCTAAAACAAGCTATTAAAGGATTAAAAGCATTAAACATAATCGGCTTAAACATAACTATTCCACACAAGCAAAAAGTAATGCATCATCTTGATAAAGTTGATTTATTTGCTAAAAAAATTGGTGCAGTAAACACAATACTAAACAAAAATGGAAAGCTTCATGGATTTAACACAGACCTGCAGGGTGCAATAATGTCTTTAGAAGAGCACACTGTAGTCAAGAACAAAAAGGTAGTTATATTAGGTGCAGGAGGTGCAGCAAGAAGTATTGCATTTGGTTTAAAGCAAAACAAAGCAAAAGTAATAATCCTTAACAGAACAGTAAAAAAAGCAAAAAAACTTGCAAAACAAGTTGGATGTAGCACCATGAAATTAGACCAATTAGATAGCATAAAGGCAGATATTTTAATTAATGCTACATCAGTTGGAATGCATTCAAATACAGATAAATCCTTGGCAACAAAAGAGCAGCTAAAGAACTTTGAGATTGTCATGGATATTGTGTACAATCCACTAGAAACAAAACTAATCAGGCTTGCAAAACAAGCAGGATGCACAACAATAACAGGACTTAAAATGTTAGTGCTGCAGGCAGCAGCTTCATTTGAAATCTGGACAGGAAAAAAACCAGACATAAAATTAATGCAAAAGGTTGCACTAAAAAAATTAGGAGGAACAAAATGACTTCAAACACATTTGGAGTATTATTTAGAGTAACAAATTGGGGAGAGTCTCATGGAAAATCAATAGGGGTTGTGATAGATGGTTGTCCACCTTTATTAGAACTTAGCACCAAAGATATACAGAAAGAGTTAGATAGAAGAAAACCTGGGCAAAGTAAAATAACAACATCAAGAAAAGAGCCAGATAAAGTAAAAATCCTATCTGGAGTATATGAGGGAAAAACAACCGGTGCTCCAATATCTTTGCTAATAAAAAATAAAGATCACAAAAAGCAAGAATACAGTAAACTAAAAAATGTATTTAGGCCAAGTAATGCAGATTTTACCTGGCAAAGTAAATTTGGCATCAGAGATCCAAATGGTGGAGGTCGTGCATCAGCTAGATTAACAGCTGGAAATGTTGCAGCAGGTGCAATAGCAAAAAAATTACTAAAAACAAAAACAGGTATAGAAATCCTTGCATATGTTAAACAAATCAGTAATATTAAAGCTGATATAGACTCTAAAAAAATAAACAAATGTGATGTAGAAACTAATATTGTAAGATGCCCAGATAAAAAAGCATCTGAAAAAATGCAGGAATTAATTACAAAGACAAAAAATAACAAGGATTCACTGGGAGGAATAATAGAGTGCGTAGTAAAAAATGTTCCAGCAGGACTTGGAGAGCCAATATTTGATAAATTAGATGCTGACCTTGCAAAAGCAATTATGAGCATAAATGCAACAAAAGGTTTTGAAGTTGGTTCAGGTTTTTCATGTGCTAAAATGACTGGAAGCCAGCACAATGATTTATTTGAAAAAAAACAAGGAAAAATAGCCACAAAAACAAATAATTCAGGAGGAATCCAAGGAGGCATATCAAACAGCATGCCAATTATATTTAGAGTAGCATTCAAACCAACCTCAACAATAGGAAAGCCTCAAAAAACAATAGACACAGAAGGCAATGAAACAGTAATTGTGCCTAAAGGGAGGCATGATCCCTGCGTATTGCCAAGAGCAGTGCCAATTGTTGAAGCAATGACTGCTTTAGTATTGTGTGACCATATGCTCAGACATAAAGCACAATGTGGTGATATAAAATGAATATTGGAAAACTAAGAAAAGAACTGGATAAAGTAGATGATTCAATAATCTCTGTTTTGGCTAAAAGAATGAGTTTAGTTAGGCAAATTGCACAAATAAAATCTGAAAACAATCTTGAAATCAAAGACAAACAAAGAGAAAAAAAAATACTTTCAAGAATAAAAAAAAGAGC
>JAANXH010000028.1 GCA_018263355.1 Candidatus Woesearchaeota archaeon
TGCTTCTGGAGTCTGAAAAGCTATCGTAAGATAGCTGCCGAGTGAACAAAGTGAACGAATGCATCTGCTTGTCAAAGGGAAGAGTGCAAAAGCCCCCGCCTTTAGGCGGTGGGATTAACTCTTCACAGCAGATTTTCTTTACATAATAACAATTAAACCAAGGTGAGAAAAATGAAACACGAAAAAATTTCAAAGGGATTTTCCAAGCCCAAAAAATCAAAAAATAATTTTTTAAAATGTCCATCCTGTGAAAAAGGAAAATTATCAAAAGGTAAGATTAAGAAATACTTGTATGGAGAATACTTGGGTGAATACCCTGTAGAGAAATGCAACAAATGTGGTGAATCATTTTTAGATTCTAGTGCGGTGAAAAAAATTGAAGAAAAAGCAAAGCAGAAAGGTTTATGGGGATTAGGTTTTGAAACTAAGATCACAAAAACAGGAAATTCCCTAGCAGTCAGAATTCCAAAAAAGATTGCTGATCATATGAAAGTTAAGGATGGCAAAAGTGTTTACGTGCACCCTGGTAAAAACAGAATAATTATTGACCTCTAATATTGTAAACACATCCCAGCCCATAATTTTTTGCAAGCAGATTTGGTTAGATTGTGAAAAATTAGCTTTGATTATTGAATACTGTCGTTTTACTGGTGATAATTGTTCGAAAACTCTCAGCTTGAACACCAGACACTACAAAAAGTTAGGCCAGACTAACTTTTCGAAACATTTAAATACCATGCATTACTCTAAAAATTATCTTTTCTAAAATGAGTAAAAACAAAAAAGAGGCAAATATAGACCATCTGAAAAAGATTGTTCTAGTTGGAAATCCAAATGTTGGTAAAAGTGTTTTATTTAATAAACTTTCAAACAGTTATGTTGTGGTATCAAACTATCCAGGTACAACAGTAAAGTTGGATAAAGCAAAAGTAAACATAAACGGTGATGAATATGGTTTGTATGACAGCCCTGGGATGTACTCAATTAATTCATTGACTCAGGAGGAAAGAGTTACCAGAAATATTTTGTTTGAAAAACCAGACCTTGTCCTGCATGTTATAGATTCTAAAAACCTTGATAGAATGCTGCATTTATCAATAGAATTGATCGAAGCAAGCCTGCCAGTAATAATTGTACTGAATATGGCTGATGAAGCTAGGAAAAAAGGAATTAAAATAGATGAAGCAAAACTAGAAAAGTTATTAGGTGTTCCAGTTGTTCAGACAATTTCTATTACAGGACAGGGAATCGATAAACTCAAATCAACTATTCAAACATATAAAAAAACAATACCAAAAAAGTTTGAATATTGTCCAAAAATTGAAAAAGGTATTTCTGAGCTTAGCAAGAATCTTAAGCAAGAACATTCCATATCAAAAAGAACAATCTCTCTTCTCTTATTGGCAAATGATCAAACCATTAAGGAAAAGATAAAAGTTCCAGAACAGACCAAATCAATAAGACAAGAAGTTCAAAATAATATTAATAACACAATAAAATGCCAGATAGCATATGACCGGCAGAAGATTATTGAAAACATTATGCCAGAAGTTGCAAAGCAGCCCCGCAGATCTGAGCTTTTGTTTCGTGAAAAACTTTCCAGAGCAATGATGAATCCCTTGACAGGAATCCCTTTATTGTTATTGGTGCTTTACTTTGGTCTTTACCAGTTTGTGGGGGTATTTGGTGCAGGCACAATTGTTGATTTTCTTGAAGTGAATTTATTTGAACAATTCATAAATCCTTTTGTAAATAATCTTTTAACACAATATGTTCCATGGATATGGCTGCAAAACCTTTTGGGAATGGAATATGGTATAATAACATTAGGAATAAGATATGCGTTTGCAATAGTTTTTCCAATAGTTGCAACATTCTTTTTTGCCTTCTCAATAATAGAAGACACTGGTTATTTGCCAAGATTAGCAATGCTTGTAGATAATTTGTTTAAAAAAATAGGGTTAAATGGAAGAGCAGTAATACCCATGGTTTTGGGCTTGGGCTGTGATACAATGGCCACAATAGTGACAAGAACCCAGGAAACCAACAAGGAAAGAATAATCACCACATTGTTATTGGCATTAGCAATACCTTGCTCAGCCCAGCTTGGAGTAATATTTGGAATCTTGTCTGGAAACCCTACTGCTTTATTAATTTGGATAGCGGTTGTTGTGCTTATCTTCCTATTTATTGGTTGGTTAGCTTCAAAAGTTATAATCGGAGAGCAGCCCTATTTTTATATGGAGCTTCCTCCATTAAGAACTCCAAGAATCTCAAATGTATTAACAAAAGTATACTCAAGAATGGTATGGTACTTTAAAGAAGTGCTGCCAATATTTGTTCTTGCAAGTATATTGATCTGGGCAGGAAAAATAACTGGATTATTTGATGTGATAATTAATTTGCTCCAGCCACTTGTTCAAGTCATAGGACTTCCACCACAGGCAGCAGAAGCATTTTTATTTGGGTTTTTCAGACGAGATTATGGGGCAGCAGGATTATATGATATAAAAGAAATCATGACCTCAGCTCAGTTAGTGATAGCTAGTACAGTGCTAACTCTATTTGTACCTTGTATTGCTCAATTTTCAGTAATGCTCAAAGAAAGAGGCTGGAAAACGACCATTATGATTGTCTTGTTTATTATACCCTTCTCTTTTTTTGTAGGGTATATATTAAAACTCATACTTGCGGGTGTGCTGACATGAAGTGCGGACTGTGTGGCATGAAATTCACAGAAGCTGATGGGAAAAAGGCCTGTGAAGGCTGCTACATAAAAAACTGTGGTCTGATAAAATGTCCAAGATGCAGCTTTGAAAACCCATTATCCAAAAAACTGAATAGGTCCCCAAAAAAAGGAATATTAAACCCGTTGACAAAACTAAGAGTAGGAGATAAAGCCATGATAAAATGCTTGTCAACTAATGATTCGAAAAAATACACTAAACTTTTAGCTCTTGGGATTCTTCCGGGAAAAAGAATAGAGTTGATACATGCAAAGCCATCCTATGCATTCCAGGTCAACAATTCACAGTTTGTTGTTGACAAACACCTTGCAGAATGCATCTTGGTTAAAAAATGCAGGAAAACTATTTAAACTTAAAATTCAAAAAAACACTATGACAAAAAAATCAACAGAGGATTACTTGCGAACAATATACTATTTCTATGAGCAATTAGATGATAAAACAA
>JAANXH010000029.1 GCA_018263355.1 Candidatus Woesearchaeota archaeon
TATTTTCTGGTTGCAAAAAAAAAACTGGGGCTGAGAATCCCACACAAACACCGCAAACGATTCCTACAAAAGAACCTACTCCTACACAAGAACCAATCATATGCACTGAAGAAGAGGAATTTGGCTATGACAGATTAGTTAGAAATGAGCTTATTTTCACCCAGGGTGGAGAACAAGTGGGTCCTGGAAGACTTGATTATTGCAAAGAGGGGAAATTGGTTGAGGTTTACTGTGACAGTTCAAGTCCTGAAGGCTTTTCAAAAGAAACAATAGATTGCGAATGTTTTGATGGAACTTGTCAGGATGATTGTAATCATAAATGTAAAACAGGAGTCTGTGTGGAGGGAGAGTGTTTTCCATACTCATGCAGTGACACTGAAGACGGTAATCCAGTTCCAAACATATATGGGGAAATAACACTTGAATGGATCCCAACTTGGGAGGAAAACGAACAAAGATTTGAAGTGATACCAGATGAGTGCTATAGTAAAACAACAGTAAGAGATTATTTCTGCACAAAAGATGGGCAACAGGATTACATCGACATTGAATGTATTGAGAATACAGAATGCTTACGTACTCTAGGAACTTGTGGAGTTACAGACAAAGATATGGATGGGATTCCTGATAATCAGGACAAATGTACTTTTCGAACATCAGTAGGTGATCCAATTAATCAAGAATACGGTGAAACATATGGCTGCTCTTGTAATGATCAATTCATATATCTTGATTTGGAAAAAGCTTTTGTTACAACATTAGGTGAAAATCAAGAATTCACTCAAGTAGATTGTGAGAACTTAATGAGCCTTTCGGGAGACTGCAAAGTTGATGGAAAAGAATATCCCCCCTCATGTTGTAATGGAATATTGGATCAAATAGCTAAAAAAGAAACAACTAGTTTTCCAATTGGAGAAGCTTTGGCAGATTGTGGAGGACCATGCAAACCCTGCACAGGCAGTTACTGTAAAAATATTGTAAAAGCAGAAAATGCTGTAGATGTCATGTTTATTCCAATAGGGTATCATCCAAAATATCCTGACATTCAAAATGAAGTCTGGGTTGAAAAAGCAGCAATTGAAGCCTATAATTTGGCAACAACTCCTCCTTTCTGCACTTCTGCTGAAATAAACCAAGTATTAAATTCCCCTGCAGACACATCTTTTTTAGATGAGACTAAATGCGGGGGACAAGCAATAATAGGAGGTCAGTTTCTAAAAAGGAAAGACTATGGGATGGTTGTTGAAAAACCAGGTGAGGATTTTGAACCAAAATTTAATATTTATAGGTTAGATTTATTCGGTGTGGAGCCAATATTAGAAAAGTACAGAGGATCCAGACAATTGGGAGCACTGGTAGAAACAGCTTCTACCTGGACATATAACTCTTTTTGTTCAGATTCAGAATTTAAATTATTCTATTATTTTATTTATGGCAATCTTGACCAATCTAATGTGGTACATCCATATAATGCAGTTATTTATGACAATAGAGAGATTAAGGCAACAAAAGAAGCTCCAAATCCTATTACTCATGAAACTGGACACTCCTTTTGTTTTCTTGCAGATGAGTATAGATTTGGAGGAGAGGGGTTTTTTGGGTTTGCTCCAAATGTAGATGATGCACCTGAAATCTGTGATTTAAATTCAGACGGAACCGTAGATGAAGTAACATGTAGAAGTAAAACAGAGGAGGATCAATGTGGTGAAGAGGGGACAATTTGCATATGTAAATGGGATGAAAGACATTCACAACATAGCGAATATGTATCAGAATGGAAAAAATGGTTTGAGACAGATAACCAATATGATTTTCAAAGTGCTGGATGTATTGAAGGAGGCTATGGAGAAAGTCAATGTAAACCAGAATATGATTCAGCTGTATGGACTATAGACCCAGCTGATAAATTTTCGGTTTCTTATGACGATTCAATGATGGAAGGATTTTTTAGAGTAGGCCCTGGTAAATATGGATTGGGAACATGGAATAGAGTAGGTTATGTAGCTTGTAAAGAACAAATAGATAAATATACTTCTTAGATATCACATTAATACTGGCTCATAGTCAAATCCACCATAAACTGCATCTAAATACATTTCATCAATGACCAAAGCACAACAAACTCTCTGCACAGAATTAGTTAAATGTGTGTAAATCCTCTGGTATACCTCATCATAATGATCTACTAAGAATAATTCAGATTCTGCTGAGATAGTTATCTTTTGGCTAGGCTCTTGTATTAATTCTTCTAAATTTACTTCAATCTGCTCAGTCTTCATTTTTTTTAAAAATTAAGAATCATTTAAATTCTTATTGGATTATGCTAAATCCTTTTTCCCATCCAGATAAAGTCAACTACTCTGTGTTAGCTCCACATTACCGGTTCAGTCGTCAGTTTGCTAAACCCTTAAATCAGGCATTAAGCTAACATTAACTTGTCTTTGCCACCTATCCGAAAGATATATAAAACACTTTTGTCTTGAAACTTATATGGCAAAATTTAAACTTACAAAAAAACCTAAAAACCCAACAATTATAGAAGGGTTTCCAGGGTTTGGACTAGTTGGAACAATAGTGACAGAGTACTTATTAGAGCATCTAGAGACAGAGAGAATTGGTAGAATACTATTTAAAGAAAGCCCAGCAATGGTTGCAATACATGAAAATAAGCTTGTAGAGCCATTAGGAATATTCTACAACAAAAAACACAATCTTGTAATTGTTCATGCTATTAATACTGGAAAAGGAATTGAATGGAAAATTGCAGAAAATATAGTAAAACTAGCAAAAGATCTAAAAGCTAAAGAAATAATAAGTATTGAAGGAGTAGGAACCACAAAGCCAACAGGAAAAGCAAGAACTTTTTATTTTTCTAATAACGAAAAAATAAAAAACAAATTTGATGAGATTGGAACAAAAAAGCTAGGAGAAGGAATTATTATTGGAGTTACCTCTGCATTACTTTTAAAAGCAGAAAAAATACCAATGAGCTGCGTGTTTGCAGAAGCACATACAAAAATGCCAGATAGTAAAGCCGCAGCTAAAGTGGTCGAGGTACTTGACAAATATTTAGAAATGGATGTAGACACAAAACCATTACTAAAAACAGCAAAAAAGTTTGAGAAAAAACTCAAAGGGATAGTACAATCACAAAAACAAGCTACTGAACTGAAAGATGCAAAAAGACTAAGCTATCTTGGATAGTTAGGATAACATAAGGCGCAGTGAGAGTACCCTCTTTTTTTAGCAGTTTTATCACTAGAGAAAAACACCATATTTTCCTTTTTTAAACTAATAACTCCAATACACTCACTTTTATGAAATTTATCAGATTTTTTGCTTCCCACCAACTCCCTTTTAATTATTCCAGAAGCCTTTAATGATTTATAAGAAAACAAAATATTGCTCTTTTTACAGTAAAAACCTGCCTTTTTATTGCCTTTGAGATCTGCTCCACATATAATGCAGCCTTTTTTTAGTGTAGAATTCATTTCTTTTTTTTCTTAGATTTTTTCTTCTTACTCTTCTTCTTTTTAGATTTCTTTTTACCTGAACTTTTTTGTCTACAATCATCACAATATAACCTTAGCCTGTGCTTAACCAGAAACTTCTTTTTACAACCTTTACATTTTCTAAAAATCTTATATTTTCTAGCCATAAAAAAAGTCAATCAGGCTAACTATATAAATATTATGATATAAAAGGGACAAATTGTAAAAAATTAACTCTCACTTTCTGTTTTGACTTCATATATAGGTCATTATTAGACAAAAAAATTACAACAAAATTATTGTTTTACAAAATATAGGTTGTGTTGCATATATCCTAATTAGTATAAAACAAAGTAATTATTACACTACAACAGTACACCTAAAATATTTAATCAAAAACTAAAGGTTTATGAACAAGAAAAAACAGCAAAAAATTCAATTTTGAAACTTTTCATCATAATAAGAACTAATTTTTTTATAATAAAAAGATAAATCTAAAGAATTAAATCTTATTTGCACTTCAGCTGGTATAAAATCACCAATACCAAAAACAGCCATACCATACTCTTCAATTCTTTCAGGTGTGTAGAATCCTCGATATACAGCTTTAGCATCATCTAAAGTTTCAATACCTGGCACTAAGGCATTTAAGCCCTCAGTCATAAGCATTGAATCTAGATCAGGATAATGATTAACATAGTTAATCCACATAAATACAAAATTGTCTGGCTCTTGGCTAGTGGAAATTGCAACAATATCTCCTCTATGCATATAGTTTTTATAAGGCTCTGGACCAAGAGCTCTTGCTTCGCATGGTCTATGCTTATTAAGAAAAGTATAAAAAAGATCTTGTGGCATCACAAATGGCCAAACCTTAATTGTGTCCAATCCAATAGCATGAACTCCAAACTCTCCTATTCTCTTCTCATAACCAGGATATTCAAAATAACTATTTACTGCATCTTCAAAAGAAGATGCCTTAGGTTCCATATTTTTCCATCCTTCTGCTAAAAGCATTGCATTAACAGAATCCCTTGCAGTCTCTTCTTTATAATGATGTACATACTATATTCTCTTTGGAAATTCAAGTTCGGTTTGAATATTGTGTAGAAAAACAACATCGCCTGGCATCCAGTCATTGTAATTGTAACCCCCAGCAACACCTCCATTATCTGATTTCATTGCTCTACCAGTAACAGTTTCCTTACCCTCTTCTATATTATTGAAAACTACAGGTGTGCATTTTAAATGTTTAATATCTGGATCCTTTATTTTTGATCAATCAATTTTACCATTAAGTAATCCCATAAAAACAAGAAAGTTCAATTAATATAAAAAAATTGCCCAATTTTGAGAAATAGTAACATTAAAACGCAATAATTATATACAAGTTCGTATAATATACATTAAAAGAATGTTTTTATATATGAAATATATATAAGCTACTCAAGAACACCAAATTTGGGCTGAAAAGGTGGGGTTTTGCAATGAAAAAACACATTCAAGAATTGGAAACTGAACTTAAACTAAGAGGATTTAGTAAAAATACTATTAAATCTTATGTTTATCATAATAAAAGATTTCTCAATTATGTTGGTAAATCTAGAGAAAAAATACAAAAGAAAGATATTAAAAAATATGTTGCATATCTTATTTCTGAAAAAGAGCTTGCTGCAAGCAGTATAGGTTTAATAATTGCAGCTCTTAAATTCTATTATAATGATGTACTGGATAGGAATATTGTTAATCTTAAAGCCCCAAAGGTCCAAAAAAAGTTACCAACTGTTTTATCTAAAGAAGAAATCAGCAAGTTGATTAAATGTGCTAAATCCGATAAAAGTAAATTGTTAATTAAAGTGTTGTATTCTGCTGGATTAAGACTTTCAGAAGCACTAGCACTTAAAGTAAATGATTTAGAACTGGAAAGTTCGATAGGTTGGGTTAGGTCTGGTAAAGGTGGGAAAGACAGATTATTTATTTTGTCAGACTCTTTGTGTAGGGAAATTCAGGAATATATTGATGATAATCAAATTGAAAAGTATATCTTTCTAGGTTATGGTCAAAAACCAATGTGCTCTAGAAATGCTCAAAAGATTGTTAAGAGAGCTTCTCTAGCAGCAAATATAAGGAAGAAAGTCTCTCCCCATACATTAAGGCATACTTTTGCAACGCATCTGCTTGAATCTGGAGTAGGAATTAGGCAGATTCAGGAGCTTTTAGGACATGCAAATCTGCAGACAACACAGATCTATACTAAAGTTTCAACAGCAGAATTGATGAAAATTAAGAATCCTTTAGATGATTTATAGTTCTAAATTATTTGCTTTTTGATTAAATAATTTAATCAGCATATTGTTTAAATATTTTAATCAATAATCAAATATTCTAATTAGGTGGTTAATTAAAATATTTTGTCTTTGATTAAAGGTTCTATATTATATTGCAAGAGTTATTTTGGAAAACTATGTTTCCAGTATGGATGAAAAACACAATCAATCATACATCTTATGCTTTTGTGGATTTATGCAAGTTTTGATTCCAAAAGTGAGAGTTAAATAACTAAAAAGTGGTGCAGAGGCTGATCCCCACAATAAATTGTGGGGTATTGTCGCCTCTGCTTTGACTACCACTTTTTCGGACTTGAAAATTTCACACTGAAGTGTGAGGTATTAAACCTGTAAAATTTTCAAATAA
>JAANXH010000003.1 GCA_018263355.1 Candidatus Woesearchaeota archaeon
TTTGATTTCCTGAACAGAAAATGTTTCACATTTTCAAGTTCCGAAAAAGTGGTAGTCAAAGCAGAGGCGACAATACCCCACATCATGTCACTAACGTTCCTGACCTTAAGCATAGCTTAAGGCTTTATTGTGGGGATCGGTTGGAAAGCGAAGCTTTACAACTCAGGAACGGAGCAAAGCGAAGTGAGATTAGTTGCCAGAGCAACCCACGGAACACAGTGACTGTGAGCCTCTGCACCACTTTTTAGTTATTTGGGATTACAATGATAAATAGGATATTGTTTTACTTTATCAGTCAGTATGTGGTGCTGCCAGTTTGGGGCACTGTATTAGTGTGACTGATGGTGTTCAGAATTCGTCTGTGCCGTGGATGACATGAAATGACCTTTTTTGTTATTCGTGGCATGGCCAGACGTAGTTTTTCTGCAGGAAAAAAGGAGTAGGATTTTGGACACCATCAGTCTGTTTGTAACACTGCCCAGTTGGGGTATGCCTCGTATTTTAGTCCCAATACAATGGTAACAAAAACAAAAGATATATAAACTTGCAAATAACTCTAATTAAAAAAAGAAAGGATATAATGGATATCAATAAATTAAAGCAAGAGCAAATAAAACTTGCAAAAAAAATTGTGACAAGAGATGATTTTTCTAAAATTAAAACTATTGCTGGCTGCACAACTGCTTACACGTTTGATAGATTAATAATAGCTATTGTTGTAATGGACTATGAGACATTTAAACCAATTGAAAGCAAAGTATCAGTAAGTAAAGCAAAATTTCCATACATGCGTTTTTTTCTAAGTTATCGTGAAGCTCCAGCAATAATAGAATTATTTTCAGGGCTAGAAAACAAGCCAGATATGTTAATGTGTAATTCAAATGGAATAATTCATCCAAGAAAAATCGGAGCTGCCAGCCAGATAGGCTTGTCTTTAGATATTCCAACAATAGGAGTAGCAAGTTCACTCTACTGCGGTACTGTTGAAAACAAAAGAGTAATGATTCAGGACCAGCCTAGGGGATATCAGTTATTAACCAAAGAGCATGCTAATCCAATCTATGTCAGCCCAGGACATAAAATTAGCAGAACTTCAGCCTTAAAAATTACAAAAAAATGTATAAAACAAAGCAAACTACCAGAACCATTAAGAGCAGCACATAAAATTGCTGCTGAAAAAAAAAGAAAAGTAAAAAATTTAATAAAAAAAAGTAATTCTACCTAAAAGTATAAACCTTTAAATACCTATTTTTCTAATAATCCATATTATGGCAGTTTTAGATAAATATAACCTGATTGTAGAAAAAAAACAAAAACCAAAATTCAGATCAGCTAATCTAAACAAATTAATAACTAAAACACAAAAAATTCTCAAATCCTGCACACTTTGTGAAAGAAAATGTCAGATAAACAGATTAGATAATGAAAAAGGTTATTGTAAGGTAGGAAATCATCAAGTTGTAACTTCTTACTTTACACACTTTGGAGAAGAGCCTTTTTTTGTACCCTCATTTACAATATTTTTTTGGTCTTGTACTTTAGCCTGCCAATTTTGCCAAAACTGGACAATTTCACAAAGAGTAGAAAAAGCAGTCATATACAAACCAAAACATCTTGCAGAAAATATTGATAAAAACTCTCACTGCAAAAATATTAATTTTGTTGGAGGTGAACCAACACCTTATATCCCATTTATTCTGCAGACTTTATCACATGTTAGCTCTAATCTTCCAATAATCTGGAATTCTAATTTTTATATGAGTGAGCAAACCATGGGCATATTAAAAAGCTTTGTTGATGTTTATCTAAGTGACTGGAAGTTTTGGAGCAATAAATGCGCGAAAAGATTGTGTGGTGTGGAGAATTACCAAGAAATTATTAAAAGAAATCATCTAATTGCTGCAAAGCAGACAGACCTAGTAATCAGGCATCTTATGCTGCCCAATCATTTTGAATGCTGCACAAAACCAATACTTGAGTTTATTTCAAACAACCTGAAAAATAAAGCAATACTAAACCTCATGGACCAATATAGACCAGAGTATCGTGCATCTGAGCATGAAGATATTAATCAAAGACTGAGCAAAGAAGAATTTCAAAAAGCCAAAAACTTAGCTTCAGATTTAAATATTAACTTTATAACCTGAAGCACATATTTGAAAAAAATACTTCTCAGACCCTCACTTTTTGAATTCTAGAAAATACAATGAGCTTTCAATATCATGCTCTTTATATTTATTTTCTAACAAAGAGATTACTTGTTTTTTCGAAATCCTATGTGATAGAGGTGGGCCTTTCTCAGTTTCTTTTTTTTGCCAGTCTATTATCACAACCCTGCCTTTTGGATTCAATGACTTTAAACACGCTCTTAAAAATTTTCTAGGATTGTCCACTTCATGCAAAACATTAACTAATAAAATAATATCTCCTTTAAAACCTTTAATTTTATCTGATTTCACAATTTTTAGATTATCCAAACCATTTGATCTATTTTTTAATTCATTAATCATATCATCAGAAATATCAATTGCAATAACTTTTCCTGATTTTCCAACAAACTTTAGTGCTGGTATGCTAAAGTAGCCAATACCACAACCAAAATCAATTATTGTGCTCCCTTTTTTTATGCCTATAGCTTTGAGTACACTTTTTGCAGGTAAGGTTTTCTTTCGTTCATCTGATTCCAACCTAGAGAAATGTCCATTAAATCTATGTGCCATAATATATCTAATAAAAAATACTATTTAAATTTTACTCAATTCTCTGTTGTCCCGAAACTGGTTTACACCAGGAAAGTGATTTACACATATGCTTTTCAGACCTCTTTTTATAAAAGAATCATTCATGGCCAGATGAGACTTACAGCGTTCCTCCATAAAGCGTAGCCAAGTGGAGGATTGCTGTATGGAGAATAGCATTTTTTCTACCTACAAAAATGGGTCTGTGCCAAGAATGAATGATTCTTTTGTTTTTTATAAAGAACTTTGAAATACCCCTGCAACATCAAAAAACATATTCTGAAACACCAATATTGGTTTCAAAGTTCTCTCTGAGAATTTTGTTTGGTTCGTTAAATAGATTGCACTTTAGGCAAGCATTTAACTGCCGAATGAAACTGGTATTCATAAACAAATAAAAGTTGAATGAATGCATTCAAAATTCTCTATATGTAAAACGTGCATCACTTCATCTTCATTCCATAAAATTTAAATAGTGTTAAATCAATTTAATCTTAAGGGGGATTAAATTGAAAGAATCTGAAGATAAGGATATATATTCGCACAAAGCCAGAGAAAAGATGGTTGACAGTGATGAGATTGAGCCTTGGGAACAAGGTTTTATGCAGGGAGCAGAAGGCCTTGGCCAAGATGCAAAATGCAGACGATGTGGAGAGGTATTTACAGGTAAAGATTCAGTGGTTGAATCTGAAATAAAAGGAGATATTATGAGATTTTGTTCAGCTCGCTGCGTCAAAAAATATAAGGCAAGACTGGCTGAAGAATAATCAGATTTTATTTACCACTATAAATGGAGGTGTTATCTTTGGTGGAAAAAATAGGTAAAGTTACCCACTTTTTTGCAAATATAAATGTGGCAGTAATAGAGCTGGAAGATGAAATTAATCAGGGAGATGAAATTCATATTAAAGGACATACTACTGACTTTACTATGAAAGTAGACTCCATGCAAATTGACCATGAGAATGTTGAAAAAGCAGGAGATGGCCAATCAATTGGCCTGAAAGTACCAAGTCCAGTTAGACAAAATGATGAAGTGTTCTTAGTTGAATAGCTAAGCACAAAAATTTTTGGAAAAATTTATATACTACATATAGTGATAAATCACTATGAGACACTTCAAAATCTCAGAACTAATTATCCTTATTTAATTAGGCTCTTTTCTATTCTAAAAGAGCAAACAAACAACAATAAGATTGGAGAATAAAATGCAGGACAAAAAGCATCATATGTTGAATTTGTCTAGCATTAGCCTTATTCTAATTATTCTACTCTTGTAAGCTTGCTCATGATTTGGGCAAGCATGGTGTAGCATAGTTAGAGGCATAATTCTTCAATCTGGAGGAAAAAATGATAAACAAAAAAGTAGGATATGACACATGTATGCAGACATATCCAATCAGAACAATAATGTCAGACAGAAATGGAAATGTTGAATTTGGATTAGACTCTCCTTGGCTGGATTCATTAACAGAAGAAATCACAGCATTAGAAAAATCTGTTTTGAAATGGGAAGCTGCCAGAGCTAATGCAAGAAAACAAGGAAAACTATTTGAACAGCCATATCCTGTTTCAGATGCAGGTATGTGTCCAGAAAAAGGTGTTGTTTCATCAAATGGACAGACCTTTTATTTGCAGTCACTAGGTTAAAAATTTGTGTTTAAGGAAAAAAGAATACATTAGACCATAAAATATAATTTTTAAGCCTAACAAACTTCATTTAGAAACTTTTATATATAATCAGGTTTTATTTATTATCAAAAATCTCTGCAAGAGATTTTCTTGGGATGGTGAAAACCCCTGCCTTTAGGCAGCAGAGATTTTTGGTTCATGGAAATCTTTGATTTCCAGACCTGAAAATGGATTACATTTTCATGTTCCGAAAATTTGGAGGAACAAGCGAGCGGCGTAAAACCCCTACCTTCAGGTAGGGGATAGCCTGCGAGCATCCAAATTTTCGTTATCCTAAAAAAGAGGAATTATGGAAGATATCTACGAAATTACTATTATTGGGAGAGGTGGACAAGGAGCTAAAACTGCTTCTGAGGTTTTAGCAATCGCAGCTCTACATGAAGGTAAGTATATTCAAGCGTTTTCTGAATATGGTGCAGAACGATCTGGAGCACCAATTGTTAGTTTTATTCGTATCAGTAAGAATCCAATAACAATTCATACTAGTGTTTTAGAACCAAATTTAACAGTTGTAATGGATGAATCCTTACTGAGTATGGCAAATAAAAACAGTGATAAAGTTGTGATAAATACAGTAAGATCACCAGACAAAATAAAACATTGTACTAATCTTAAAGGAAAAATATATACAGCAGATTGTACAGGTATTAGTGTTGAGATATTAGGTAGAAATATTCCAAACACTCCAACCTTAGGTGCAGTACTTAAAGCAACAAACCTTTTGCCAAAAAACTGCGTTGAAAAGCAATTAAGAAACAAATTAGAACAAAAAATCGGAAAAAAAATTATGGATAAAAATATTGAATGTTTTAATCGAGCATATGAGGAACTAAAGGAGCACTAAATGTCAAAAGATAAAGTATGTGGATTTTTAGCAGCGTCAGAAGATGCAAAAAGCTGGAAAGAGATTCCTCCAGCAGGATTAATTGTAGATGCAGGAAACTCAAAAGAATACAAAACAGGAACTTGGAGAACTTTTAGACCATTAGTTGATAAAAAAAGATGTATAAACTGTTTGATCTGTTGGATAATGTGTCCTGATTCTTCAATTTATGTGGAAGATGAAAAAATGCAAGGATTTGATTATGATCATTGTAAAGGATGCAAAATATGCGAGCAAGTATGTCCAGTTAAATGTATTAAAACAGTTAAAGAATCTGAGGCTGAAAATTTAGAAGGATTTGATGATAAAGGCAGAACAACAACAGTTAAAATAAATGAAAAAAATGAAAACTAAAGCTTTAACAGGAGCAGACGCAGCAGGAACAGCAATGAAACAAATAGATCCAGATGTGGTTGCAGCCTATCCTATTACTCCTCAAACTCCTGTAATGCATAAATTTGCAAAATTCATAGCAGACGGAGAAGTGCACACTGAGCTAATAAAAGTAGAATCAGAGCACTCAGCAATGTCAGCATCAGTTGGAGCGGCTTCTGCAGGAGCCAGAGTAATGACAGCAACTGCTGCAAATGGACTGGCATTAATGGTAGAAATTGTATATATTGCTGCTTCATTAAGACTACCAATAGTAATGAACGTTGTTAATCGAGCACTATCAGCACCAATTAATATTCATTGTGATCATTCAGATTCAATGCTTTGTAGGGATTCTGGTTGGATCCAATTATATTCAGAAAACCAGCAAGAAGTTTATGACAACACCTTGCTGGCAGTAAGACTGGCTGAAAACAGTAAAGTTAAACTTCCAGTAATGGTTTGTCAAGATGGGTTTATTACAAGCCATGAAGTAATGAGAGTAGATTTGTTAGAAGATAAAAAAGTTAAAGATTTTATTGGAAAACACAAACCAGACTATCCTTTACTGGACACAGATAATCCAGTAACATATGGACCATTAGATTTATTTGATTATTATTTTGAACATAAAAGACAGCAAAGCGAAGCATTAACACATGTATTTGAAACTTTTAATAACTTATCAAAAGAATATGAAAAAATTTCAGGAAGAAAACTAAATTTGATTGAACCATACAAATTAAAAGACGCAGAACTAGCTATTATTTGCTTGAACTCAAGTGCAGGTTCAGTTAAATTTGTTGTTGATCAGCTAAGAGAATGGGGAGTAAAAGCAGGGCTTTTAAAAATCAGAATGTTTAGACCATTTCCAAAAAAACTAGTTGTTGATGCATTAAAACATGTTAAAGCATTTGCAGTTTTAGACAGGTCAGAATCATTTAGCCTTCAAGGTGGCCCATTATTTACAGAAATAAGATCCACAATGTATGAAATAGAAAACAAACCAAAATCAGTAAACTATATTTACGGTTTGGGTGGAAGAGAACTTAAACTTGACCATATAAGACAAGTTTTTGAAGATTTAGGTAAAGTAGCAGAATCAAACAAATTTAAAATAGTGAGATTCTTAGGTGTTAGAAATGGTTAATCTTAAAAAATTATCAAAGCAGCCTGAAAGACTTGCTCCAGGTCATAGAATGTGCATTGGTTGTGGAGTTACAATCGGAATCAGGCAGATTCTTAGAGGAACAGAAAAACCAGTTGTTATTGGTAATGCAACAGGCTGTCTTGAAGTATGTACTACTATTTATCCATATACAGCGTGGAAAGTTCCATGGATACATAATGCATTTGAAAATGTTGGAGCCACAATGAGTGGGGTCCAGACAGCCTATGAAGTTTTAAAGAAAAAAGGTAAGATTGACAAAGACATTAAATTCTTGGCAATTGGTGGAGATGGAGGAACATATGATATAGGACTTCAAAGCATGTCAGGGATGCTTGAAAGAGGTCATGATGTTTTTTATGTTTGTTATGACAATGAAGCTTATATGAATACGGGCATTCAAAGAAGTTCTGCAACACCATACGGAGCTTCAACCAAAACAGCTCCTGCAGGAAAGGTCAAGCAAGGTAAAGAACGATTCAAAAAAGATCTAACAAAAATTGTGGTAGCACATAATATCCCTTATGTTTGCCAAGCAGCAATTCATAATTATAGTGACACAATAAAAAAAGCACAAAAAGCATTTAAAACATATGGTCCAACTTTTATGAACCTACTTACTCCCTGCACAGCTGGCTGGGTCTATCCAGCAGAAAACACAGTAGAAATGTCTAAATTAGCCACAGAAACATGTTTTTGGCCACTTTATGAAATAGAAAACGGCAAGTATACATTAAATTATGATCCTGGTGATAAGAAAAAACCAATCACAGACTGGCTTAAAACCCAAAGAAGATTCAGGCATCTTTTCAAACCAGGAAATGAAAAAATCCTGCAAGAGATCCAGGAGCATGTGGACAGTGAATGGGAAAAACTCAAAAAACTTTGTTCTGAATAGTTATTTGTGGTAATTTAAGTGTTTTTTAAAATCACTTAAAGCCTTAAGTGTTCTGCCAATATTATCTGTTTTTTCCTCAAGCCTTCCAAGTTTGTTAGAAAAATGAATTCCTCCAGTAATAAAACCTGTAACCAACACAATGTTTAAGGCAAATACTAAATCAAGTGTTGTAGGGCTGTGACCCGTTAGTATCTGCAAGATCATATAAATAACAACAGCAACCAAAACTATTGAAATAGCAGCAAATTACACACTCAATTTTTTCATTATACTTTACCTGACAACCATAACACAATAAGCATTATGAATAAAATAACCATCACAACAAGCAATATATTAAAGTGATCAAACTTTTTCATATTAGTTGTGTTGATTCAAACATTTATATAATTTTTCAATTAATATTGAGAATTTTGAATGCATTCATTCAACTTTTATTTGTTTATGAATACCAGTTTCATTCGGCAGTTAAACACTTGCCTGAAGTGCAATCTGACAAACCTAATAAAATTCTCAGAGAGAACTTTGAAATCATAGCGTACCAGTACTTCAAGACACGATTTTTAATAAAAAGGATGTATTTCAAAGTTCTCTATTCGAAAATTTGAACAGTTCCATAAAAAATATAAACTCCGTAATAAAAAAACAATATATGAACACTAATAATAAGTTTTTGCAGATGTGGTTAATTATTGTAATTATTGTAGGATTTACTTTTATTATATTTTTTACAAACAATTATCTAAAAAAAAACATACTCTGTGATCTTCATTGTAATAGCCAGAAAAGTGTTACAATTGCAATTACTTTATCAGCTTTAGCAGGTGTTTTTGTTGGAAGTTTAACATATTATCTTATGTCTGAAAAACATGAAAAACAAGTAGATAAAATCCAAGAAGATGTGTTGTCAACAATTAAATTTCTTGAGCCAAACCAACAGCCAATAATTAGAGTTTTAATCAAAAACAATGGCAAGATGACGCAATCCAAGCTTGCCAAACAAACAAAGCTTTCAAGAGTACAAGTTTCAAGAGAGTTAAAACAATTAGAAGAAAAAAACATAATCACTAAGACACCAGCAGGAATGACAAATGATATTGAGCTAAACAATAATCTTAAAAAAATCTTTATAAACTGAATAAGATAAGTATTTTTACAAAATCCACAAAATTATTTGTTTTTCCTTTTCAATTTAACTAAATTATATGAAGCAAACAAAAACAGAACCAATCCAACAATAATACCTATGATCCAAACACCTATTTTATTGGGGTCTAAATAACTATTAATTTTTCTAAATAATAATGAAACAATAATTACTAATATACTACTAGTTAAGGTGGTTAGCCAAACATCAATAGCAGATTTGTATTCATTTTTGGACTTTTCTTTGGGCATTTTAAATTAATTTATCTTATTAATAAATAAATGCTTTCATTTTTGTGTTCAAAAATAAATTTTTAAACAAATACTTTATAAATAACACTTATTTCATATTTTGATACAAATATTCATAGGTTATTTCATATTTTGATATAACATGAACAAAAAAATAATCATACTGGCCCTGCTGATGCTTACAATTCCACTAGCTTTAGCTCAATCAGAAAAACAACTAGTTTTATTCTACAGTAAGACCTGCCCGCATTGCCATGAGGAAATAGAGTTCTTAAATCAAATAAAAACAGATTATCCAGATATTGAGTTTAACTTTTATGAAATATCCAGTCCAGAAAACTCAGCACTACTAGACAAATATGCAAAAGAATATGATACTACCACGAGAGGTGTTCCAAGAACATTTATAGCAGATAAAGTCTTTATTGGATTCGATCCAGGACAAGGAGAATTAGAATATACACAACAGTATAAAGCATATATTGGCTATAAAAACCAAATTGAAAAGCACTTGGCAGAACTAAATAACTCAAATTACAATCCACAAAACCAAAAAACAAAAACGCCTTTCTGGATATTCTCTTTGATCCTTATTTTTGCCCTCACATATCCTTTATTTAAGAAAAAAAGGTTGTGGATCTCAGGTTTAGTTGGGATAATAATTCTCAGCTTATTCTTATTTGTATTATTCTCACCTGAGTCAATTATAACATCATTTGCCTCAAACCTCCCTTTTCCTCTATTTGTGGGGGTAATTGCTCTAGCAGACGGCTTTAATCCTTGTGCATTTACAGTTTTATTCATACTACTGTCATTATTAACATATACAAAGAACAAAAAAGATATGGCTCTTGTAGGCTTGGTTTTTATAATAGCATCTGCTTTGATGTACTTTATATTCATCTCATTAATGATAATCATAGGAGGAGTTTTTGTGGAAAAATATGGTTTTATAATTCTGAAGATTCTCGGTCTAGTTGTGTTGATTGCAGGTGCAATTAACATAAAAGATTTCTTTTTCTTTAAAAAAGGAGTATCTTTAACAATTTCAAAAAAACAAAAAAACAAAATAACAAAAAAAGCATCAGGAATTGTAAAATCACTCAAAACTAAAACTAAGCTCTATGCAATATTTGCAACATTTATGTTGGCAATAGGTGTGAACATTGTAGAACTAGGCTGCACTGCAATACTGCCAACAGTTTATATGTCATCATTAATAACAAACTTTGGTTCTAAATTTGCATTTCCGCATATTATGTGGACAGCAGTATACTCTTTAATTTATGTCTTGCCTCTATTTGTAATATTAGGAAATTTTATCTTTAGTTTTAAGTCCAAGAGAATATCTAAAAAATTAGGCAAAAAACTTAAATTAGTATCTGGTATATTCATGTTAATATGCGGATTAATACTTTTGTTAAAACCAGAATTATTAATGTTTGGGTGAGAAAATGAAGAAATATGAAGACTGTTATGTGAATATTGAAGATGACACAGCAGAAATAGGGTTTAATGATGATGAAGAGTCTCTAAAAACCATAAAAAATATCATTTTTATGGAATTTGCAGTAGATCCAGGAGACAAAGTTAAAGAGGGTTCCCCATTGCTCAATATTGAAGCTATGAAAGGAACCATGCAATTAAAAAGCAGGGTAGAGGGTATTATTGTGAAATTAAACACGGATGTGCAAGAAGATCCAGAACTCCTGCAAAATGATCCAACACAGTGGCTTTTGAAAATAAGGGTAGAAAAATGAGCTATAAACAAATGAATCAAAAAACAAAACAATATATGAAAAAAATGTTTGATGAGCAGCCAGAAAAAATGAAAGCATTCAAACAATTCATGAACAAAACACAAAAAGGAATTCTTGACCCCAAAACAAAAGCACTAATAACAATAGGCATGGCTATCAAGGGTCAATGCACTTATTGTATTAGCTTGCATGTAAAAAAGGCTCTAGATGCAGGTGCAACAAAACAAGAACTTTTAGAAGTAGTCTGGCTTGCCACTCTAATGGGGGGAGGGCCTTCTTTAATGTATGGCCAGGAAGTTTTGGAAATTATTGAGGAATTTGAATGAATATTGTAATAATCGGGAATGGAACTGCAGGAGTAACAACTGCTTTAGAAATAAGGAAAAAAAATAAACAAGCCAATATTAAGATCTTTGACAAATCAGGTAACCTACCTTATTCAAGGTGCTCCCTGCCATATCTTGTTTCTGGAAAAATCCAGGATTCTATTCAAACATTTGATAGAAATTTCTATAAGCAAAACAATCTAAAAATAATAAATGCTGAAGTTAAAAGTATAAACAGACAAGAAAAAGTTGTAAAAACTGATAAGGATAATTATGAATATGATAAACTTGTTCTTGCTACAGGTGCAAAACCCTTTGTTCCAGATATTGCAGGTCTAAAAGACTATTACACATTACATACAATAAAACATGCACAGGAGCTTATGAAAGCTAGTGGCAAAGGAGTAATTATAGGAGCAGGCATGGTTGGAGTTGAACTAGCAGACTCTCTAAGACAAAAATGTGACATTGTTTTACTAGAAGCAAAAGAACATGTTTTAAGCACAATACTAGACAAAAATTTTGCAAAAATTGTTGAAAAAAAAATCAAAAATCTAAGAACTTCTGTTAATATTAAGAAAATTGATCAAAACAAGGTTTATCTAAAAGATGAGATAATAGATTGTGATTTTATTGTTGTGGCCTGTGGGGTCAAAGCCAACAGTAAACTTGCAAAAGAATCTGGTCTTAAAGTAAGGAAAGGAATTATTGTTGATAAGCAAATGAAAACATCTGATAAGGATATTTATGCTTGTGGAGATTGTGCACAGACTAATGCTGCAAAACTAGCAACTAATGCAATCATGCAGGCAGAAGTTGTAGCTGACAATATTTTAGGAATAGATGCAAAAATAAAACCTTCTTTTAATACATGTATTACTAAGTTTGATAATTTTATTATTGGCTCTACTGGAGATTTAGGCTCTGAAAACACTATTAGTGCTGTTTTTAGAGGCAAAGCAAGAGCAGAGTATTATCCAAAGAATTCAAAAGTATATGTAAAACTAATTGCTAAAGAAGATTATTTAGTTGGAGCCCAGCTAATTGGAGAGGAAGATGTAGTTGGAAGAATTAACTGGTTAGCATTAGCAGTACAGCAAAAATTAAAGATTGAGCAATTATGTGATGCAGAGACTGCTTACAATCCTGCTTTATCCTGTGTTTTTGATCCAGTAGTTGTTGCTGCAAATATATTAAAAAGAAAAATTTCTAGATGAAAAAACCAAAGTTTGACAGGGAAAAATACATTGAGATTAGAGATTTATTAAAACAAAATAATATTAATACTGTTTGTATTGAAGCTAATTGTCCAAATAGATATGAGTGTTTTTCTAATGGCACTGCCACTTTCTTAATTCTTGGTGATAAATGCACAAGAGAATGTACTTATTGCAATATACAAAAAAGTAAACCAGTAACTGAAAAAACACAACTCATTTATAAAAAAACCAAACAGGGTAAAGTTAAATCTAAACCTGTATACAGAAATGATATACAAGTTTACAAAAAACAGTTGCAGAACTATAAAAAAACCCAACTAGTATACAAAAACAGTAAACCAGAAAAAATAGCAGAGGTTGTAAAAAAACTAAGAATAAATTATGTTGTTATCACAAGTGTTACAAGAGATGATCTAGAGGATGGTGGAGCATCAGTTTTTGCAGAGTGTGTTAAGGAAATTAAAAACATCAATCAAAAAATTAAAATTGAACTGTTAGTTCCTGATTTTAATGACAATTGGGATGCTTTAAAGGTTATTACAGATTTGGATATTGATGTATTAAATCACAATATTGAAACTGTAAAAAGATTATTTAATATATATAAGCCCAATGCAGATTATAAAAGATCAATTGAGTTATTAAAAAAAGCTAAGCTTCAAAATCCTTATCTTACAACTAAATCTGGTTTAATTTTAGGTTTGGATGAGAAAAAACAGGAAATTGTTAATACAATGAATGATTTAAGAAATGCAGGAGTTGATTTTCTTTCATTAGGACAGTATCTTGCTCCAAGTAAAGATCATGCTCCTATTAAAAAACAATATTCACAAGAAGAATTTGATGCTCTTAAGGCAATTGCTTTGAATTTCGGTTTTAAGCATGTTGAGGCAGGCCCATTAGTCAGAAGCTCTTATCATGCAGACGATTACACAAAATAACAATTGCAATTTCTTTGTTAATGGTAAAGTCAGCTATTCTGTGTTAGCTCCATAAATACCTGATTTGAGTGAAGGAGACAACCCTAGTCGTAAGAGTCAGTTGGGAACAGTTTGCAGTCTGTCAAATGCCATTCCCAAAGTTTAGACTTCTAGTTTGATTAACTCTGAGAGCATTTGACTACTGAATAGAATTGGTTTGTGAACCACTGGTGCTTGCAAGGATCTTGCAAGTTCCGTGCGAAACAGAGTGAAATGATTGAAAGCACACCAATGGAATGATTGTATCAAATAAAACTTATTACAATATGAATGTAGTTTAGCAAACTGACGACTGAACCGGCATTATGGGGCTAACCACAATTAAGTTACTTTGCCTTAATTTCCAAAGTTATATAAAACCAAACTCACTACTTTTTTGTATGAAATTATATGGTTTACAGACATCAGGGGGAATGGGTTCTAGAGCAAGACCTTTATCACTTATGGGTCCAACTTCAATGATACCAAAAGGTCTTATGAGATTTGCAGGGATTCCTCTTGCTGAGTTGCAGCTCAGACAGCTTAAGAATATGAGCATCACTGAGGTATTTGTGATTACCCAGCATCTTGAAAATAGATTACCAATTCAAAGCAGGTTTGGTGATGGCTCAAGATATGGCATGAATATTTCCTATTCTGATCCTCACAAGGATGTTTTTAATAGGGGTTCTGGAGATGCTGTACTTCAAGGTATATTGGATTTAAGATTGGATGGGCACAGTGTTTGTTTGCCAAATGACAACTTTTTTGAGTTTCCTGGGAATTATTTAGACAGACACATTGAAAATAACGCTGTTATGACAATATTAACTGTAAGTAGATCTGGAAAGTCAATTATTGACACATATGGTTTAGTAAATCAGGATTTAGATCACAGAGTAATTGAATTATCAGAAAAACCTGAAAGCGCACAAGAGATTGGAGATTTTTTATCATTAGATAATGGATTAAATGTATTGGATATGAGTTTTCCGATAAATACTGCTGGTTATATTATTAATAATAAATCTTTAAGAGAAATTGCACAAACAGATGAATTTCGAAAATACCACAAAGAGGCAGACAAGTTTGATATGGCAGGTCATTTGATTCCATATTTATTAGAAAGAGATTATCCTGTTTTTTCAAAATCAATATCAAAGTGGGGAGATGTTGGTACATTGCCTAATTTTATGGAAACTTTTAAAGATGTTTTGTCTGGAGCATTTCCTTCTGTTTTTGAAATTCTAAGTAAATTGGATTATACTTGTTTAGAGGGTAATATTTGGATTCATAATGATTCATATAACAGACCCTATCATGGGAAAACATTAAGACAAAGAATTAAAGATCAAGATGTAAATATTGGTCCAAACACATTTATAGGAAGGGATGTTAAGATTGAGAATCGTGTAGATATTGGAGGCTCAGATATTGAAAAGAACTGTTTGATTTCAGAGGGTGCTACTGTATCTAATTCTTACTTGTCTCCTTATTGTGCTGTTGGTCAGGCTGGCTATTTGAGTAATTGTGCTTTAGGTTTACAAGTTAGGGTACATTCAACCAAAGAAAACCCATCACAAATAGATGGTAATTCAGTTATTGGACCAGAAATAGAGATTCCAATTAAAACTGTAATAAGCAATTCAGTTATATACCCAGGACATATAATTGCAGAGCGTTCAATAAAAAATAAAGTGAGTAGGCCTTCTGAAGAAGAAATAATTGAATATGCACAAAGTTATATGTAAACATTTATATTCTTATTATTAATTTTTAATCTTATGATTAGATTACTTTCAGATATGGAGGCTGATGCATATACATTAATGGCAACAGATGAAGCTATACTTACAGCCATAACCCAAAAAAAAGCACCTGCCACCTTACGGTTTTATCAGTGGAAGCCTCAAGCGGTTTCAATAGGTTATTTTCAGAGTGCAAAAAAAGAAGTTAATAAAAATTATTTATTTGAAAATGGGATATATTTAGTAAGAAGAATAACTGGTGGAGGAGCTGTTTTTCATGACAAAGAATTAACTTACACATTTTTTATTCATAAGGATCATGTATCAGATAATATTGTTGAGAGTTACAAGATTATATGTGGTGCTATTATTAAAGGATTAAAAACAATTGGAATCAATGCAAAGTTCTCTCCAATCAATGATCTATTAATTAACAATAAGAAATTTTCAGGTAATGCACAGACCAGAAGAGATAATATTATTATGCAGCATGGCACAATTTTGCTAGAGGTAGATAAAAATAAGATGTTTTCTGCTTTGAATGTTCCAATTGAAAAAATTTCAGACAAAAAAATCAAGGAATTAAAAAACAGAGTAACTTCATTAAAAGAAGAAGAAAAGGTTTGTTCTTTTGACAAAGTTAGAGCAGCTTTGTTAAAAGGATTTGAAAAATTCGGTAAGATTTCAAAAGCAAATTTATCAAAGTTTGAGATCCAGCTTAAAGACCAATTATTAAAAAAATATATGAGCAAAGAATGGACATACGCAAGATAACAAAAAAAATCAAAAAAGGTAAATTACTAAGAGTAGAGTACACTAAAAACAAGAATAGAATTGACCATATTAAAATAACTGGTGATTTTTTTATTTACCCTGAAAAAGCAATTTATCACATAGAGCAAATAATACTTGAATCTAATTTAAATGAGCTTGAATGCAAACTAAATCAATATATTAACAAAAATAAAATAAAACTAATAGGATTTAAGGTATCTGATTTGGTAGATATCTTTAAGGCAACCAACAATAAACCAAAAGTATTTAATAATTAAAACAATACTTTCTTTGCATGTTATATATTATCCTACCTGCAGTGCTTGGCATTAGTTTGCTATCATTACTTGGAGTATTCTTTATATCAATAAATAAAAAAGTAATGAATAGTTTAGTAGAGTATTTAGTAGCAATTGCTTCTGGATCCCTGCTTGGAGGAGCTTTTTTACATATCCTGCCAGAAATTAGCAAAACAGGACCTCAGGTCTTTTTATATGTTTTATTTGGTATGCTTCTTTTCTTTTTACTTGAAAAAATACTATATTGGAGACACTGTCATGACGGGCAGTGTACAGTACATGCATTCACATACCTGAGCTTAATTGGGGATGCAGTCCACAATTTCATTGATGGTATAATAATCTCAACAGCATTCTTAGTTTCTATCCCCTTAGGAGTAAGTGCAACAGTAAGCATAGCTTTTCATGAAATACCTCAGGAAATAGGAGACTTTGCAGTCATGATCTATGGAGGACTATCAAAGAAAAAAGCTCTACTTTATAATTTCTTGTCAGCTATAACCGCGTTACTTGGTGCTCTAGTGGGTTTTTTTCTATCATCTATATCAGGCATCATCCCTGTTTTACTAGCCTTGTCAGCAGGAGGATTTATTTACATAGCATCTTCTGATTTAATACCTGAACTCCATAAAACAAAAAAGATAACAGAATCCTTGATTCAGTTCGCATTAATAATTCTTGGAATCTTGTTAATGCTAGGGTTAAAATTAGTGTTTGAGTAGATAAAACATTCTCCGTGAATTCTTGTAAAATTATCAGATTTGTTATCCAACCAATTCAATAGCTTCTTTTGCTATCTGCAGTTCCTCATTAGTTGGAATAACTAAAACCTCAACCTTAGAATCCTCAGCAGAAATAATCAGTTCATTTTTCTTGTTTTTCTTATTATCCACCACTACACCCAAATCAGATAAATAATCACATACCTTAGATCGAACATAATGAGCATTTTCTCCTATTCCTGCTGTAAATACTATTGCATCTACTTTACCTAAAACAGCAGCATAAGCACCAATATATTCCACAATCCGATAGCAAAACATATCTAATGCAAGTTGTGCTTTTTTCCCTCTTTTAGATTTTTTGTAAATGCTTCTAACATCACTCATTTTACAAATACCTTTAAGCCCGGACTCATGGTTAAGCTCCCACAGTATCTTGTTTACATCTTCTCCTGTCTTTTTAACAAGAAAAGAAACAACACCTGGATCAACATCTCCAGATCTAGTACCCATAATTAAACCTTGCAGAGGAGTAAAACCCATAGATGTATCAATTGACTCACCTTTTCTAATAGCAGTAATAGAAGCACCATTACCCAAATGACAGGTAATTAAATTACAGTTCTTACCAAGAATCTCTTTAGCTTTGCTAGCAATATATTTGTGGCTTGTTCCGTGAAACCCGTATTTTCTAATCTTATATTTTTCATAGTACTCATAAGGAATTGCGTAAAGAAAAGCTTTTTTTGGGATTGTGCTGTGAAATGCTGTATCAAACACCGCAACCTGTTTAGTATTAGCCATTAACTTTTTACAAGCTAAAATTCCTTCAAGATTAGGTGGGTTATGAAGTGGAGCTAAATCCGCAAGCTTTTTAATATTATCAATAACCTTTTGATCAATCAAAACTGCTTTTTTATAAAACTCTCCACCATGAACAACCCTATGTCCAACAACATCAATATCTAATAGATCACAATACTCAATAATAATAGCTAAACAACTTTGAATAGCATGATGATGATCCTTTATTTTCTCTTTTGTTTTCTTATCATTAACAATATGCAAACATCTATCTAAACCTATTCCATCAATATGTCCGCTAACAACCACTTTATGACTTTCAAAAAGTTTGTACTTAACAGAACTTGAGCCTGAATTTATTACCAACACCTTCATTTTTATTATAATTGGATTTAAGCTTTTTTAAATATTTCTATAGTGACAAAATAATTAATGCCACTAAGATCATTGCAATTCCAACAAATTGAGTTTTCTTTAGCTTTTCTTTAAGAAATATTCTTGCTAAAATCACTGTAATACCTGTATAGGCTGCTGAGACTGGAGCAACTATTGATGTATATCCTTTGGTTACACCATATCCATAGCTTACAAAAGCAATTGACATAAGTATCCCTGAGAGCATAAGTGGGGTAATTGATTGCTTTTCTTTAAACAATAGTTTTCTTCCTGTTATGATTACATAAACAGAAATCAGTATCAATGCAGTAATTTTGGAATAGAAAACTGGAAAGTACCAGCCAAGCTCTTGTGAAAGTTGAGAAATAACAAAAAGAGATATTCCCCAGCAGATCATTGCAACTAATCCATATTCTGCTCCCTTGGTAATCTTGTTTTTCTTGAGCTTTTTAATAGAAATAATAATAGTACCAAAGATTACCAGCAATATCCCAATTATTTGGTACATTTGTAAAGTCTCTTTGAAAAATATTAGGCTTAGCATAACTGTTACAATCGGCCATCCAGATGAAATTGGACTAATTATTGAAACCATTCCTTTACTAAGTCCTGTGTAAAAAAAGATCAAAGCTACTACATTTGCTAGTGCAGCTATAATAATAAATAAGACTGATTTAGGAGAAGGAATTGCAAATCCCAAAAAAATTGGATAAAGTAGCATTATTGCTATCCCAATTAGTTGACTCCAAAAAAGATTTTTGTAACAATCAATATGTTTAGCAACTATAGCGGAAAAAAAGTCTGAAAATCCCCAAAATAACATAGCGATTAATCCAAACATTACTGCTTCAATCATTGAGCCTCTACAACAGTAATAGCTGTCACATCAACAATATCTTGTGCTGAGCAGCCTCTGCTCAAATCATTAACCGGCTTTTTTAAACCTTGTAATATTGGTCCCACTGCCTTAAATTTTCCTAATCTCTCAACTAGCTTGTAGGCCATGTTTCCACTGTTAAGATCTGGAAATACCAACACATTTGCATCTCCTTGTATTACACAATCAGGACATTTAATATTAGCAACTTTTGGAACTATTGCAGCATCTACCTGCATTTCTCCATCAATAATTAATTCAGGCTTTTTACTTTTAACAATCTTAGTTGCTTCTCTAATCTTATCAACCATTGGATGCTTTGCAGAACCTTTTGTTGAAAAACTAAGCATGGCCACCTTTGGTTCTATTCCAAATTTTTCTGCAGTATTAGCACTATCAATAGCAATATCTGCCAAATCTTTTGCATCAGGATTAATAGTTATAGCACAATCAGCAAACAATAATATTCTGCTATCATACATCATCAAAAATAATCCTGACACCTTATGAAATTTATCATGTGTTTTTATTATCTGTAGTGCTGGGATAACAGTTTTTGCTGTTGAATGCGTGCATCCTGCAACAAGTCCATCCGCATCTTGCATATAGACCATCATTGTGCCCAGATAACAAGGATCCTGCAATAATTTGTTTGCTTTTTCTAAAGTCATATCTTTATGTTTTCTAATTTCAACTAATTTTTCAGCATACTCCTTTATTTTATTAAAATTATCTAGATCAACCAACTGCACACCATCAATTTGCTCAGAAATTTTACCAACAACTATTGGTTTTGCAATTTTCTTATCAGTAATTTTTTTTAGTGCTTTAACAACTCTTGGATCTTCACCTTCGCAAAACACAATTCTCTTAGGATCAGAACTTGCTTTTTTAAAAATATTATTCATGAATTCTTTCATTAGATCACCTACTTGAATAAATTAATCAAGATTATTTAAAGTTTACCAAAAATAGCTATATCCTTTTTAAAATAACCTGTATCTTACCTTCATAGTATCGTGTTTTGTGCCACTTTTTCGTTATCTGAATATTTTTTACAGTAATATTAATAAGGGGTACAGCAGATTATAAAAGTTGTGAAGTTAAAAGTTGTGAAGTTTTGTGGTTTGAATGACTAATAAAAGACTAGAACTAATAGTTCATTCCTTTGAAGCAGGTAGAAGAGGAAAACCTGACGAATTGGATGCTGGGATTGCTCACCTTATTGGTGCATATTTTCTGCAAAGAGATAAAGATTCAAGATTTGACATCCGAGTGACAGGAGGATACAATAAGAGCAAAGGTAGACTTCAAGTTACAGTCTCAGGTGAAGTATCTGACTATTTGCTTTGCGGATATGAAGCAGATTTAAGAAAACTGGTAGTAGATTACTATAATTACATACATTTAACTTCTCTGTGCCTTGGCGAAATATTAATTGAATTCAGATTCAATCCTCAATCCTCTACCTTAGCTTCGAATGGAACAACAGGAGATTCAGGAAATCCAATTGCAGTTGCATATGCAAATACTCCTAATTGTTTGCCTTGGGAAAGACACCTTGCAGTAGAAATAAGAGACCTAATTGACAACATATTTCATAATAACAATGTGCCACAAAAATATCAAGAATTATCAGGAGTTGATAAGATATTGGGCCTGAAGGCGGATGGAAAAGTGGGGGTTGATGCATATTATTCCAAATCAAGATTGCATAGTGTAAATCAGATATCTGTTGCAGTGGAGCATCGTAAAGATTTAAAAGTCAATGAATTAAGAAATAATCTTGGAAAAGTTATTAGAGCATATTTGGAGTATGAAAGTGTGCAATCCAATATTGATCTTGGGAATCCAAGAATAATGATAAATGGTCTTGGAGATTGGAATACTGGCGGTTGGTATATTGATGAAGGTACTAGAGATGCTAAACCATATAGAGATGGATTTTCAACATATGGTGTTAATGTGGATTCATTTTCTGGTGAGGATCCAAGCAAACCATCTGCTACAGGAACAATGTTGGCAAGACATATAGCTGTACAGATTGTTGCAAATCAGCTGGCGGATTTTGCCAGAGTATCATTAAACTACACAATCGGATCCAGTGATGTTGGACTTAATATATGGACAAATAACACAAGCAGTATTCCGCAAGAAAAGCTTGAGCAATGGGTCAGGGAAAACTTCTCATTAACAATAACAGACGCCCGAAAATCATTTGATTTACGAAATCCTAATACCTATAGAGAAATAGTTAGAAACTCTGATTTTTTTCACAATCCAAACTATGCATGGAATACTGTTTTGTTTATCAAATAGGATATTGCCTGCTTAAAACAGCAAACTTTGAGTCCTTTGCATAATTATGGTCAATAATTTCTTCACCATCTAAGATTCTATCTGGCTCAACTAAGTCATCTGGTCTTGGAATTTTAAAACCCTTTCCCATTTCTAAGCAAGATTTTGGTTTAATACCTTCTGGTTTTTCCAATAAAAATAACTAAAAAGTGGTGCAGAGGCTCACAGTCACTGTGTTCAGTGAGTTGTAAAGCTTCGCTTTCCAACCAATCCCCACAATAAAGCCTTAAGCTATGCTTAAGGTCAGGAACGTAAGTGATATTATGTGAGGTCTTAGAAATTGAAGATTTCTGGGATGATCAGAAAAACAACGTTTTTCAGACATATTAAACCTGTAAAATTTTCAAATAATCAAATCCTTTTTAAAATAACCTGTATCTTACCTTCATAGTATCCGTGTTCTGTGCCTCTTGGGATATATGCCTCAAGCTCAACAGTTTTATGTTCTCCAGGTTCTAGATAAAAATTGTAATCAGAAACATTAATCCATTTTATCATTTCTCCATGCAGCCTTATTGTAACCTCAACAGGTATTGAATTATTATTTGTGACAATAAATTCTCGATTTCCATATCCTGGGCTTGCAACAATACCAAAATGCATTGCATCAACATCAGTATTTAGCCCAATATGATCACCAACTTTTAGATCCATATGTATGGAAGTAGCCTCTACAACCACAAAATAAGAATAAAAAATAGCTGTTAGAGCTATACAAATCATTGCAGTCGAGATTCCTAAAACTAAAATTGCTTTGGTTTTCATTCTTTTTTCTTTTTAATCAATAAAACAATTATCAATATTATCAATAACACAATCACAACACTAAGTCCAGCAATTGCTAAAGTAGTAGTATTAATTCCAGTTGGTTCTTCAACTATCTCTGGAGTTACTTCTTTGATTTCATCTACAATCCTTACCTTTCCTTCTTCTTTGGTAAATTGATCTTCATAATAGACAGCAAATTCAGCATCATACTCGTCTAACTCTAATTCTGAGGCATCAAAGTGGCCTGCAAATCTCATGTTTGCCCATGGTCTCATAGCATAGCTAGGTGTTTTTTCAGTAGTTCCATTTATTGTAATAGTGCCATATACATTCTTGATATGAGAGTTCCACTGACTTTCCACGTCAATAAAAAATTTATTTATTTTACCTCTTTGTAAGACTTTTGAGTAATTACTGATTGCCATATAAAGATGACCTACCTTAAACCCCTTATTTTTGCCAATAACATTTCCTCCATCATAAGTAACATTTCCTACTGCAAGATATGGTCCAGAAACAACATCTGTTGTTTTCATATGTTCTATCCATTGCTCAATAACACCAGATTCAACTGATTTAGTATCAAACTTTATTGTTTTGATAAGTTCATTATTATCAGTACTATATACTTTGACAATTGGGGTAACAGCAGATAAATCTTTTTTTCCTAGATTATTTACCAGTATTTTAAATTCAACATCCTGCCCTTGATTTACACTGTCAGCAAAAAGTTTCATCTCAGCATATGTTCCTGGATATGGTGCTTGAATAAGTATAGGGATATGTATTTCTGCTACCCCTCCAACTTGGGCATTATCTTCCCTAATTTCAAGTGCCACAAATTCTATCCCATTTTGACCTGGTTTAGGCATTGTTTCTGGCAAATCAAGAAGAAGCTGTACAGTTCTTGGACCTCCTCCTGGTGCAGGATCATTTAAAGTGATATATGGATCTAAATCAGCACCCTTATAACTAATATTTAATTTTTTAACTCCCCAAACCATGAAAGTTAAACTCTTTTTCATGTTTGGCTCAAAATCAAATCTGTAAAAACCTGGAGCTACAGATAAAGCATGTATGTTTGGAATAAATAATAAAAATAAAAATATTACTGCAAAGCCTGTAACTGTTCCTCTTTTCATCTAAAAACCTGTCAATTCGTTACCAGGATTGCCCACCCAAATATGTTGATGCTGTTGCAGTGATTGTACAAGTTTGAACTCCTTCTCCTGCATAGATACTGTCGTAAGGGATAGTCAAATTCAAATGCAGATCTAATGAATCTATTGTATCCTCAAAGGTTAATCCTGGTGGTGCACATACCCAAAACATAGAGGTATTTATGTGTGTCCAGTTCTCTGCTGGAAAGTCCACATTTTGAGTATTTGATAAATTTATGCAAGAGCCAGATTCATTTTCTGAAATATTAAATCTAAATTCCTCTTGTTGACTGTCCCCTCCTCCAACATAATCAGTAGCATTTGTATCAAATGTAAGGTTTATTGTCATATTATTAAGACCATCATTTTCAATCTCAAGACTTGTCAAGTTACTCGCAACACTAAAGTTAATGCATCTATTTTGTCCATCCCTGACTCCAGTAGTATCTCCTGTTGCAAGTGAACAGTTAGTATTTCCACCAGAGGTATTTACCATACCAGTTCCAAAATCAAGTGTGTCTATTTGAAAACGAATAGATGCAGTGGACATAATCTGAACAGATGCCGTAGCAGTGTGTGTATCAAGCGCATATCCTAGTATGTCTGGCACACCTACTTTTGCTAATCTGCTTAAACTTATAATTGTACCAACAAGAGAAACAACAACTGCCACTATTAAGACAGAAGCTAGTACTCTATTTGAAACCTCTTCAGCCATTATGTATCCTCCTCATTTTTCTGTATCTCCGGTGGGTTCTCTGGCTTAAGTATGGAAATTGTAGCAGAAGCCTGTTCTTTTTTAGGAACCTCTCTGATTCTTGCACTTGTAGATTCATCAAAAACAATCCAAGTTCCAAGAACTGACATTATAATAATTAAAACAAGTATAACTAGTATCACTTTTTTTGGTATATCTTGACCAATCATTTTGTCTACCCTTTTTATTAATTACTTTCTGACAAGGATATATATAAATTTTTCGATAATTTACATATATTCTTATTTTCTTCTGTCTAAATATTGGTGAATAATCTATTATTCACCAAACTTTATTTAATAAAATAATATTCTAATATATAAAAGAATGCAATCACTTTACAGTAGCCACTTCGGTTTTAGTATACTTTTAACAATTTTCTCAAGACTGTACTAAACACTAGTGATAAAATAAAATATATTGCAAACCATCCAGGATTCCAACCAAAAATACTGAAATTTCCAAGTGGGCGAGTAGGTTCTAGATCCACACTAATTTTCTTTATGTTACTCTCTGCACTTATCCCATCCCCCATTGGAATCAAAAAGAATAATTTTTTTTGCTTTTCAAGTTGAGCTTTATTATAAGATTTTCCAATACTTAAATCTAAAATATATTCTTCGTCTCCATATGTATATTTTAGTTTTTGAGTACCCTTCTTGCCAGTCATTAGCCATGAAACAGATTTATCTTCTATTTGTTTAACAGAATTATCTAATAAAGTAATCTCTTCTGGAACTGTTAGTGAAACCTCACCTGGTGCTTCACTTTCAAACATAACTGTGGAAGTAAACTCTTCTCCTGGCATCAGTGGTTGATATGCAATACTTGAGCCAAGCCAATTAAAAATAAGAAAAATTGGGATTATGGTAATTAGCATAATCTTCATAGTCTGTGGAAAAATCTCCATACTTAATTCCATTGATTTTTTCTGCAGTTTCATCATCTTATCAGGATTATCTTTACATTTTTTCATCTCTTTTCTCATCTTTTTTTGTCTATCCTGAATAGACTTCATCTTATCTTGGTCTGTAACCAATTTCCATACAATAATGCTAAATACAGAAACAACAAACGCTACTATCGCAATAACTAATACTGCAGGTAAATTTAGAAAACTTGCCATTAAACTCATATTCACCACCTCTTAATTTTTAACAAATTTACGCAAAGCTGGATGCATATCCATCATATGTTCCTTTGCAATCTCTTCATATAATTTATAAATAATCATTACTGCTAATAAAATACCTGTACCTCTTGCCAAAGCTCCCATAAGATCAGCAATTCCAGCAAGAAAACCAACAAAAATAGCTCCCATAACTGTTAATGGTAGTATATATCTGCTCAAAATTCTCTCAAGAATTCTTTCATCTTTTCTAAAACCAGGAATATGCAGTCCTGATGACATCATATTCTTAGCCTGGCTTCTTGCATCCATCCCAGATGTTTGAACCCAAAACAAAGAAAATATAATCGCTCCGCCAATCATAATAAGCATATAAACTAAAGCATGCGATATATCAGAAAATGTTAAGCTTGAAGTAACAATCTTTTGCATAATATTTGGTGCACTTAGCCATGTAACAAAACCTGTGGAAGGCTGATTTCCTACAAAAGTTCCAAGAATAGGTTTTCCCCAATTTTGAAGCAATCTTGCCCACAACTGAATATTTGCCATAAATGCTGAAACCAAAATAACAGGAATATTACTTGTATAAATAAAATTAAGTGGCCATCGTATTCCTTGACCTCTTACTCTTCCAAAACTAAGAGGGATCTCTATCTTCATAGCCTGGCCAAATATTGAAATTGCAAACACAATTACTGTTGCCAAAATAGCAGTTATTGCAATTAATACACTAGTCATACCTTGACTTCCCTGTGGCAAAAAGTAAAATATTTGGATAAGTTTTCCAATCGGCTCTCCTCCTGATATGAAAAATAATTTCCCCGTACTATTAAAAGGACTAAGCAAGCTTAAAAATATTGCTTTAGATACACCTGATGCAATAAATAAACTAATTCCTGAGCCAAAGCCCCACTTACTAATAACTTCATCCATAAACATAATCAAAAAGCCACCAATAAACAACTGTATAACTAATAAGATCTGTAAAATCAAATATTGTCTTGTACCAGCAAGTGCAGCAGGAGGTGCTAGTCCTCCCATAAATACATAGATTATACCTTCAAATAATATGAAAAAAATAGATGCAATTTTTTGAAGTCCCTGATAAAATGCTTTATCATCTGGATTATTTAAATCTAATTTTAATAAACCCGCTCCAGTCAGTAACTGAAGTACAATAGAGGATGTAACTAATGGTCCAATACCTAATGAAATCAAGCTACCAAAACTAGCCCCAAGAATTATCTCAAGTTGTTCAAATTGAAACTGATTTGCCTGGTCTAAACCAAATAAAGGGATCATTCCAAGCACAAAAAATAAAACAATAGTGACTGCTGTCCATTTTAGTTTTTCTTTAAATGGAAGTCTTTTTTGAGTTGGGCCCCGAACCTCAGGAAGATTCATAAGTAGTTTTCTAATCACAGACATTCTCAATCCTCTTTTGGAAGAATAACTTCTCCTCCTGCATTTTCTACTTTTTTAATAGCTCCTTTTGAAGCTTTGTTTGCAGTAATCTTAAACTTTTCATTTACTTGTCCGCTTCCAAGAAGTTTATCATAACCTAACTTTTTGAGATCAATTACATAAACACCCTTCTTAGGTTTAATATCGAATTTGCTGCCAATACCTTTCTCAATATCAGAAATATTAATTGTTTTAACTTCTGGTTTTGTAACATTTCTCTTAAAACCATATTTTCCTAAATATTTAGTGTTTTTCCAAATACGAGGTTTTTTCTGCTTAGCCTTTTTACCCTGACCAGCATTACCTCTTCCACCCCGGCTTCCAGCTCCTCTGTGTTTTTTCTTAGAACCCCATCCATGAG
>JAANXH010000030.1 GCA_018263355.1 Candidatus Woesearchaeota archaeon
CAAAAAATGATTTTCTGACCAGAAGGAGAACATAAGAAACTGTTTACTGTTCTAGCATTTCAATCTCAATGTTTAATCCTTCAGGTAAGCGAAAATCAAAAAATGATTTTCTGGCCTGAAGGAGAACATAAGAAACTGTTTACTGTTCTAGCATTTCAATCTCAATGTTTAATCCTTCAGGTAAGCGAAAATCAAAAAATGATTTTCTGACCAGAAGGAGAACATAAGAAACTGTTTACTGTTCTAGCATTTCAATCTCAATGTTTAATCCTTCAGGTATAGGTACTCTCATGACCAATCTTAAAGCACGTTCATCCACACCAAGATCAATTAACCTTTTGTGAATACGCATCTCAAATCTGTCAAAAGTAGCAGTCCCATCACCAGATGGGCCTTTTCTTGTGGTGACTTTGAGCTTTTTTGTCGGCAGTGGAATTGGTCCTCTCATCTCTACTCCTGTCTTCTCTGCAATCTCTTTGATTTGATCACAGGTCTCATTGACCTTGTCAATATCTGTACTCGCTATTTTTATCCTTGCTTTTTGCATTTTCTACCTACATGATAAAGCCCAGCTCACCATGCTAAAAAAATTTATTCTTTTTTAACTAAATCAATACACATTCCTGCAGCTACAGTTGTACCAGAATCTCTGATAGCAAACCTTGCCATTTGTGGGAATTCTTTCTGTTTCTCAATCACTACTGGTTGAACTGGTTTAATCTTAACAATTGCAGCATCTCCATTCTTGATAAAGTCAGGATTTTCTTCTAGAGTTTCTCCTGTTTTTGGATTTAGCTTCTTTTCAATTGCTGTGATCTGGCATGCCACCTGATCTGTGTGAATATGGAATACAGGTGTATATCCAACAGTCATAACAGTTGGGTGGTTTAGCACAATTAATTGCGCAGTAAATTCAGTTGCAACAGAAGGAACATTATCCGTCTTTCCAATAACATCTCCTCTGGCAATATCCTTTTTACCAAATCCTCTTATATTAAATCCAATATTATCTCCTGGAATTGCTTCTTGAACTTGTTCATGGTGCATTTCAATACTCTTACACTCACCACTAATTCCTTTTCCTTCTCTTCCTGGAACAGCAATAACCTTATCTCCTACCTTCATTGTTCCTGTTTCAACTCTTCCGACTGAAACAACACCAATTCCTTTAATACTATAAATATCCTGGATTGGAAGTCTCAGTGGTAGGTCTGTTGGTTTATCTGGAAGATCTAATTTATCCAAAGCTTCAAATAAAGTTGGTCCCTTATACCAATCCATATTTTCGCTCTTATCAAACACATTATCTCCTTTAAGTCCAGATGTTGGAATAAATGTAATTTTGTCAACTTTGTAACCAACACTTTTTAATAATTTTTCAGTGCCTTCTTTGACAGATTTAAATTTACTCTCATCATAGTTAACAACATCCATTTTGTTAATAATAACTGTTAATTGGTCAACTCCAAGTGTCTTTGCTAGAAATACATGTTCTTTGGTCTGAGCCATGACACCGTCATTAGCAGCTACAACTAAAACACCAGCATCTGCTTGTGCAGCACCAGTAATCATATTCTTAACAAAATCTCTGTGGCCTGGAGCGTCAATAATTGTAAAATAATACTTTGGAGTCTCAAATTTCTTGTGAGCTAAGTCAATAGTAACTCCTCTTTCTCTCTCTTCCTTAAGCTTATCCATCACATATGCAAATTCAAAACCTGGTTTACCTAGTTCCTTTGCCATATCAGTTAACTTTCTCATGGTTTGCTCATCAATATTTTTTGAGTCAAATAATAATCTACCCAAAGTTGTTGATTTACCATGATCTACATGTCCTATGAATACAAGATTCATGTGGTCTTTTTTCTTTGCCATTTTTAATAAACCTCCTCATTTAGTATAATATCTAGTATAAATAAGGTTTAAACCTATATTTATAAATATTTCGTTAATATCATATATTTTTTCCATTAACATCAGCACTCAATAATTTATTTGAGCTTTTGCAAAGGAATCAAACTCTCATTATAAATGTTTAGAAAAACAGGGTTAGCTTTGACATAATATACTGGTTCATCTACAGAATGCATAAAACCAGAAATTCCTTGGCTAGTATTAAGCTTCATGGCATATCTATCATTTAAATTCTCATTATACCACTTTAATTCAAGCAAATCTCTGTAAACAACCTTCATATCTGGTCTTTTGCCTTCACAAATCTGGTAATACCATAAGACAAAGCACTGGTCATCATATTCACACAGTAAAGTAGAATTATCTGGTAGACTAAATGCATATTCAGCAAAAAGTTCAGTTTGATAAAACCTGCTTTTATCCAAATTTTGAGGATAAAGTAAATGATACACAAGAGGGGTATTATATTCATTTTCCATAATTCTATTATAACTATCAATCTGCACAGCCTTAGGATAGACAATAAACACTTTTAATAATATTAATAATCCAATTAAAATCCAGGCATATCTAGTTTGTTTTAGACTATTAAGCAAAACTAAACCTCCAAACCCAATAAGAAGGGCAAAAATAAAATAACTGGGTAAAAAATGCACAACCAAATCATAAGTATAATAATTAACAAATTGAACAATATTTACAACTAATATTAATCCAAACAAAACAAGCATTTTCTTATCAAAGCCCCACAAGTAATAAACTCCAAGCAAGCTAAGTCCTATCAATAAAGGAAATTGTCTTAACAAAAACACAAAAAATAGCCTAAACTGATGACCTATCTGTGATGCAGGTAAAGAGTAAAACCTCCAGTGATTATCCTTATCACCGACTTGATCAATAAAATTCCCTATGTTTTCAGGATTGCCCCAATCAATAGCAGGATCAAATGACGAAGAAATCGGTAAATACAAATATAAACTAAATGGAATCATAAATAACAAGAACATTGTTGCAATTAGTTTTAGGTTTACTCTTCTGTTCCATAAAATAAACACAATAAAAGCAGGAGCCAGATTAATATTTGAAATATGATGCATAACAGCCATACCATAAATCAAGCAAAAAATAAACAAATCTTTATCTTTTTTGCTTTTGCTCCATCTAATTATCCTATAAATTGACAAACACATCAAAAAAACACTCAATGTGTAAACTTCGGCAATAGTTGCCTGGCTCCAAAAGGTATATGAAGTTGCAAACACAATGGCTGCAAGTAATGAAGTTTTAATATCTGCCAGTTCTTTGACAATCAAATAAACCACAGCTACTGCTGATGCTCCAAAAAAAACTGACATAAAATTCAACCTTGATGCAATACTACCCAAAGGGATTAATGAAAAAAGCTTTCCCACAATAATATATAAAGGATAACCTGGCCATTGTGCCACACCCATTGAACAAACAGCAGCAGTAAGTTCTCCTGAATCCCCCCAAAACACACTAGAAGACATAGTTTTTAGGTAAATCAATAAGGTAAACACAAAAACAATAACAGGAATAACAAACCAGGGAATCTTCTTAGGAATTATGCTTGATGCTAGTTTGGCAATCCTTTTTTTCAGATCCATAAACTATATCTTACAATTAGATTATATAATTATTTCGGGTTAAGAACAATCTCATCATATGTTTTCCTGAGTCTTGGTTTTGGCTTTTCATCAGCATAACCCACTGTTATCAGATATGGAACTTGGTAGTGGTCTGGGAAGTCCAATGTGTTTTTGATTTCATCTTTTTTAATCCATCCAATATAACAGGTTCCAAGTCCTAGCTCCTCTGCTCTTAAAACCATATGTTCTGCAGCAATACTCAAATCTCGCACAGATCTCAAAACATTTGCATCATCCCAACCATCAACATGCTTTTTTTGATAAACCCTGGGGTCAGCACAGCAAACAATTAAAACAGGAGCATCATAAACCCAACTCTGCATAATAATCCCATCCTGTTTTAACTTTTCCTTTAACTCATCCCTAGCAATCAAAAACCTCCAGGGCTGACAATTATTTCCTGAAGGCGCTAGTCTTGCAGCTTCAATTACTTTTCTTACTAAATCGTCTGAAACATCATCTTGTTTGTACTTTCTAATACTTCTCCTTTGTTCAATAGCTTTTTTTACATCCATAATTAATACTATTCCTTTTTGTTATATATACTTTATGCTTCTTTCCCTGGACGACACTGTATTAGTGTGACTGATGGTGTTTAAAATTCGTCTGTGCCGTGGATGACATGAAATGACTTTTTTGTTATTCATGGCCAGACGTAGTTTTTCTGCGGGAAAAAAGGAGTACGATTTTGGACACCCTCAGTCTGTTTGTAGCACTGCCCCAAAAAACAAATATACTAGGTTTAATTATTCTGAAATAACTAAAAAGTGGTGCAGAGGCTCACGGTCACTGTGTTCAGTGAGTTGTAAAGCTTCGCTTTCCAACCAATCCCCACACTAAAGCCTTAAGCTATGCTTAAGGTCAGGAACGTTAGTGACATGATGTGGGGTATTGTCGCCTCTGCTTTGACTACCACTTTTTCGGAACTTGAAAATGTGAAACATTTTCTGTTCA
>JAANXH010000031.1 GCA_018263355.1 Candidatus Woesearchaeota archaeon
GTTCTCTCTGAGAATTTTGTTTGGTTCGTTAAATAGATTGCACTTTAGGCAAGCATTTAACTGCCGAATGAAACTGGTATTCATAAACAAATAAAAGTTGAATGAATGCATTCAAAATTCTCTATATCGGAATGTACCTATTGGTATAATAGGGTAATGACAGAATCGTAAGAGTCAGCGGGGAACTGTTTGCCTTATTCAGATTAAACTCCATACAATAGGAATGATGGTTTAGCAAACTAGAGACTGAACCGGTATTATGGGGCTAACCACAATTAAGGGGGCTTTGCCTGTATGAGATAGATTTTCACTACTTTAAAATGAAATATTTATATATTTGAGTATGTTTCTTTGGGTTAAGATGAGTATAGCAAATATTGCTTTGGCTGCTTTAGCTTTAATGAGTCCCGACCCTTATATAAAAAGGAATGCAATTGTTGGAGGAATATTGGCTGCAACTTTATTTGCTGGGGCAGCATGTGGTCCTGCTCCAACTTCCTCCCTTCAAAACATTAGTGCTACAGCAACAAGTGGGGTGACATCTTCTGATTTGGAATTCGCGACTGTAAATCAATCTTCTAGTTCAGATACAGAAGTAGCAATAGCTTCTGGTGCAATACAAGGGCTGGTACAAGAAGATGGTTATAATTTTGTTTATACTGGAATTAATAATAATCCTTGTTTATGTCCTAAGAAACTTATTAATTTATATGGTGGAGATGTAGAAAAAGGCATTATTGACAGAGCCTTGGAAAGCCTTTGCAGAGCTACTCCAAATCATAATGCAACATATCCTTGGTTGAATAATTATGCTGGTCACCGAAGAAGATTTATTGATAAGAATATGTTAGATGGTTGTATACCTCCTGGAGGAGAATGGACCCCTTATATGATGCACCATGTTCCATTAGAAGGTCCAATCAGTTTATCTCAAGTTGATTGGAATCAGCTTATTGTGTGTGCTTCTGATCAGCATACTGAACAATATGCAAACATGCATAGATGGAATCCAGCAAAAAGCAGATATGTTGGAGGAGCAGCACAATTAGATACACTTTGTCAAGAATACAGGACAGGACAACAAACTGCAGAACAATTAGAATTAGAAGGAGTTGGCTGGCAACTAACAGATAATATATCTGAACAAGAACTTAGACAAATACCTGGCATGGATCAAATACTTGATGGGGGAGGGATTTATCTTCCAGATAGTAATCTTATAGTAAACCCAGGTACAATGCATGCATTTGAACCTGCAACAGGTAAGATGGAGCAGATATTTGCGGGAGAAGGGAATTACGGTAATATTATTGGGCTTAATGGTGAGGTTTATCATGCATATAATCAGGCAGGCGAATTACTTGTTAAATTAGCAACTTGGGATGCACCTGTAGTTAAGCATACAGTTGGAAATACAATATTTTGTGCTAGTAACGAATGTGTTGCTGCAAGCCAGTTTTATGAAGGAAGTACAGAGGCAGCACGAGCATATCTAGTTGAAGACCAAGGAATGAGTTCTAAACTTTTTGATAACTCAATCAAATATGCAGGTAATGCAGAAAATATTCATTTGTTCCCAATTGTTATAAATATTGAGACAGTACCTTCACTTAGTTACTTTGAGTTGCAATTACCTATTGCTGAATTTGTACCAGCATTTCCATAAAAAAATGAAATTTAAAAAAATTCAAAACATGCGTGATATTGTTGATGATGTAGACTGGTTAATAGCTTCTAAACTAAAAAATGTTATTGAGGGTGAAATAGATTCATTAACTACTCAATATCTTGTTTATCCTGTACAAAATCAAAATACTTGTCAGAGCGAATATTTTTCTGGGGAGAAAAGTATACACTATTCTGGGTTATTAGAAGCAAGCAGTGGAGTAAGTAATTCATTTACAGCATTATTTTGGTTAATGCATCTAAGATTAGAATTAGATCCCTCCTATGTTATTCAAGATAAAAGAGGAGAAGACCACAAGATAGAAACGGATTTTGCATATCAAGCAGAATCTTTGTGGTTAGTGTCTGATGATCCTCATGAAATGTTTGATAAAGACTTAGTTGATAAGGTTAAAAAAGCCTTATTAGAAGTAAATGAGCTAGAATTTACCCCTGAAATCAGAAATGCAGGCTTTGATTATGCATTAGGTCTAGTTGATGAATATCAGGATGCATACTTATAATTTTTTAACCATATATCTTCCTTGTCTTTGATATCCAAGTTTTCTATAATATCCTCTCACACCCACGCCAGAGATAACAACCATCTTTTTTTTATCAAAATCTAATGCAATCTTTTCAACTTCAGTCATAAGTTTTTTTCCAATACCTCTGTGCTGTACTGCTCCTTTCTTGTGCAGAGATGTTGCAACACCATAAACATGAAGCTCTCTAATTCCTGCCGAGTCTTTTGTAATCTCTTTTCTAAAAGGTTTAGCAGGAATTCTCAGCCTGCAGAATCCGAGCAATGCTTTTTTAGTTTCAGCAGAGATGAATATTTCTTTGCCTTTAGAAGCACCATACTCCATCCTTTTAATTTTTAGATTGTCAAGATTTATTTTTTTCTTTCTTGGCTCCCTACATCTGATACAACTGCACTTAATGCCTTTTTTATTCATAATCTTATGCACTTCTTGCCTAAGATTAGTCATATCAACACCAGCAGAAGTAACTTTTGTAGGTATGTCTCTTTGCACTCTCATTATCCTGCAATACTTTGGAACATATTGTTTGAAATCTGCAATCAAATTAGCTGCTGTTTTGGTATCCATTGGTACAAAATTACCTTTATTATAATCTTTATAGAGCTTGGTTCCAGGCATGACCATGCAAGGATAAATTTTTAGAGCATCAGGCTTAAAATCAGAATCTGAAAAAATTCTTTTTAACATTTCAAGATCCTTGTCTGGATCTGATAAAGGTAATCCAGGCATCATGTGATAGCCAACTTTTAATAAAGAATCTTTAGCTAGTTTTGTAGCAATAATACTTTCTTTTACAGTATGTCCTCTATTGATTTTTTCCAATGAGTTATCATACAATGACTGAACACCTAGTTCAATTCTAGTTGTGCCAAGCTTTAACATCTGATCTATGTGCTGTTCTTTACAATAATCTGGTCTTGTTTCAATACACAATGCAACGCACCTGATCTTTGCATTTTCATTTTTTACCTGTTCTTGCTCAAGTACTTGAGGACTAAATTCTCCTTTTAATTTCAATAGTTTGTTGTGAATATTTTCCACTCTTTTTTTGCTTCCAATCTTGCCAGGAAGCTCAAAAAAATCTTTAAACTTATCAAATTTTAATTCAGGATCAAAAAACAGCTTTGAAAAGTCATTAAATGCTTTAAATGAATAGGAAACAAATTCTTTTTGATACTTCTTTGTGCATGCTGTAAAAGTACCTCCCATTATTATCATTTCTACTTTTGAAGGGTCATGTCCTAAAACAGTATATTGTTCAAGCCTGTTAAATATCTGAAGATAAGGATCATAATTGTTTCTAATTCCTCTCATTGTAGCAGGCTCTCTACCAGTATAACTTTGAGGAACATCTCCAAACCCAGAATCCTTGCCTCCTGGACAGCAAATGCACTTGCCGTGAGGACATTTTGAAGGTTTTGTCATAATAGCCACAACAGCAACACCAGATATAGTCCTAGTTGGTTTTGTTATAAGACTTTTAAGCTGCTTTCTCTCCTTGGCATTTGCTCTTAATACAATATCAAAATCAGAAGGAATTTTTGCAGCTTTAAAGTTTCTAATCACACTGTATTTAATTTTAGCAATCTCTTCTTTGTTTAAGTCTCTTCCTTTTAGCTTATCAATAAGTTTTCTGTAAATTTTTTCATTTATCTGACACATATTATGTTAGCAATTTAAAATACTATAAAAACATTCTTAAATAAAAGCAAATAATCAGTAATAATGTCAGACTCAAAAGTATTTATACAGGACTGTAATGATTACAATTCAGAGATCATTTACAAAAAGCTTTGTAGAATATTTGAGCAAATGAGATTTAAGGTACCTAAAGGCAGTACTGTTTTGCTAAAACCAAATATTCTTTCTGCAGTTGAACCTTCAAAATCTATTACAACTCATCCTGAGATGGTAAGAGCTGTAGTTAAATATTTTAAAAAACAAAAATGCAAGATTACAATTTCAGATTCCTCTTCAGATACAGGAAACTCCCCAACAAACAGGGCATTTATTAAAACAGGTATGAAAAAAATAGCAAAACAAGAAAAAGTTGATCTGGTTTCTTTTGAAGCTACAAAACAAAAAAAAGTCAAGACAAAAGGAAAAGTACTCAAAAATATTATGAAATCAGAGCTTTTACTAAAATCAGATATGATTATAAATCTTCCAAAAATGAAAACACATTCTCTTACAGGACTTACTGGAAGTATAAAAAACATGTATGGGACCTTGTCTGGAAGTCAAAAACAAAAGTTTCATTATGATTATCAACCAATTGAAAGATTCTCTGAGCTTATAATAGACATTTATGAGGCTAACAAACCGACCTTAAACATAATGGATGCCATAGTCTGCTTAGAAGGAAATGGTCCAGGAACAGGTGGACATCCAAAAAAAGTAGGAAAAATCATAGTATCTGAAAATGGTTATGCTTTGGACTATATTCAGCAAAAAATAATGGGATTTAAATCCAATACTTCTGTAATTGAGCAAGCAGTTAAAAGAGGTTATTTAAATAAAGAAGAAGTTGAAGTAATTGGAGAATATTCAAACTTAAATTTCAAAAAACCAGTTACTTCTTCAAATGCAATTAAGGACTTGTTACCTTCTTTTATTGTAGGATATGCTTTTAAACAACTTCAGAGAAAACCAGTTTTTAATAATAAATGTACAAAATGTGCAGAATGTATAAAGATTTGTCCTGTAGATGCACTTAAAATGGGCAATACACAACCAAAGCTTAACAAAAACAGATGCATTAGTTGTCATTGTTGTCATGAAGTTTGCAGATACACAGCAGTTTTACTAAAACCAAATCTTATGGGAAAGATAATAAATAAAATTGCAGAACTTGCTAATCTGACTTAATAGTTGCAGAAAACCTTCATAGTTTAGTTTTCTAAAGTCTATGTGAACTATTCTTGATTTGACTTATAAATTGGAGTAAACTTTATATACCATAATTAATTCCAGACATTGAGGGGATATTCATGAAGGTATTAGTTACAGGAGGAGCGGGATTTGTAGGCAGTCATGCTGCAGAGTTTTATGCAAATAAAGGCTGCGATGTGGTAGTATATGATAATTTGTCAAGAGCAAACTTGCTAAAAAAGTCATCAAAAAACTCAATGTATAATTGGAATTATTTAAAAAAGTTCAAAAACATAAAATTAGTTAAAAAAAGCATTCTAAATATCAAAGAATTAGAAAAAAATTCAAAAAATGCTGATGTGATTTTACATACAGCTGCACAAACTGCAGTAACCACTTCTGTAAAAAATCCTAGAGAAGATTTTGAGACAAATGCTTTGGGAACATTTAATGTACTAGAAGCAGCAAGAAAAAATGATTGTGCTGTTGTTTATTGTTCTACAAACAAGGTTTATGGAGAAAATGTTAATAAAGTAAAAGTGATTGAAAAGTCCAAAAAATATGTTTTTGAACCAAGATTTGAAAAAGGAATCCCAGAAACATTTGATACAGATCTAAACGAACATACACCTTATGGCTGCTCTAAATTAACTGGAGATATATATTGTCAGGATTATGCTCATCTTTATGGACTAAAGACAGGAGTCTTTAGAATGAGCTGTATTTATGGCACAAGACAGTTTGGTGTTGAAGATCAGGGTTGGGTAGCTTGGTTTACAATTGCAACTATTCTTGGCAAACCATTAACAATATTTGGAGATGGCAAACAAGTGAGAGATGTGCTTTATGTGACTGATTTGGTTAGAGCTTATGACAGTTTTATAAATAGTAATCTTAAGCATGGAGTCTTTAATACAGGAGGAGGTCATAAAAATACTTTGTCTTTACTTCAATTACTTGAGATTTTAAAAAAACTAACTGGGAAGAAAAGTGAAATCAGTTTTGATAAATGGAGACCTTCAGATCAAAAAGTATATGTTTCAGATATAACTAATGCAAACAGGGCATTGGGATGGCAGCCAGAAGTTAATCCTTCTCAAGGTGTTAAAAAACTAGCAGATTGGGTTTTGGCAAATAAGAGCAGATTTTAATGAAACTAAATGTAGGTTGTGGTCATGATATTAAAAAAGGATGGGTTAATCTAGATGTCAAGAAACGAAAAGGAGTAGATGTGGTGCACAACCTTGAAAAATATCCTTACCCTTTTGAAGACAATAAATTTAATCTTATTCTAGCAGACAATGTTTTAGAACACCTGGATGATACAATTGGGTGTATGAATGAGCTACATAGAATACTAAAACCAGGAGGAAAATTAATTCTAAAGTTTCCTTATTTTCAGCATCCTAATGCTTGGGTAGATCCAACACACAAGAAATGTTTAACAGTTGGTACTTTTAGGTATTTTGTTAGAAAAAAGCGTAAGCTTATTAATGGAAAATATGTTCATAATCCTGTAGATAAACAAAGATTATTTACAAAATTAGAATACAAATATCATCCAACATGGGTAGGCTACATTGTCTATCCGTTTATTAAGTGGCTTCGCCACTTTTGTGATATTTTAATATTAAACGTGGAGGTAAGATTGACAAAATGAAAAAAAGAGTGTTAGTAACAGGTGGGGCAGGTTTTATTGGTTCTTTTGTGGTTGATAAATTAATTAGTCAAGGACATCAAGTTAGAATATTTGATAATCTAAAACAACAAGTTCATCAGGGTAAAAAACCAGATTATCTTAACCCTAAAGCAGAATTTGTACTTGGAGATGTTACAAAATCTAAAGAATTGTATGAAGCGATGCAGGACATAGATGTTATATATCATCTAGCTGCAGCAGTAGGAGTAGGACAGAGCATGTATGAAGTAGCACATTATGTGCACCAAAATTCGTTTGGGACGGCAAACCTGCTTGATTTATTAGTAAACAAAGAACATGATGTTAAAAAACTTATCGTAGCTGCCTCAATGAGTAGTTATGGGGAAGGTGCTTACAAATGTGATGATTGTGGTGTTGTATATCCTCCTTTAAGAAAAGTAGAGCAAATGAAACAGGGAAAATGGGAACTGTTCTGCCCGGATTGTAATAATCCTATTAAGCCGATACCTACAGATGAAAACAAGTACCAGCATTGCAATTCCATATATGCTATCTCAAAAAAAGATCAGGAAGATATGGTTCTAAATATAGGCAAGACTTATGGTATACCTTCTGTTGCCTTGAGATTTTTCAATGTTTATGGAGCCCGACAAAGTTTGAGTAATCCTTATACTGGGGTTGCTGCAATATTTATGAGCAGGATAAAGAATAATAACTCTCCTGTTGTTTATGAAGATGGTATGCAAACACGTGATTTCATATCTGTACATGATATTGCAAAGGCAAATCTTCTTGCATTGAATAGTAATGCAGCAGATTATGAAGTTTTCAATGTAGGCACGGGAATTCCTTTGACTATCAAATCCATTCCCTTAACATTGGCAAAGCTTTATGGATCTGATGTTAAACTAATTGTGACAAATAAATACAGAAAAGGAGATGTAAGACATTGTTATGCAGATATTTCTAAAATCAAAAATAAACTTGGGTTTGAGCCAACTGTTAATTTTGAGCAAGGAATGGAAGAATTCATCAACTGGAGCAAAAAAGCAGAATCTGATGATAAATTTGAAAAAGCTTCTAGTGAGTTAAAGAAAAAAGGATTGTTATGAAAGTTTCATTAGTAGTACCTGCGTTTAATGAGGAGTCAAATCTAAAACCTTTGGTAAAAGACATTCAAGGTATGACTAAAAAGCATAAGCTTGATTATGAGATCATTTTGGTGAATGACAATAGTTCTGATTCTACTCTAGAAATTATTGACAAGCTAGCTAAAGCTAAGAGAGTTCAGGCAGTACACCGCATAAAAGGACATAATGGTATGGGAAATGCACTAATTGATGGTACAAAAAAGGCTAAAGGAGATATTATTGTATGGGTAATGGCTGATCGTTCTGATAATCTTGAGACAATTCCTAAAATGATCAAAAAAATCAAACAGGGAAATGACATGGTATTTGGCTCGAGGTATATTCCAGGAGGATCTTCTGGAGATTTAGACAAAACAAAGGCGTTGGCCAGCTCAGGATATAGTAGATTAGCTAAATTTTTTTTTGGACTAAGAGTAAATGATATTACAAATGCATTTAGAGCATTTAAAAAGAGCGTATTTAATAAAATCAAACTTGACTCAGGAGATTTTGCAATATCACCTGAGTTTGCAATTAAAGCACACTTGAGAGGATTTAGGCTAACAGAAGTTCCAACAACATATTCAAATAGAATAGCAGGAAAAACAAAATTTAAAATGATGAAAATGGGACTTAAATATTTAAGCCTTCTTAGATTTAAATTCTTTTATTAAAATTCCAGTAATTGTTATTAAAACTATGACTAAAATGATATTTGCTTTTGACATCTTAATCATAAATAGATTCATATTAAACAATATTAATGGTATGAAACTAATTCCAATAGCTGTAGATAAGATAACTCTCTCAATATCTCCCATATTAATATTTATTAAAATAAAGTATCCTGGGATTATTAAGTAAACAAATAAGCCAAACATAAGAGAGAGCATTGTTTGAAGTTTTGTCGGAGTAAACAAGCCCCAAACTATGGCTGCCAACATAAATAATCCAAATGTTACCAGCAAAGTTTTTAACTTATATTCCTCTATGATTTTTTCAATCTCCATTTTTTACCTCTATAATAGCAATCTGGTCACTATTCCAAACAACACTATTATTTTGCTGCATCATCTCAGCAATAAAATAACCCATACATGCATCAAGCTGTGCTCCCATATTTGTTCCAGCCTGATAATCTTTATACCTAACTAAAATATAATCTATCTCATCTAAAGAGACACTTTTAGTGGGATCAGTATATTCTGGCATAAAATATTGTCCAGTATCCAATATTTTAAATCCTTTAGGAGTAAGACCCTGAAACTTCCAGGATCCTTTAAATTTTTTTGGTATGGTTTGGTTACATATCTGCTGTATATTCTCAGGGTAAACATCAAATAATGTCTGCCGTTCAGCATGAACATCTAATCCTTGTCCATAATAACCAAATAATACAAGCACTTTTGCATCTTTAGGGGTGTTATCTTTAATCCACATTAGAGAATCCCATTCTGGTTTTTTTAGTTTTGATATTTGTTGCACACGTTTTAAAGTGTTAAATGTGGATCCAAAAGCCAGGATTATAAGAAGACAAATAACTACCCCTAATGCAAGATTATGCATAATTAGATTAGCCTTTGTTTTAACTAGTTCTAAAATATAATTAATGCTTAATGCAAGATTATGCATAGTTGGATTAGCATTTGTTTTAACTAGTTCTAAAATATAATTAATACCTAGTGCCGCAGGAATGATAAGGAAAACAAGACTATGGTAAAGCTGTCGGTAAGTATGGTTTGCCTCAATTCCAATTAACGTGCTATATCTTACTAAGATTATAAATAAAGGTATTAAAAGAATAGCAATTTGGTAGATAGATATCTTTGACTTTGAGTGAAAAATAGAATAAATTCCAATGTTTGTTGCAATCCAAAAGAAAATTCCAAAACTTATTTTTTCAAAATAATCTGGTGGGCCGCCTCTGTTTTCTCCAAGTTTAAAAGATTCTCCTGCACCGTATCCTATAACATTATATTTTGTTAGAAAACCAGAGCTAAAAATTACCAAGATAATAATTAGAAAACCAATATTTTTCATCGCCTTTTTTTTAATTTCACCAACTAAAACAAAAAATCCTGAGATAATTAGAAATAACATAAAATACATAAACTCCCAAACATGACCAACTAGTGCAGCTGAAGATAAACCAGCACAGATAATTAGAATTAAATAAGATTTTTCCTTCCAAATATCTTTCAAAAAATAAAAAAAAGCAACTATTGGTGCAAAAGCAAACACATCTGCCCAAAACCCAATGTATATTTGAAATAAAAATTTAGATGAAGTAAACAATCCTAAAGCTAAAACCACTAAGGCTAAGTTTTGGTTAAAATATCTTTTTACAACAATAAAAGCATATAATGGGATTAAGGCGGACAAAAGGCAAATCAAAAACCATGCCATTTGATATGGTGAAACTTCTGTTAATTGCGTAATACTTCCCATAAAAGTATAGATAAGTGGAGGATAAAATGAAACAGCATTTTCAACACCAGATGCTACGTAAGGTGGCTCCACAACAGGCATTTGTGTATCATGAGCATTTTTAGCCCTCCAGATGAAATAATTAGCATCAGAGGTTGTCATCAAAGGGCTTACATCTTTATCAAGATCACCTTCAGTTAAAGGAAAATTTCTCATAAAAAATCCAAGACTAAACAAGAAAAAGACTAAGATTCCCACAAGCAGAGATTTTTCTATCTGCATTTATACCACTCTACAAATTTTTTAATACCTTGCCTAATACTTGTTTTAGGTTCATAACCTAATATCTTTTTTGCTTTTGATATGTCTGCACAAGTAATAAACACATCACCTGTCTGCATTGGTAATTGTTTGATATTTGCTTTTTTCCCAACATTTTTCTCAATAATTGAAATGAATTCTTTTAACTGAATTGGGTCAGAGTTTCCCAGGTTAAAAACTTCAAAACCTAGTTTTTTGTTTAGTGCAGATATTATTCCATCAGCTATATCACTAACATAAGTATAATCTCTTTTTGAGGTTCCATCACCAAACATTGTTAACTCTTCTCCTTTGTCTATCATCCTTGTGAATTTGTATGTTGCCATATCTGGACGGCCCCTTGGTCCATAAACTGTAAAGAACCTCAGCGCATTGATATTTAGACCATAAAGTTCATTATACATTCTACAATAGATCTCTCCTGTGAGCTTTGTTGCAGCATAGGGGCTGATGGGTTTTCCTATTTTGTTTTCAGTAAATGGGATCTCTCTACTGTCTCCATAGACACTTGAACTAGAACCAAATACAAAGTTTCCAATATTGTTTTTTTTAGCTAATTCTAACAAGTTAAGTGTTCCATTAATATTTACATCACAATAAAGTTTTGGTTTAAGAATAGAGTTTCTAACACCTGCCATAGCAGCAAGATGAACTATTTTATTGATATCAAATCTGTTAAACAAGTCAGAAAGAAGATCCTTTTTTCTAATATCTCCGTAAACAAGCTCAAAATACTCTGATTTTAAGCAATTCTTTACATTGTTTTCTTTTACACTTGGACTATAGTAATCATTAAAATTATCAATACAGATAACTTTTTTTCTTTTTTTTAAAAGCTTTTCACATACATGAGAACCAATAAACCCTGCTCCTCCTGTAACTAATATTGTCAATTTTTCCCCTCTGTTTTGACATCCTGTTTGCAGTATATTAATTTTTCCTTCTGTAAATGGATGTTTTTTAAATATTGTTTGGGCTCGGCAAAGTCAACTATCCAGTGTTAGCTCCATAAATGCCTGATTTAAGTGAAGGAGACAACATTGGGTTAAAAGCTTGCTTTTCACTCTTGCTTTAGCAAGTATGAAACGAGTAGTTTCTTTAGATAACTTTGAAATACCCTCGCAACCTCAGAAAACATATTCTGAAACACTAATATTGGTTTCAAAGTTCTCTCTGAGAATTTTGTTTGGTTCGTTAAGT
>JAANXH010000032.1 GCA_018263355.1 Candidatus Woesearchaeota archaeon
TAAGTGTGATAAACATTGTTTAACCATCAAGAAGTACTAAAAAACCAAAAAATATTTAAACCTAAATTAATACATCTTTATATAATGGAGGTTTTAAAATGAGTCTGGCAATGAATATGCTTGAAAAGATGGACAATAATCTTGATTGGTATGAAAGGAATCTTAATACAATCAAAAATAGATTTAATGAAAGTTTTGTAGCAATCAAAGATGAATCCGTAGTTGCAAGCAGTAAGAATCTAAATAGTCTTCTTAAACAACTAAAACAAAAAAAGATTAATCCAAATGAAGCATTTATATCATTTGTTTCAAAAATCAAAACAATTTTTTAAATACTTTTCATAATGAAAAAAATAAGAGAGTATATTCCTTTAAAAATAATAGATGATAGAGTAATCCTCAATGCAACTCTACGAATCCATGGCCAGCACTGTGGGTTAGTTAATATTGTTTTCATTGTAGATACAGGGAGTCCAGATAGTTTCATAGGCACCACAGACATGCTTATAAAAGGTATCAAACCTGGTAAAAAATTATACTACGATAAAATAGCAGGAGGAAATACACAATATATGAAGTAAAAAACGTGGATATGTATGTTAGGAATCAAAACAACAAAACAATAAAACTTAAAATTGGGGATTTCAAAGGTGCAGAACCTACTCCATCAAAAGAGTCGGCAAAAATGGGATCAAAATGGCAAGTTCCTTCAATAATTGGCATGGATTTTTTACTCAAACACAAATTATCTCTCTTTGTAGCAGCTCATGTGAATAAAGCTTATTTGGAAAGAAAGAGTTAAGAGTCTATTTCAATAAAATTTCTCACTTATTCAATTTTAACATAATTACTAGCATATCAATAAATTTATATATCCAAATAACCAAAACTACACTGTGGGGGTGGAAATTTATGTTTCCAGAAAAAAAAATAGTAAATATCTGGCTAAACCAGAATGGATTTAGTGTAATCAATAACATAAATGCAGGTAAAAACCGGGTCATAGACACATTAGCAATAAAATCTTCTAAACAAAAACCAATGGTGCAGCATATAGAAATCAATTGTTCTGTATCAATGCAGCCAAAAAGTAAAAGAGCTATAGCAAAGCAATTCAATAATAATGAAATTGAAAAAGAAATCAAGAAATTTTTAAAAAAACATTTGGGCTATACACCAAAGTATCAGAAAGTACTTGTAACCACATCCACTCAGAAAATAAAAGGAATAAAAATAATAAGTTTTCAAAAAATCTTATTTGAAGTAACCAATAAACTAGATATGCAAAACTATCAGGATCCAGTTATTAGAACTCTTCAGTTAATAAGACATGTATTGTTTGAAGACCCAGAAACTCTTGCTAGTCTTGTGTGGGAAACAAAACACCCAACAAAAAGGCAATTTCTAAAAACATTGCTTGGAAACAAGGAAACACAGACAATCATGCAAAAAAAATACTTTGAAAGTATCTTATTGCAGATATTAAAAGAATCAACATTATCAAAACCAGAAAAATTAGCTAAGCAATTATACAAAACATATAAAAAGCCAAGCAGAAAAAAGTTTTTAAGGGAGTTTATAAACCTGGAAATACCAAAAGAAAAACCAGAATACAGATCCCTCCAGTACTACTTAAAAAGATAGAGTTATTAAGAGGCAAGAAAATCGCAGCACTAACAGCACTTACAATAATCGCAGTAATACTCTTAGTTGGAATGCTCTGCTCTATTCTAAGTGATTATTTTAAAATACCTAATTTTCTATTATTAATAGCATTTGGAATCATACTAAACAAAATAACTTTTCAAGGCGAGAAAATTGTGTTATTTCCAAACGAATTTTTAGCAGGTGTATCTATCTTAGCATTAATCATGATTGTATTTGAAGGGACCACAAAATTCAAGCTTAGAGATGTTGACCAGCTTTCCACACAAGTATTAAAAGTTGTGATGGGATTTATTGTGTTTAATGCAATATTTTTAGGGGCAGGAACATTTTTCTTGTTTGAATTTAATTCACAGAATATATTTTATTCAATATCTCTTGCATTAATCTTTGCTTTTGTAAATTGCGGGACAGATCCAAGCGCAGTAATAGTAGCTTTAAAAAACAGTAAAAGTAAAATAAGTAAGATACTAAAAATTGAATCAGTTTTCAATACTCCATTCATGGCTCTGCTTCCATTTATTGTAATTGATCTTATGATAAACCTTGGTTCTGGAGGACTTTGGGACCAAATAGCAATGCAGTTTGTTCCTTTTATCCAGCAATTTGTAACTGGGATAGGTGCAGGTGTGCTTGTTGGACTGGTATTTTTTAAATTTATGAGGAAAAAGTATTCTGATGAGCTGAGTTCTTTAGGAGTATTGACCGCAGCAATCCTTACCTATACTCTTGCAAAAAATCTAAATGGAAATGGAGTTTTGGCAGTCAGCACTTTGGGATTATATTTTGGAAACTTTTCAATTGCAAGAAAAGATAAAAAAGAAAAGATTCAAAAATTTTCTTCAGCATTGGCAACTGCACTCCAAATACTTGTTTTTGTATTTATTGGTCTAATAACAAAAATCCCACTTACTTTGGATTTTTTTGTTAGAAGTTTTCTTTTATTTATTTTATATCTTGTAATTAGATATATTGTGCTGGAACTAGTATTTAGAAAACAGTTCAGATTCAAAGAGAAATTATTTATGACATTTAATGTTGCTAAGGGAATTGCAGTTGCAACAATCGCATTTGCATTTACAACACTTTACACTGATCCAACAAGTATTTTTTATCAATTAGAAGGAGTATCTCTCTTACTGAACCTAACATTAGTCTTTATGTTTTATAGTATTATTCTTGCAACAGTAGTAGCTAAACTAAAAGATTTTTTCTTAAAAAAATCAAAAGAATAAAAATTAAGTTCCACAAGGAATTACAATCTGTTGTCCATTCTCATCAATAATAGTAAAGTTTAGTTTTGGATCTCCAATAGAATATCTTGGGTTAGCTGAGTCATTGCCAATATTAATCAAATTTCCATTTTCATCTTCAAAATGAATACAAAAATCACTAAATATTCCAATTTCAGATTTAACCTGTTCATATGTTTTGTTAGTAATACTATTTAGTTTATCTTCATCAACTTTATTTCCAATAACAAAACTAGTTGTTGTGGCAGATTTCTCGTCAACTGCAATCACTTTTTCTGGAATAGATTCTGATTCAGACTCCAGCTCTTTGACTGTGTCTGAATCCCCTGAATAAGAAAGAACATAAAAGAAAATTACAATGCCTGCTACAAATAGCGTTGCAGCTAACAAAACATCAATAGACCAAGTCTGTGATTTTGAGTTAACTTTTTTCACCTTTTCTTTCCTATTGTTTTTTTTCATTATCGTATTTAAATATTTTATGAATTTATAAATACTATGCTGTTTTTCTTTGAAATGTTTACAATTGGACTTTCTTTTTGATTTATCTGACCTGTAACATTTATACTAACCGGAATTGTATACTCGTAAATCACACTATGGTTAACATATTTTAATACAACTTCTGAATGATTGATGTCTGTGCCAGAGTAAGGATTTATTTTTATAATATATTCTCTGCCTGCTAACTTTTCAGGAACTTCAAACTGGCGTTCATAACCATTAACTGCCACAGCTCCTAGTTGGATTTCATTTTTCAAATAACTTCCAAAGTCTTCAAGCAGAATTTTATCGTTTTGTGCTTGGATCTCAGAAAGTCTCTCAGATGCAGCTGAAAAAAAAATTGTAAGTACTATAAACATGAAAGATATTATTAATGCAAATTCCACAGAGGATTGTGCCCTTCTGCCTATTGGTTTGTTTTCTGCCATTTTGATCAAGAGTTTGAAAATTTTATTGAAAATCACGCAAGAAGCGGGATTTTCTGAAGGGGATGATGAATTCCCCGCACTTTACTGCGTGATTTTCAGTCAGAAAATCTGCTTGTAAAAGTGAGAAGCGTTAAAAACCCCATAATTTATTATGGGGATTGCTCCTCACCGCAGATTTAGATCGGAAGAGCA
>JAANXH010000033.1 GCA_018263355.1 Candidatus Woesearchaeota archaeon
GCTGATTTTTCTGTTGCTTTGACAAATATCCAAAGAAAATACATTAATACAGACATAAAGGATATAAGAGTTAAAATAAATCTAGTTATTCCTGAAAAAAATACTGATGAAAAAACAGCTATAAAAAAAACAATAACTACAATACGGAAAAATATAGAGTATTTTTTTCTTAATTTAATGTACTGTTTTTTAAATTTTTTAGAGTGTTTAAATGCTAATAATATTGCATAACCCATACCAAATACTGCTCCTGCAAGCAAAGTATTTATCCAAAAAATAAGAATTACTGGAACTTTAGAGATATCTGGACTTAAACCAATTATTGCTCCTATCCCCATTAGAAGTTTAGAGTCTCCTCCTCCCCATTGACCAGTAAGGTACATTATATGACCTAATATAAAAAAGACACCAAATCCCAAAAAACCAAATATTATGCTATCCCATGACCAATTTATCAATGAATTTAATGCTCTAACTCCTAACCCAAAAAAAATTGTGCTATAACTTAACCAATCTGGTACTTCTCTTGTTTTTAGGTCTGAAAAAGAAGCTATTAGTAATGAAATTAATGCTGAAATTGCTAAGATTAATAACATAATAGTATAAAAAAGCAAAGCTTTTAAATATTCTTTTCACCACTATATAAAAGGGAAGCAAAATGAAACCAAAACACATTGCAATTTCCTTTGAAAAAGATATTTTTAGTTGGGCAGAGCACAATAACAGAAAACCAAAGGAAATCCTAGAAAAACGAATTAAATTACTAAAAGATGTCTTTTTACAACAAGTAGATGAGAATATCCCTATATTAACAGTATTTTTGTTAAAATCAAGCCAAGATTCTAAAAATTTTGGGATAATCATTGATTCATTAGTTGATTTTTTTTCAGTCCTTGCAAAAGATGAGTTTTTGCTGGAAAATCAGATTAAAGTTTCAGTGTTTGGTAAATGGTATAATTTACCAAATAGATTAGTTGACATTATAAAATGCAGTATGGACCAGACCAAACATTTTGACAAATTCTTTTTGAATTTTTGTATAAATTATGATGGACAAGAAGAAATTGCTGACGCATGTAGATTAATTGCAAGAAAAGTACAGTCTGGTAAGATTGATCCTGACTCCATAAATAAGTCTTTAATTAAAGAAAATATTTATACCTCTTATTTTATAGCTCCTGATCTTCTTATTATTAATGGAAGTAAAAAAACACAAGGGTTTTTGCTGTGGGATCTATCCAATACAAGAATATATTTTACAAATAAACATTGGCCAGACTTTACAAAAAGAGATTTTGAAAAAGCACTAGACCTTTTCAAATTAATCTCTTAATTTATTAAGTTTATCCAGTCTGTACTTCAAAACCTGTAGGCTCTACTTCTTGTTGCTGTAAAGCTTGGATACATGTCTCTTTAGTAAACTCATCTGTGATCTGAGCACATAAAGACTCATCTTGATCTTCAATTGCTTTATTGTACAAAGCATTATTTTTACAATCAGATACTTGTGCCTGCTCACTTAGTGATTCACACAAAGAGATATCTCCAGTTTCATACGCCTTACTAGTTATAATATTATTTTCACAGTCCTTGACTGCAAATTCTGAACTTAAATCCTTACATAATTCAGAATTGCCTTGTGAAATTGCCTGCTCAAATAATATCTGATCTCTACAATTATTTTTATCTTCTTCATCCAACCTATCACATAATTTAATGTCTCCTGACCTCATGGCTTTATTACTTATAACAGACACTTTACAAGAAACTTGAGACTCTTTTAAACTTAATTTTTCACATAACTGCTCATTATTCTCTGCAAATGCTTTTTCTTGCAGAATTGAATCAGTACAAAAGTTTCTTGATTCCTCTGACTTTATTTTTGAACACAAAGATTCATCATTTTGCTCCATAGCTTTGTTTTGCAAGATTCCCTCAACACAAGATTGTTTGAATTGAGCTTCTGTGATTTTATTACAATCAGATTCATCTCCACTTTCATATGCTAAATTCATATAAATATCATTTTTACATGATTGCTGCAGCTCTGATGAACTAAGCTGATTACAAAGATTAGCATCCTGTTTTTCTTGTGCTTGATTTTGTAAAATACTATCTTTACAATCCAATTGAGCTTGTGATGTACTCAGCTGGTTACATATATTTACATCTTGAGCTTCTGATGCTTTATTTTGCAAGATACTATCTTTACAAAGTGTCCTTTGTTCCTGAGAAGATAATTTCAAACATAAAGCCTCATCATTTTGCTGCATTGCCTGATCTTGATAATAACTATCTTTACATTGGGTTTTGAGTTCCTCTGTACTTAGTTTATTACAAAGTGAAACATCTTGACCAGAAAAGATCTTACTTTGGATTACTTGATCTTTACATTCAGTTACTGCATCGGAATCCAGCTTATTACACAAGGATTCATCTTGCTGTTCTTGTGCTTTAATTAAGATAATTGATTGCAAACAGTTTGATTTCATTTCCTCTGATTTTATTTTCGCACATAGACTTTCATCATTTTGCTGCATTGCCTGATCTTGAATAATCTGATCTTCACAAAACACTTGATTTTCTTTAGAACTTAATTTCCTACAAATTGAAACATCTCCTTTACTCATTGCTTTAGATTCAAGTATCTGATCCTCACACATTACTCTCTGCTCTTTTGAACTAAGCTTTCTACAGATTGATTCATCCATCTGTTGTGATGCCTGGCTCTGATAAATACTATCTTTACAGTTGGTTTTTGCTTCAGAGTCTAATTTATTACAATCTCTTACATTATTTGACTCCATTGCAATATTGTAAAGAATATTGTTTTCACATTCTTGTTTTTGTTCTTTATTACTTATTTTTTTACAAAAAGACAAGTCATTTTCCATAGATGCCTGATTTTGGTATATACTATCCTTACATTGGTTTACAAGATCATCAGAACTCATTTTATTACATAAAGAAGCATCATTTTCTGAATTAGCTTTGTTTTGCACAATCATATCCTTACAACTTGATTTTAATTCTGGGGAGCTAAGCTGGTTGCAAAGATTTTCATTATTCTCTGTAAATGCCTGGTTTTGAATAATATTGTCCAAACAATTTGTTTTTAATTCAGTATTAGTAATTTTGTTACAATATGATTTATCATTAAAACTTGATGCTGCATCCATATAGCATTGCTGTTCAGCTCTTGTTTTACAGTCTTGAATAAAATTGGTAGAATCTGTAGCTTGATTTGGAACATCTTCTCCACCAACTGCTCTTGCTGTTGGACCTTTTTGACCTTGCATACTTAATACAAATACCATACCAACAATTAAAACTACAGATACTAGGTATAATCTATTTTTTTCTTTAGATAGAAATTCTTTTAGTGATTTCATATTTTACCCCCCAAATAATGTTAAATTTATTGTGATATAGTTAAAAATTTAGATTTCTATATTTAATATTATTGGACTACTTTTAAATAGTAACTTACAAAAATATACTAATTCTAATACCTCACAGTTTATTTGAGATAATTTATAGTCAGTTGTTTTTCAAATGTTACAGAAAATATATACAGATGAGTTAGAAAAGTTACCTTGGTCTTTCTATTCTCCATTATTTTTCTATATGTTTTGGGTTGGCAAGACTTAAGAAGAATTTAAAGAATATTATTTACAAAAAACCAAAACTTTTTAATATTCCAAATTTCTGGTAAATAACAAAAGAGGTAAAAATGAATTATAAAATTTCTAAGATAAAGGCTAGACAGGTTTTAGATTCAAGAGGAAACCCTACTGTTGAAGTGGATGTTTTTACAAGAACATGGAGGGGCCGAGCAAAGGTTCCAAGCGGTGCATCAACTGGTGTACATGAGGCACTTGAGTTAAGAGATGGTGGAGATGCTTTTGGTGGAAAAGGAGTTAGTAAAGCGGTTAGGAATATTAATAGGAAAATTGCTCCTAAGCTAAAAGGTAGAGATGTTAGAAGACAAAAGTCAATTGATAAGTTATTAATTGAATTAGATGCTTCATCAAATAAATCAAACCTTGGAGCAAATGCTATTTTAGGTGTTAGCTTAGCGTGTTCTAAAGCTGGTGCTCATGCCAGCCATAAAAGATATTATAAGTATTTAGCTAGAAAATGCAAAAATAAAAGATTAGTTTTACCTGTTCCATTCATGAATGTCATTAATGGAGGGGAACATGCAGACAATGATTTATGTATTCAAGAATTTATGATTGTTCCTCTTATGAAAACTTATGGTCGTTCTCTGCAGGCTGCGGTTGAAACTTTTCATATTCTAAAGAGTATTATTCATAAAAAGTATGGAAAAGGAGCCACAAATGTTGGAGATGAAGGAGGATTTGCACCTAATTTAAATAAGGTTAGAGATGCACTGGATTTACTAGTTGAGGCTATAAAAGAAGCAGGATATGAGGACAAAATCAAGATTGCTATGGATGCTGCAGCTTCTTATTTTTACAAAGAGGGTAAGTATCTTTATGATAAAAAGAAGATTACTAAAAACAGACTAATTAAAGAGTATGAAAAATTAATGAAAAGATATCCCATTATTTCTATTGAAGATCCATTTCAGGAAGAGGATTTTGAGGCTTTTGCAGAGCTATTGAAGGTTGCAAAAAAACAAAAGGTTATGATTGTTGGAGATGATCTTACTGTTTCTAATGTTAATAGGATTTCTATTGCTGTGAAGAATAAAAGCTGTAACTGTTTGTTGCTGAAAGTAAATCAAGTTGGTACATTAACCGAGGCTATTGATGCAGCTAGGCTTGCAAAGAAAAACAGATGGAAAGTTATGGTTTCACATAGAAGCGGGGAGACATCTGATGATTTTATTGCTGACTTTGCAGTAGGTTTAGGATGTGGTATGATTAAAGCTGGAGCTCCGGATAGAGGAGAGAGAACTTCAAAATATAATGAACTGATTAGGATTGAAGAGAAACTTGGAAAAAGAGCTGTTTATGGAAAGTCTATTCTTAGGTTAAAGTAGTATGAAAGATTACAAAAAGTTAGAAAAGATGTCAAAGCAGATTAGGATAGATGCTCTCAAGATGATTTCTGCTGCAAATAGTGGTCATCCTGGGGGTAGTTTAAGTGCTGCAGATATTATTACTGTTTTATATTTTTATGAAATGAATTATAAAGTAGATGATCCTGACTGGCCTGACAGGGACAGGTTTATTTTATCAAAAGCTCATTGTTGTCCTGCTTTGTATGCAGCTATGGCACATGCAGGGTATTTTGATATTAAAGACACTTTAAAATTTAGAGAACTTGGTTCACCTTTTCAGGGGCATTCTTCTAAGGTTCATCTTAAGGGAATTGAGACTAGTGGAGGTTTGCTTGGACAGGGTTTGAGTGTAGCTATTGGTATTGCTCTTGCTGGTAAGCTTGACAAAAAAAAGTATCAAGTATATTGTATGCTTGGTGATGGTGAGCTAGATGAAGGCCAGGTTTGGGAAGCTGTTATGAGTGCATCTAAATTTAGGTTGAATAATTTGACTGCTATTATTGATTCTAATAAGATTCAGCTTTCCGGAAAAGTAAAAGATATTAAACCATTAAATCCTTTGGTTGACAAGTGGAAGTCTTTTGGCTGGAATGTCATTGAGATTAATGGTCATAATTTTAAAAAGATTATCTGGGCGTTTAAAAAAGCTAAAAAAACTAAACACAAGCCAACTGTTATTATTGCAAACACAGTAAAAGGAAAAGGTGTTAAGTTTATGGAGAATAAATGGGAATGGCATGGAAAACCTCCTGACCAGGATCAGCTAAAAAAAGCTTTGAGTGAGTTAAAATGACACAGTTAGAGCATACTAGAAAAGGATTTAGTGAAGCTCTTGTAGAAATAGGACAAGAAAATGAAAACGTTGTTGTGCTTGATGCAGATGTGTGGCCTTCAAACAAATTAAAACTCTTTATAGATAAATTTCCAGAAAGATACTTTCAGGTTGGTATTGCAGAACAAGATATGATAGGTATTGCAGCAGGCCTTAGTTTTTGTGGTAAAATTCCTTTTACTAGCTCTTTTTCAGTTTTTACTCCAGGCAATTGTTTTGGTCAGACAAGATTAAGTGTTGGGTTTACTAATGCTAATGTTAAGATTTGTGGAAGCCATAGTGGAATTGATTTTGGGAAAGATGGAGGTAGTGCTCAATCTATTGCAGATATTGCAATTAGCCGAGCTTTGCCAAATTTTACTGTTATTGTTCCATGTGATTATTTTGAAACAAAAAAAGCTGTTCACTGGAGCGCACGGATAAAGGGTCCGGTTTATCTTAGGTTTGGCAGGAGTAAGTGGCCAGTATTGACAAATTTTGAGTCTAGATTTGAGATTGGAAAAGCTAATGTTTTAAGACCTGGCTGTGATGTTACTGTTGTTGGATGTGGTTCTATGGTTGCTAATGCTTTAAAGGCTGCAAAGATTCTAAAGAATGAACTTGATGTTCAAGTTATTAATTGTCATACTATTAAACCAATTGACAAAACAACTTTAATAAATGCTGCTAAAGATACAGGCAGAGTTGTAACTGCAGAGGATCATAGTGTTATTGGTGGACTTGGAAGTGCTGTTTCAGAAGTTTTAGCCGAGCATTATCCTGTGCCAATGAGATTTGTTGGTGTTAAGGATAGGTTTGGTCAGTCTGGTGCTCCTGATGAATTATATAAAGAATATGGATTAACTCCAAAACATATTGTAAAAGCAATTAGAAAGTTAGTTTAGTTATTGTATTTGTTCCATCATTCTAATTTGGCGCACTCTTCTTTTGTGCCTGCCACCTTTTGCTTTTTCTTTTAACCAGATTCCAACAATCCTTTTAGCCATTCTTGGTTTTGTGTCGCTGCTCAAACAAAGGATATTAGCATCATTGTGCTGCCTGGACTTTCTTGCATCAGTTACTGAGTGTGCTACTGCTGCCCTTATGCTATCTATTTTGTTTGCAGCCATGCACATTCCGATTCCAGTTTTACATATTAGTATTCCTTTAGTGTTGTTTTCCTGCACATATTGTGCTACTTTTAGTGCATATTTTGGATAATCATCTTTTTTATCGTATTTAAGATTACCCAAATCAACAAAAGGAATATCTTTTTGACTAAGGTAGTCCTTTAGCTCTTTTTTTAGTCTAAATCCTCCATGGTCTGCTCCGATTGCAACTAATTTAGTCATTTTCTAAAACTCGTTTTAATTTCAAATACAAAAAACTTTATAAACTTTTTTGTTTTGATAAGTATTATGGCTAGGATTGGAGTGTCTGTTTTAAATGCGGATTTTGGTCATCTTCAAAAAGAAGTTGACAAAGTAAGTAATGCTGATTTTTTGCATTTTGATATTATGGATGGTCATTTTGTGCCTAATATTAGTTTTGGGGCCAGTGTTGTTAAAGATATCAAAACAGATCTGAAAAAGGTTGTTCATCTTATGATTGATAATCCTGAGAATTATGTTGATAGTTTTGTAAAAGCAGGTGCTGACCAAATTATTGTTCATATTGAGCTTGGAGAAGTTGTTGAAAAAGTTATTAAAAAAATTAAGCGCAATAAGATAAAGATTGGTATTGCTTTAAATCCAAGGACAAAACTGCACTGGCTAAGATATTATCTTGATGATATTGATTCTGTTTTGATTATGAGTGTAAAACCTGGTTTTGGTGGACAAAAATTTGATCATAATGTTTTACCAAAGATAGATGAGCTAAGGCAGATGTTTGATAAAGATATCTGTGTTGATGGTGGGATTAATCTCAAGACTGGCAGAATGTGTACTTTAGCTGGTGCAAGTTCTTTACTTAGTGGGACTTGTGTTTTTGGTAGCAAAGATCCAATGAAAACTGTGGAAAAATTAAGAAAAATTTAATAACTTATAATTTAACATCATATTCAAAATAGCCATCCCATGGATTTTCAAGCTTCATCATTTGCTCAACATTTAGTTTTTCAAAATGTCTTCTAAATGGTCGCATTGAGTTATTATGTGCGGAGATTGCAACATTTACTTTGTTTTTCTTCATGTATTTTTTTAAGTCCTTGATAAACTCCTGCACTCTTTTTTCAACCATTTTAATGCTTTCTCCACCTGGTGGAGGGATATCATATGAGCGATGGATAACATCATATTCTGCTTTACCAACTTTTTTGATGAATTTTTCCTTTTCTTCTCCAAACAATTGTTCAATCTTATGCCAGTGACGAAGTGTTTTGTAAGTGTCTGTTCCCTGTTCTTTGATATAGCTTTTGTGAGATCTTCCTTCTAATTCACCATAACTTCTCTCAATCATACGATTATCCTCAATTATTTTTTTACATTCTGGATGATATTTGAGAACGTGTTTTAAAGTGTCTTTTGATCTTGAAAGTTTTGTGCGGTATGCTGTTTGAAATTTTTTGTTTTTTAGTTTTTTTCCTATTTCTTTTGCACTCTTAATTCCTCTTGGAGATAGTTTTGAATCTCGCCAGCCTGTAAATAGATGTTTTTCATTGTAATGTGTTTCTCCATGTCTAAAAATAAAAATTTTTTGTGCCATTAATTAAAATACTAGAATAACTCATATATATATCTTACTTAGGGAAAAAATCCATCTCCCTTAATGGTTTTCAATAACGAAAATCTGCGGTGAGGAGCAATCCCCATAATAAATTATTGGGTTTTTAACCCTCCTCACTTTTACATGCAGATGCATTCGTTCACTTTGTTCACTCGGCAGCTATCTTACGATAGCTTTTCAGACTCCAGAAGCGAGGCTTATGGATGCCAAGCAAAGCACGAATGTGTGGAGTGACTGCATCATAATGCTACTGGCTAAACTCAGAAATCTATGATTTATGTGTTAGGAACGTAAGTGATATTATGTGAGGTATTCATCATCCCCATCAGAAAATCCCGCTTCTTGCGTGATTTTCAATAATAATCAGAAATCAACTTGCAGCTTCTAATTCTTTTATTCTTTTTTTAAGGTGATTTATGGTTTTTTTATTGTCTTGCTGTTTTAGAAGCTCGCCGCACTCAGGACATCTAAAATTAAAATCAACAGAATCATCAAAATTCATTCTCACACACAAATTACCGCACATAAAGAAAACATCAGAACTTTGCTCGTGCTTGAGTCTTTGTTTAAGCTTATTTATTTTCTGTTTTTTTAATTTTTTTGCAAGATATTTTGTACCATCTCTATTAAGTGTAAAAAAACTGATATACCAACCTTTTTTCTTGTCTTTTTTCCTTATATAAGTTACAATATTATGTCCATTAAGCCTGTAGAGCAGATTTCTTACTGTCTGCATGTCCATTTCTGTATTGTCTGCTATCTCAAAATCAGAGATGTCTTTTTTACCCTTAAGATACTTAACAATAGGCACAGCTTGCTTTCCTGCCACTTGCTCGACAATTTCATAGATTTTTTTATCTGTTAATCTCATTTTCATACATTGAAAATTATAAAAACCTAAGGAGAAACCTTAGAATCAACCTCACCAACACAATATGCTGATCGCTTTTTTAATATGTGTCTAATATATCAAAAATTTTGATATATTTAAACTTTTTGCTTTATTAGTTAAAAAACTCATTTAATGAGGTTTTTGGGTTTAGTATTTATACCCTAACCAAGGGTTTTCTTATATTTTGAATAATTGATATATATTGAATAATACATTTCATATATAAAACTTTCTATTTTTATTATTTATTAGTGGTAAATCAAAATTATCTTCTTTTGAATCTTTTTTCAATCTCTTTTTTAGTAAGTTTTACCAATACAGGTCTTCCGTGTGGGCAAGAATAAGGATATTTTGTTTTTGCCAAGTTTTTTATGATTTTTCTAATTTCTGGACCTGTCAGATTCTGGTTTGCTTTTATTGAAGATTTACATGCCTTCATTATCAATATTTTTTCTTTTTCTTCTTCTATCAGATCCTGGGCACGCTCAAGTTCTTGAATTATGTCTAAAACAATTTGTTTGTTTTGGTTTGGCAGGATTACAGGCATTGTTCGAATAACTATTGTGTTTTTACCAAATTCCTCTACTAGAAATCCTAACTTTTTTAAAAGTTCAATATTTGATTTGACTAGACTAAATTGTCTTGGGTCTAGTTCAGTTACTATTGGCTCTAAAAGTGCTTGAGTTGGTATTTCCTGTTTTCTATACTGCGCCATATATTTTTCATAATTGATTCTTTCTTCTGCAACATGCTGGTCTATAAGATATAGTGCTTTATTTGATTGAGCTAGGATATATGTATCATAAATCTGACCTACTATTGTTAGATCTGGTAGTTTTTCAGTCTTAACTTTTGCATCGGATTCTCTTAATAACTCTTGGGTTGGTTTTGGAACAGGATAAGTTTTTTCTTGGTCTTTGGTTTTCTTTTTTATTTTCTTTTTTGTAACTAGAACTGTTTGTTTTGGTGGTGATTGTGTTATTTCTGGAATTAGTTCATGTTTTTTTAGTGTTTGTCTTACTGCATCAAATATTCCCTGATGTATTGTTTCTTCCTGGCTAAACTTTATTTGTTTTTTTGCAGGATGCACATTTACATCTAAAGTTTTAGGTTTAACTTCTATTTTTAGGATGCAAACAGGAAATCTTTTTAGATGAACCAGGGTCTGGTATGCATTATTAAGTGCATTTTTGAGCATTTTGTTTTCTACATAACGGTTGTTTACAAAAAATGTTTGATAGGTTTTATTTGGTTTTGTGTGTGACGGCTTACTAATGTAGCCATTTATTTGCAAATTTGAAGTTGTATAATCAACATTAAGCATCTGTTTAGAAGTATTCCTTCCATAGATGTTTGCTATGTTTGGCAGGAACTTTGTTCTTGGTGCTAGTAGCACTAAATTATTATCTGAAGTAAGCTTAAAATATACTTCAGGGAATCCAAGCGCATATCTTGTAACAATGTCTGTTATTTTTCTGAGCTCTTGGTTTTTTGTTTTTAAGTATTTTTTTCTGGCAGGAGTGTTGTAAAAAATGTCCTTGATTTCTATAATTGTTCCTTTTGGACAACCTGTTTCATCAACTTTAGTTTTATTGTCAACTATATGAACCTCTGTTCCTGTAATTGATTTATCTGTACAGGTAATAAGTTTCATTTTTGTTACTGCTGCAATGCTTGCCAGTGCTTCACCTCTAAATCCTAGAGTTTTTATGTTAAATAGATCTTTTGCTGATTTGATTTTTGATGTTGAATATCTTTCTGGTGCTTTTATTGCATCTTCTTCATCCATGCCGCAGCCATTATCTTTTACCTGAATATAACTTTTACCACCATCTCTTACTTCAATTATTATGTTATCTGCTTGTGCATCCAGTGAATTTTCTATTAATTCTTTTATAATTGAAGCAGGATTTTGTATAACTTCACCTGCAGCTATCTTATTAACAAGTTTTTTATCTAGAATCCTAATATTACCCATAATCCTGAAATAACAAAATAAATTTATATAGGTTTTGGTCAGAATTTTTTACAACTTTTTTAGACAACACAACTAATTTATATTTAAAGGTATTTTCTCTTACTGTGAAATTGTGGGGGGATGATTTATGAAAAAAATAGCTTTAATTTTAATGCTGGTTTTGTTAGTGCCAGTTATTAGTGCTGTACAATCAGAAGATGTTGTCATCAGAAGGATTAGACTTGGTGATTACGGAGTTGTTTCTACAAGAGAGATGAGAAGTTTTGTTTATGTGAGAAACAATGCTGAAGAAAGAATTGATAATGGACATGTTACTGTCAGGTTTATGGATGATGGATTTTATGACAGTTCTAGTCATTTTGATATTAGGTCTAATAGCGGCGCTGGTAGAAGCCTTGTCAGTGATGTATATGGGGTTTCTCCTGGAGAGCATCTTGTTAAAGTAACTTACAGAGCTGGAAATATTAGAAGAGTAAAATACAGAAGGGTGTTTATTGAATAATGCTATCCCTAATTGTACAAGATTTAGCAGACGTTAATGTATCTGAATCAGAAGATGTCAAATGCCAAATAGGGGTTTGTCCAGATATTTTGCAAGACCTTCCCTTTGGTCAAGATTAAGAGTTCCTGATTTTTTAACTAGAGAACCCATTCAAATAGAACTCGAGTCATATCTTGAGAGGTTATTTAGGTATGCCAAGGATGATGATTCAGTCGCTATTCTTGATTTCGAGACATATGAATCCTATCAAAAAGATACACCGAATCTTCTGAAAGGAAAACATATTCATTTAGTATAAGAATTTGTGAGAGAGTATTGTTTATAATACAAATACTTATTCTGATTTTTAAAAAGCATAATTTTCTAAGATTTTGTTAAAGTCAAAACTCATTATTAAACTTTATAATTAAATTCTTTATAAATATTTCCTGACTAGGATTTAGATACTATTATGAATTAATATTTCTCTAAGAGCATTTTTGACTTGATTTGGTTTAGAATTATCCAATCGAATATGATCTATGCATCTTATTTTATCTGGTTGGTCAAAACTGATTGTAATTAGCTGTCCATTATATTCTGTTCCTTGAACTACTGGAGCATAATTTCTCTTTGCATCTTCAAAAACTACAGCATCATATTCTTTTCCTTTATTATCAAGATAGTTTACTAACTGACTTTCTGACCAATCTAATTTTTCATTATTCTCTTTGATAATCTGATCATAAAATAAAACTTCAATATTTGCGTCCCAATGTTCAATTTGATTAAAATATGTGTAGCAGGGATTTCTTAAAACAAGAATCCTTAGTTTGGACATTGTGATTACTTTAAAGTGATTAGACATATAAATATCTTTCCCAAAGACAGTGTTACAAACTGATGGTGTCCAAAATCCTACTCTGTTTTTCCTGCAGAAAAACTACATCTGGCTAAGGATTCATAACAAAAAGGTCATTTCATGTCATCCACGGCACAGACGAATTCCCAACACCATCAGTCACACTAATACAGTGCCATCAAATATTTAAAATTCAAGGAAATATTTAATAATCATAACTAAATCAGAGTATTTAT
>JAANXH010000034.1 GCA_018263355.1 Candidatus Woesearchaeota archaeon
AGTCTGTCAAATGCCATTCCCAAAGTTTAGACTTCTAGTTTAATTAGCTCTGAGAGCATTTGACTACTGAATAGAATTGGTTTGTGAACCACTGGTGCTTGCAAGGATCTTGCAAGTTTTGTGCGAAACAGAGTGAAGTGATTGAAAGCACACCAATGGAATGATTGTATCAAATAAGACTCAACACAATATGAATAATGGTTTAGCAAGCTGACGACTGAACCGGTATTATGGGGCTAATATTAAGTTGACTTAACCACAAAAGAGTAACTTTTATATATTCAAAATAAACACATAAAATTATAGCCCTGTTGTGTAGTGGTCAATCAAACTAAATTTTGTGACCAATCATACTGCCCTTTGGAACTTTTGAAGAAAGGCAGTGACCCAGGTTCGAATTTTATTGGCTGTTGGCTGTTAGCCTTTAGCTGTTGGCAGCTAAGAGCAAAAAGCCAAAAGCTAAGAGCCAATAAATCGAAAGTCCTGGCAGGGCTATTTTTTCAAATTCTAGACAATACTTGGAAAATACAGTTGATCAATAAGCTTTTGTGCTACTTGACTTCCAATCATATAATTTCCCTGGCTATCTTGCCCTCTTACATCTCTTAATCTTGTAACAAACTGTCCAAGAAGATCAACACTAGTTGCAGACTTAACAATTACTGCTGCCTGCACTCCATCATATATTCTTTGTTGTGTTTGCATTCCAAAATCCTCAAAAAACCAGCCACAACTTGTAAATGCACTATGCATATAAACCTGGGCTTTAAGCAATAATTCAATTTGAATTGCTTTTGCTTTGCTTATATTTTTTTTAGAATGCTGTTTAAAAAGTTCTTCAATAGATTGTGACCCTAAAATCACCTTAATATATTCATTCTTAAGTGCAAGAGGATCTTTTATAAACTCACAAGAAATATTTCTATAAATTTCATGTATTTTTGTCTCCAGCATCTGTAATGATTCAAATAATGGCTGTTTGAATTCTTGTGATTGGTGTCCGCCACAATCACATCCTTTATACCATCTGTCAACACCGTGCATACAACTCCATGAGCTACCATCAAGAACTTTTTCTTTCTTAGCTCTTTGATTATTAAGAATCTGATCAAGAGTAACAAGCTCCATATCATTCCTATTTTCCACCGCTGTTGGAAAGTATTTCAGATAATTCTCAGCACCAGGATTGTGAAAACCATATGTCTCTCCATCACAACCAAGAACAACATTATCATCAACACCAGATCTCTTTTTGATTTCATTAAGTGTGTTTTCAACCCTGGCAAGCATCCCATTGTGATTGAACGCAATTTCATCACTTAATGGGTTAATAACAAAATACTTGATTTTATCTTTGAAAAGTCCACTTGCATCATGTGTAACCTGGTTGTCTGCGAAAATAGTATACTTTATGTTTTGTCTGACCAGTTCTTGGATAACTTCTCTGGACACAGCACACTCAGGAAGCCACATTCCTTTAGGTTCTCTTCCAAAAAAATGTTTAAAAACTTCTTTTCCCCAGTAAATTTCAGTTACAATATCTTCAGTATGTTGACATAGTGGTAGTATTCTATGAGTAAAAGTCTCAGCCATTGCCTGGCCAGAATCAGCTAAGACAATACTATCAAGAACTTTTTTATCATTATTACTCAACCAAAAAAGAAGATCAGGAGAAAAAGCAAAACTTACATTTTCATAAACTCTTTTTTCAGCCAAAGGACTGTAACATGTTTGATTAGCAGCAGAAATATATGGTTGATTATTGTGTGGCTGATGAAAATGAAGCACAAGTGAGATCAAAGTCATTTCTTTTGTTAATTTAACAATTTAATATATAAATCTAGTGATAAAAAAAGTAACAAAATTGGTTTTACAATAATCTTAGTCCTAATGAGCAGCCAGAGTCATTGATCCGTCGGGAAGATCTGCTTGGACAAGTGCTCCATATCTAACAAGTATTTTTTCAGTAGGACTTAATTCATAATCTGGATCTAGCTTTTGTGTTCCTTGATATTTTTCCATAACCATCTTTGCTTCATCAAAACTATTTTTTCCAACCATTGCTTTAATTGCAATATCTGATCCTGCAATTTGAAAAAGCATATCTGATAATCTCGATTTTGTTGCATTTAATATTAATCCATCATTTGGAATTAAACACTTAAGACTATAATCCTGAAGATCCATAAGTCTAACAATTAATCTTGCTCTAGTTTCTGGATCTTTATATGACTTATTATTAATAACTCCACTGGCCACAGCACACTTATGCTCAGGAATATGTACCATGCAATAGTTACCTTGCATGATTGGTCTTAATGTTATGTGTTCTGTTTTAATTTCTTCGGGATTTAAAATTTCATTACCAATTAGATTACTAGAATAAACTTTTGCTTCTGGACAGCTTCCCAATACCTCTTCTAACCCATTTCTATCATCAGCAAACAATATTTGAACTTTTTTCTTACCTGTTTTAGGATGAATATTTAATAATTCTTTAAGTGAATTCATGGCATTTGGTGGGCTATTAACCATATTATATCCATTTTTATCAATATTAAAAACAAAATTTCCTTGGCCGGAATCTAATACATAGAAATGATCTCCCCTTTGAGCTATTAATTTACTCATGAAAAACAGAAAATAATACTTATTTATATATGTTGACCTTTTAACTACCGTAAAATAAGTAAAAAACCAAGAAATTAGTCGATTTTTAAAAAATCCCATCCATTGATAATATTTAAACAGGCAATACCAAACATTTATAATCTTTGGTTTACTCCTTTTTAATTATCTATTTAATATTTCAACATTATTAACTTAATAAATATAAGATTTTTAATAATATGAAACTAACAGCAGATTTTTATTTGGCAAATCAAGTTAATGGTAGGTACTTTAGGGGAGAAAAAATAGGATTTGAAACAATTTTCCTTGACCATATAATTCAGAGGATATTAGTTGGAGATGGTCCAGCTACAGGAATAGCCACAAGAAGAATAAATCCTCCAAAACATAAATCACAAGAAACAATTTTTGAAAACCAAGTATCTTTTGGATTATTTCCTAATGAAACATACTTGAGAATAGTATCTGTCTCACCTTATGAGCCAAAACAATGGCAACTATCTGTAACTTCAGATCTAGTTAAAAAAATCACATCTGCTGGGAAAGCTGATCAGACTATAAGAAATGGAGAAATTAAAGATAAGCTTCTTTTAGAAGACAATTTAAGTTATGTATTAGAAGGACCCTCAATTCAAATGTGGTTAGATTTAAATTATGCTTAGTCTCATTTTTGCTTTGCAAACCCAAATCTTTATAAACTATTCTTATTTACCAATCAACAGATAAGTCGGTGGAAGCTTACTTATGCTAAGACTTTCTGACTTAGGAGGAAAAAATGGCAAGATTTTATTCAAGAAAAAAAGGAAAATCAGGTTCAAAAAAACCTTTGCAGGACCGTAAATTAACTTGGATTAGATATAAGAAAAAAGAAGTAGAAATTTTAGTAATTAAACTAGCAAAAGAAGGACATTCACAATCTAAAATTGGATTAATACTTAGAGACACATATGGTGTGCCAGATGTAAAATCTATTACTGGTAAAAGAATAAGCCAAATCTTAAAGGATCGAAATCAACAAAGTGAGATCCCTGAAGACCTGCTTTCATTAATGAGAAAATATGTTGCAGTAAAAAAACATATTGAAGACAACCACAAGGACGAAACTGCAAAAAGAGGTTTAGAGCTTACAAACTCTAAAATTAAAAGATTAGTAAAATACTACAAAAAATCTGGCAGATTAGCTGCTGATTGGAAGTATAACCCAGAAAATATTAGAATGTATGTTGAGTGAGATGGATATTAAAGGATTCAAGCAACAAATAAAAAAAGGGGTTGCTGAGTTTAATAAAATAAATCCATCTGAAACAATCAAGGTAATTAGTCATCTTGATACAGATGGTATTTGTGCATCAGCAATAATATTAAAAGCCCTTAATTTAGAGAATAGAAAATATTCTGTTAGCATAGTCCAGCAATTAGATGAGCAGGAAATCAAAAGTATTGTTTCTGAAGATTACAAACATTTTATTTTTACAGACATAGGTGCTGGACAAGTGGATCTAATAGCTAAATATCTCAATGACAGAAATGTATTCATATTAGACCATCATAAACCTGCTGAGTCTGATTTTAAAGGTATTCATATTAATCCTCACTTTTCAGATATTGATGGGTCTCAGGATATAAGTGGTTCTGGAGTTGTTTATTTTTTTGCCTCAGAACTAAACTCAAAAATAGAGGAAATGGCACATATTGCATTAATTGGTGCTATTGGAGATATTCAGGATAGAGAAGGATTTTCAATACTAAATCAAGCAATAATTAATACAGCTGTTGAAAAAAACAATCTTAAGGTAGTCAAGGGATTAAAACTATTTGGTGTGCAGACAAGACCTTTGCATAAAGTGTTAGAATACTGTACAGACCCAGTAATACCTGGGGTTTCTGGCAGTGAGTCAGGTGCAATCCAATTCTTAAAAGAAATAGGAATTGATCCAAAACAAGGAAAGTCTTGGAGAAAACTAGTGCATCTTGACAAAGATGAAATGAAAAAGCTAGCAGAAGCAATAGTTTTGAAAAGATTAGACCAAGAAAATCCAGATAGCATTATTGGAGAAGTATACATTTTAAAACAGGAAAAAAGAGAATCTCCTCTAAGAGATGCAAAGGAATTTTCTACTTTGTTAAATGCGTGTGGGAGAATGGGCAGGGCATCTTTGGGAATCGGAACTTGTCTTGGAGATGAAAAAATGAAACAGCGAGCACTTAACACTCTAAAAGAATACAGGTCAGAAATAGTTGGTGCATTAAAATGGTATGATTCAAATAAGAAATCTAAATGTGTTACATCAAAACAGGGTTATATAATAATAAATGCACAAGACAATATAAGACCTTCAATTATTGGAACAATGGCATCGATCATTTCTTATTCTCGAAAACTAGAATCTGGAACATTTATCCTTTCCATGGCTCAAAATTTTAATAATAAAACCAAAATCAGTATAAGAATAAGCGGAAATCCAGAAGTCTGCTTAAACAATATTATCTCAAATATAATTGAATCACTTGGAAAAGGTATTGCTGGAGGGCACAAAATGGCTGCAGGAGCAATAATACCTTCAGAAGAAGAAAAAGAGTTTATTGAAATTGCAAAAACCACGCTATCAAAACTTACAATCGAAGAAAAAGTTTGCTAAGATTTATTCTAAAAATTCAATATCGTCAATAATACCATCAGAGTCTAAATCAACACCTTCAACAATTTTTGCTTTAATTTTGTTATTGTGCAAATTTCCCTTAGTAATTTCTTTAAAATACTTTAATATTGCAATAATCCCTGCTCTGGTACCTGAAAATCTCTTGCCTGCAACTAATAAAATATAGTGATCTTTACTTAGGGGATTTTTTGCAGACACAACAATTCCAATTTCATCTGAATGATAAAGTTTTTTAGTTATCTGTGACTCAATTGCCCAATTATTTTTTTTAGAAAAACGCACAGGCAGATTTGTGTTTACTTTTTCTGTAACTTTGTTGACAATAGGACCACCAATAAGAATAAGATTACCTCTTAGGTCTTTTTGTCTAACCTCTGTGTCAAGCATAACATTAAAGTCAGGAACATAATTAAGAAATGTACCTAAAAATAAACCTAAATCTATTCCATAGTAGCCATCCCTGGATCTTGCTTTATCAGGACCATGAGGATCAGGACTTCCAACAATAACCCTTGCATCAAGCTGACCATTTTTAATAAAAGGCTCTAAAAACTTTGAACCACTTTTCAAAGTTGCAATTTTTTGTGTTGGCTCAAGCTCTTTTAACTTAATTACAAAACTTGGGTGGGTCACTTTGTAGTATTTAGCAATCGCACCTTGTTTAGTTTCTTTTTTTACAATCTTAACTAAACCACTTTTTTCAAAATTTCTAATATGGTAATACACTTTTTGTTCATGAACACCAAGCTCATTGGCAATTTCAACAGGATACATTGATTTTTTAACTAACAGTTTTAAAATTTTCAAAGCTAGTTTTGACTTTAGCATATATGCATCAGCTGGATCTATCTCTTTTGCAGGAAGTGAAAACACTCCTTTTTTTCCTTTATCTATTATAAACATTTTTATAATACTATTAAAGTAAATTTTTTTATAAATCTTTTGTTTTGAAATTAAAATAAATAAAAAATATAGAATTAATCTTAAAGTATCTGTCTTACTTTATCAATATGCTCAGCCATTGTGTTACCTTTTTTTGTTAAAGTCAATAGCTTTAGCCTGCCTTGTTTTTTGAACTCAACAAGTTTGGCTTTTTCCATTTGCTGAAGAATTTTTACAACATGAGAATAAGTGCAATCAATTTTTTTTGCTAGTGCACTAGCATAAAGTTCTTCTTTTGTACCCCTTAAAGTAACCAGCATCATTGCAGGTTTTTCTCTGAAAAAAATATTAAAAACCTTTAAACTTTTCTTATCCATGAACTACCCCCATTATATTATAGATATAATGAATAATATATAAGCATTATTATTTTCGAATATGTATTTTATAAGATATGTTATCTACTACAATATTTATTTCTCAACTAGTTCCCAAAAGTGTAACACTTCTTCTTCAAAAAAATGTAGCTTCCCAGGAACAATAAGACAATATGGAGGTTTGCCAAAATTTTGTGTCATAATTTTTTTTGCTTTTCCATATTTGATGACAGGACTGTCAGATCCAATTCTAGCACAACCCAAGCACATTGAATCTTTATTAAACACTTTTTTGTTTTTTTTGGATTCAATTTTTAACAAAACTTTAATTGCATCACTAATTGACATAAACTTATTGTTTGCAGGATCAATATCTAATAATAACAAAGTGTGCAGCCCATTTTCCTGGTTCATCTCAAGTACTTTGTAAGGTGTTTCTGGTTCCCAGTTTTTTTGAGGAAAAGGAATACTAGTGGTTTTTCCAAAATTATAAACTTGAAGTCCAGTAACTGAAACTCCAGTAAGAATTGAAGCATTATGTACTAGTTTAGTTTTGATTTTCATTTTTTTTGCTCTGACCCATAAATCAAGATGAGTTGTTGCGGAGAAAATATCACCAATAACCAGAAAAGCAACATTATTTTTCTTAGCTTTTTGCAAAATTATTTTTTCAGCATTTTCTTCTGTATCTTTTCGATTGAGAACTTTCACTTCTTTCCCATATAGTTTTTCTAAATCTTTTATTGTGCAATTTAACTTACTAGTATAACCTTCAAGAAAAACATGATCACAATTTTGCACTATTTGCAGACCTTTGAGAGTTATATCTTTTTCACTATCAAGTCCCAGTCCAATAAAATACAGTGCCATACTGGATATAGAATTATAGGTATAATTTAAAGCTTTTTAATAATGTGTATTTTCTTGTTTAAAAAGTGATCCTATTTTTTGTCATTCATCTCTTAGTCAGATTCACTTTTTGAACAAATCTTGGGTAAATCCTTGAATTAATCACTATTTGGTTGTGGTTTTTGGTTAAAAAGTAGTCTATATATAGCGAAAACTATCTCTAGTAGATGTAAGAGCATGTTTAGAGCCTTAAATTTATTTACTTCAGTAAAGTACTCTACATAAAATGTATACTAATATAGATTTTTGAAAATATATATTTTAATGTAGAAATATTTATATACTTGGAATAAAATAAATAGAAATACAAACGTTGGTTTTTTTGGCGAAAAACCATTGTTTTTAGCGATTTGTAATATTAGTTTTGGCAAACTAGTACTTTGAAAACCCTTATTGAAGCGTATTTGTTGGCGCAAATACACAACGAGTTCTAAGAAGATTATAGTACTAACTATAATATAAATATTATTGTGGTAAAAAATACATATCACAGAATATAAATAAAAAAAACCAAAAAAAAGGGGGTAGGATAAATGCAAGCAAGTAACCAAGAAAATTATTCCAACATTGAAGTTGGGCAAGCAAACATAAAAGTAATAGGAGTAGGTGGGGCTGGAAACAATATGGTTTCATGGCTTTACAAAAAAGGAATTAAAGGTGCAGAGATAATTGCATGTAATACAGATATTCAGCATCTGAACATTTCTGAATCTGACCGTAAATTTGTTTTAGGAAGAGACTTAACAAAAGGTCTTGGATGCGGAGGATTTCCAGAAAAAGGAGCAGAAGCTGCAAAAGAAGCAATAAGTGATATTAAAGATACACTAAAAGGATCTGACCTTGTTTTAATCTGCGCGGGAATGGGAGGTGGCACAGGTACAGGTGCAGCACCAGTTATAGCAAAAGCTGCACGTGATAGCGGTGCAATAGTTCTTGGAACAGTCACTATGCCTTTCAAAATTGAAAGAGCTAGAGTTGACAAAGCAGAATTTGGATTACAACAATTAAGGCAGGTTTCAGATACAGTAATAGTAATAGATAATAATAGGTTGGTTAGCATTGCTGGCAACCTACCAGTACAGCAGGCATTTGCAGTTGCAAATGAGCTTGTAAGTACAATGATTAAAGGTATTGTAGAGACAATTGCAGTTCCAAGTCTAGTAAACTTAGACTATGCTGATGTCAAAGCAATTATGACAAATGGAGGTGTTGCAGCTATAGGTGTTGGAGCTTCTGATACAAACAACAAAGTTGAGGAGGCAGTAAATGGAGCACTTAGCAATCCTTTATTAGACATTAGCTACAAAGGAGCAACAGGTGCATTAATCCATGTGATTGGTGGACCAGATATGACTCTTGATGAAATCAATAGAGCAGGAGAGCTTGTTACAGAATCCTTAGATGATGATGCAAATGTTATCTGGGGAGCTAGAATCCAGGAGGATATGAAAGGAAAGTTAACTATTATGACAATAGTTACTGGAGTAAAATCACCTTGGATAATCGGCAGAGTAGATGAGCAAGTGGTAAGTCCACAAGTTCAGGAAATAAGCGATGAGCTAGGGATTGAAATTGTTAGGTAAAGCTGATAGATTTTCTTTGCCTTCATTTTAACCACCCCCAACAACCAAATGAAGGCCCTGGTCTTCATTGCACTCATGTGCAATGGAGATTTTTTTTTATTTTTTAAAAACACAAACTTTTAAATAGGTATTCTTAACTACTTCTTTACAAAAGGTGTAAATATGACAACAAAATTTGTAAGTGTAGGATCATTAAAAAAAGGTAGTTATGTTGTAATAGACGGAGTAGCAAGTAAAGTAGTAGCAATTCAAGTTTCAAGACCAGGAAAGCATGGTCATGCAAAAGTCAGACTTTCTGGTGTTGGTTTGTTGGATGATAAAAAAAGAGTTATAGTCATGCCAGGTCATGATAAGATTGATGTTCCAATAGTTGATAAGAGACCAGCACAAGTGCTTAATGTTCAAGGAGATAAAGCAAATGTAATGGACTCTGAAAATTACCAAACATTTGATCTAAAGATTCCAGAAGAACTAAAAGATGATGTGGTTGCAGGAGCAACAGTTGTTTACTGGACAATAATGGACGATAAAGTTATGAAACAGGTTAGAGGAAATTAAATGGTTCAATTCAAAGAAGCTGAAAAAAGGCTGTTTAAAAATAAGTATGTATGTAAGAAATGTAAGAGTGTTAGAAGGGCTCCTGTAATGAAAGTATTGGCAGGGCAAATAAAGTGCAGAAAGTGTGGAAGTAAAGCACTTCGTGTAAAAAGAAAAAAATAATGAGGTGAATTATGGGTAGCTGGTTTGTTGTTCTATTTTATTTAGCTATTATTCTATTTGTATACCTTAATCGTAAAAAATTTGATATTCAAGCAAAGATAGTAGCATTATATAAAACCAAGATTGGAACCAAACTTATGAAAAAGTTTGTTAAAAAACATAAGAATCTTGTCAAAATATTTGGTTATTCAGGTATTGGATTTGGTTTTGTGGGCATGCTTTTTATTTCATATACTTTACTAGAAAACTTATTTAAACTATTTACTATCCCTGGAGCTCAATCAGCAGTTACACCAGTAATTCCTGGAGTAAGTATTCCAGGTTCTCCTGTTTTTATTCCTCTTATATCTGGTTGGCTAGCATTATTTATTGTAATAGTTGTGCATGAATTTTCACATGGAATTGTGGCTCTGGCACACAAAATAAAAATCAAGTCATCAGGTATTTTATTTTTTGGACCAATAATGGGAGCATTTGTAGAACCTGATGAAAAAAAATTAAAAAAAGCAAGTGATGTTGTTAAATACTCAATATTTGCTGCTGGACCTTTCTCAAATATGATACTAGCAGGACTTGCAGCACTTGTTGTATTTGCATTTTTAAACCCTTTAACCTCAGCAATCACTCAAGTAGATGGTTTTTCAATAAGCAGTGTTGAGCCAGAATCTCCTGCAGCACTTGCAAATCTTAAGCCTGGAATGTTTTTTATAAAATACAATAACGAACCCATAGAGGATTGGGAAGAAATGATGAATAATTTTGATTCAAACAAACCAAACCAAAAAATAACACTCTCAACTGAAAAAAATGATTATGAAATCATTACTGCAACTAATCCTGAGGACGAATCCAAGGCTTTTATTGGTATATCTGGTATAGAGCCAAATCATGTGCTTAAACCAGAATATAAACATTTAGCCCCTTTGTATCCAATTAAAATCTTGAGCTGGCTAGCAGAGTTGAATATTTTATTGATATTACTTAGCTCAGGGATTGGACTAGCAAATCTGCTACCTTTAGGACCTGTTGATGGAGGCAGAATGATTAAAACTGCTTTTTCTACTAAATACGGAAAAGGAAAAGGCAAAACTATCTGGAAAAATATCAGCATTGGATGTTTAACTCTTCTAGTAGTTAATCTTGTTTTAGGGATATTATTATCTTTAATTTAATTTTCTAGATTTTGCAGAAATTTAGTTTAATTAACAAATATTTTTATAACTCTTCCAAATACTTTTGAATATGATAACAGTTGTTTTGTTTGAAATACAGACCCCAGGTAACTTAGGGGCAATAGCTAGATCCATGAAAAACTTTGGTATAAAAAACCTAGTTTTGATTAATCCTGAATGTAGCATGGATGATCAAGAGGCGCTTACAAGAGCAATGCATGCAAAAGATATACTTGCTAATGCAAAAGTCAAGAAAACTGATTACCTAAAAAAATTTGATATAGTAGTAGGAACAACAGCAAAGACAGGAAGTGATTATAATATCTCTCGTGTGCCCATAACTCCCAAAGATTTTGCAAAAAAAACTACAAACTCAAAAGCAAACATAGCCTTGTTGATAGGAAAAGAGGATATAGGTTTAACAAATAAAGAAATATCAAAATGTGATTATATTGTTAAGATTCCAGCCTCTAAAGATTATTCAACACTGAACATAAGTCATGCGCTAGCAATTTTGCTTTATGAAATATTTCAAGCCAAGGACACACAAATAAATAAAAAGTTTCCTCCTATGACAAAAACAGAAAAAAAAATAATATTTCAAAAAATAAACAATATATTGGATAAAATGCATTTTTCAACTGAAGACAAAAGAGAAACACAAAGAAAGGTTTGGAAAAGAATCATTGGAAAAGCTATGCTTACCAAGAGAGAGGCTTTTGCATTACTTGGATTTCTCAGAAAGCTTGAGTGATTCAAAGTACTTTCTAACTCTTTCTTTGCCCACAGGTTTTGCTTGTGGTCCAAGTTTATAATAAGTTTTTGTTGCAGAACTTCCCCATGAAAACTCTCCTTTCTCCTTTTCAACCTTGTCAATAGTAAACAGACCCATTTCTTTTCCTTTTTTAAGCTGGTAATAAATACTTCTCCGGGTTACTTTTGGAAAAATAGCAACATAGTGTTTGTAAATTTTATATCCGTGGCCTCTTCCCATAAAGAAAAGAATCTCAATTATATTCTGTCTTATTTTACTATGCACTGGCCTGCCTCTTTTCATAAATTCTCATTATATGAGTTTATTTTTATACTTTTTGATTAGTCCAAGTTTTAATAAAAAGAGTATTTCTAATTAATTAGGATTACAAGAAGAGCCCCAAAAAATATGGTTTTAGATGATTTGAGCGTTTTTAAGTCAAATTTATAACAAAAAAATACATAAATTTATATATGCACATACCTATTAATATATATAAGTCATATACAAAACAAGGGTGAGACTATGGTAAAAGCCAGGTGCATGAGATGCCGAGAACAAGTTGAAATGAAAGATAAGACTGAGAAAGTTACAAAAAACAACTTGAGAAGAGCAGCAGGTGTCTGTCCAAAATGCGGCACTAAAGTTTCAAGAATACTGGGAAAGGCTTAAAGTTTCTCTAGGTTCGGGTCGAAAATTATTTAAAGCAATTTTTAATTCTATCAGATTATGCCTCGGTAGCTTAGTGGCAGAGCGTGTGGCTGTTAAATTATTACCGAAACCACAAGGTCGTCAGTTCAAGTCTGACCCGGGGCGTTTATTCTCACTTTAGAATAGCAATATTTAAATTTCCATAAATTTTCCTAACTGTCATGAATGTTGATTTGGATAAAATATTTGATGATAGAGTCTTATACTTTTTTATAGATCCTCAATATCCAAAAGCAAGTGAAGCTTTGATTACCAAATTATACCCGTAGATTAACGAAACTTTTTTATACATAATTTAAATCCAATTCTCTAGGGGCCCGTAGCTTAGTCTGGTGGAGTGCCCGTTTGGTAAAACCAAGGCAAGACTGATAATCGGGTGGCCCGGAGTTCAAAATTTATTGGCTGTTGGCTGTTAGCCTTTAGCTGTTTGCAGCTAAGAGCAAAGAGCCAAAAGCTAAAAGCCAATAAACTGAAAGTCTCCGCGGGCCCATTATAAATCACTCGGTTCCACCAGACAAAATTTTTTTTATTTTTTGATTAGAGTTCTTAACTTTTTTGAATATACAAAAAAGCTTTTATAATGTCAAGTATTTTCTTATCAATCATGCAAATAAAACAAATAGCAAAAGATCCAGTAATTGATCTTGCACTTGATACAATAAACCAAAACAAACAAGCATTAGTTTTTGTAAACGCAAAAAGATCTGCAGAAAAATCTGCAGAAATAATATCAGAACAAATTAAAACTTCTGATTCAAAACAATTACAAATATCAAACAAACTTCTTAACGCATTATCAAGTCCGACAAAACAATGCAAAAGACTTGCCAAAATTACAAAAAAAGGCATCGCATTTCATCACTCTGGGCTTGTGCAAAAACAAAGAAACTTAATCGAAGAAGAATTTAGAAATGGAAATATTAAGATCATCTGCAGCACACCAACACTTGCTGCAGGAGTAGATTTGCCAGCATTCAGGACAATAATCCGGGATCTAAAAAGATACAGTCATCGAGGCATGATTTGGATACCAGTTTTAGAATACCACCAACAAGCAGGTAGAGCCGGCCGTCCAAGTTTTGACAAATTTGGAGAAGCAATAACAATCGCCAAAAAACCACGACAAAAACAAACCATATACAACAATTACATAATGGGCAAGCCTGAGCAAATATTTTCAAAACTTGCTGTAGAACCTGTGCTTAGAACATATTTACTTGCATTAATCTCTTCAGACATGGTTAACACAGAAAAATCAATTTTAGATTTTTTCTCAAAAACATTCTGGGCTCATCAGTTTCAAGATATGGAAAAATTAGGAAAAATAATTAGGAGAACTCTTGGTCAATTAGAAAAATGGGAGTTTATTCATACACAAAACCAGGATTTTGTTAGTGCAGATAATCTAGATGATTCCATGATAAGTGCAACACTCCTGGGAAAAAGAGTTGCTCAACTCTATCTTGATCCTCTAACAGCACATGATCTGGTAATTGGACTTAGAAATTCATCACAGCAAGCAAGTAATTTCTCATTTTTTCAATTAATATCACAAACATTAGAACTTCGACCATTACTCACAGTAAGAAAAAAGGACTGGGATTGGGTACATGATTTTTTTCTAGCAAATCAAGAAAAAATATTAGGAAAAGTGCCCCAGCCTTATGACTCAGCATATAGCTCATTTATCAAATCCATTAAGACATCACAAATGTTTTTAGCCTGGATTAATGAAACCAGTGAAGACAAGCTTCTTGAAAAGTTTTCAATAAGACCAGGCGAATTAAGATATAAAGTAAATATTGCAGATTGGCTGCTATATTCTGCTCAGGAATTATCAAGAATCCTGAAGATTATGCCTCTAATAAGCAGACTGGCAAAACTGAGGCTACAGTTAAAATATGGAGCAAAACAAGAACTTCTCGCACTTCTAAAACTAAGAAACATTGGAAGAGTGCGTGCAAGAAAACTATTCAGGAAAAATATTCAAGATATTGGAGATGTCAAGAAAGCAAGTCTTTCAGCTATCCAAAACATTGTTGGCAAAAAAACAGGAATAAAAATCAAAGAACAGGTTGGACAAAAACAAGAAAAAACAGCAGATATCAACCAATTTGTTTAACAAAAAAATCAGACACAAGTTTAATCATTTTTTCAAAACCCTTGTTATAAATATGATCTGCACCTTTTATAATCTCTAATTTTGCACCTTCAATCTTCTTTGAAGTTTCAATACTTTGCTTAAGCGGAACAATCTTGTCAATATCACCATGCACAAACAAAGTTGGAACATTAATTTTTTCAGCAAAATCATCACTGTTATACTTTTTTGCATCCTCATAAAAAGAGTATTTTAGTTTATACTGGTTGTGATAATCAATAAATCCATTTTTCTTCCAGTCATCGAGCCTGTGCTCTCCAATATCTAGGATGATAACACCAAGATAATCAGATACAGGAGATTTTAAAGCAAGGCATTTTATTCCAGGATTTTTTGAAGCCACAACCTGGCTTGTAATACCTCCAAAACTAGAACCAAATAATCCAATAGTTTCAAATCCTTTACCTTTTACAAAATCCAAAGCAGCAAAAGCTCCATCAATAGCTTTTGTCAAAGTAATATCAGAAAAATTACCCTCACTTTCACCATGACCAAAAAAATCAAACCTCAAAGTTGCAAATCCTTTTGAGTTAAGCTCTTTTTCAAGTCTTTTGTATGTTCTGCTGTCTTTTCCAGAAGAAAAGCCGTGACACATAACAATAATCTTGTTGCTCTCAATAGGATTAGATAATATTCCTACTAATTTTCTTTTATGGCTATCTTTGAATTCAACCTTCAATTTACTTTCCACTTCTTTTGTTAGCTCTTAGGCTTGGTCGTACTTTTTCTGCACCTTTTCCTTTGTTACGCAGACCTCTGGATTTTCTTGCAGCAGAAGTCAAGCCTCTATATGCTCTTCTTTTATGTTTTCTGCTTGTTATCCATTGGATGGTCTTGTCAGATCTGATTCTTGCATGAGACCTATCAACTAAAATAATCTCAAACCAATAATGTCTTCCATCTTTGCCAACCTCATAAGAATTCAGAACTTCGCAATTTTTAAACTTTTTATTAGCTCTTTCTTCAGCAATCTGTTGATAGTTTTTTCCAAGAACAAATCTTCTCCTAGAAGTTTTCGATCTTCTTCCTGCTCGGATCTGAGGTCTCATCTTACCTCCTCTGTTAATCCTTTGTCGCACAACTACAAAGCCTTGTTTAGCCCTGTAGCCAAGAGATCTTGCCTTGTCAAGTCTTGTTGGCCTCTTAATTCTAACAGTAACTGGCTCTTTTCTCCATTTAATTAATCTTTTTTTCCAGAACTCACTATTCTTTGGCTTTTTCCAAGCCTCTCTAATATATTTATACATTCCCATTGTTAGCCTCCGTGAGGGCAAACCTCGAAAATCAGAGATTTTCGCTGTGTTAGCCTCCATTATTATTCTATTGTATTATTCAGGGAAGCAACTCCCCACATCTAATACCAATGTATACAGTAATGATAACTTGTTTTTAAATATTGTGCTGTTGATAGTGGTATTGGCATTGTTTTTCATATAACCAAAATTAATATAAACTTTAGTTCTATTCAAATCTCATGGTAAAAACTCAAAACTCTATGCAGTGTTTTGTAAAAAAAGATGGAAAATACATGATTCTTCAAAGAAATCCCAATAAGGAGATTATGCCAGGAGTATGGATGGCTCCTGGCGGAAGAAGAGAATTTTGCGAGCCATTGTTTGAGGCAACACGCCGCGAGATCATAGAAGAAACAGGATTAAACATAAAAAACCTCAAAATCAAAGTAGTTGGAGTTGCCCACATGCAAGATATTGATTTAGAACTGCATTTTCATATGCTTACAGCAGAACACGATTCAGGACAATTAATCAAAAATCAAGAAGATGGAAAATTTGTCTGGCTCACACCCAAACAAATTAAACAAGAAAAAAATCTTTTATCAGAACTAAAACACGTAATAGAGCACATACTCTCTGATAGTACAGAAATATTATCATACAAAGCAGTATATGAAAAAGGAAACAAACTGAAAAGTTTTAAACTTGAAAACCCATAAACTATATAAATATCAACATATACATCTTTTTTAAAAGAGGTGAAATAATGATTGATAAATCAGACATGCTTTCAGTGCTTGAACATTTTTCAGATCACATAGACAAATCATTTTTTAAACTAGCAAAGGAAGTCAAAATAAAAAAAGGAGAATATAACAAAATAATCATAGCAGGAATGGGAGGTTCAGCACTGCCAGGAGATATTCTACAATCATATTTAGTTGACTTGATTGACATACCGGTTTATGTTCATAAAAGTTATGACCTGCCAAAATTTGTTGATAAAGACTCGATTGTATTTACAGTGTCATATTCAGGAAATACAGAAGAAACACTTTCAGCATATAATGTAGCAAGAGGTAAGAGTTGTGGAACTGTTGTAGTTACATCTGGTGGAAAACTTGCAAAAAAAGCAGAGGCAGACAGCAAACCTTATGTAAAAATCCCAAAAGGAATACAACCAAGACAAGCAGTAGGTTACCAATTTTTTGCAATTTTAAGAGTACTTCAAAATTCAGGAATAATAAAAGAGCATGATAAAGAAGTAAAAGAGTTAGTAAAAAAGTTAAGTAATCCTGCATTTAAAAAAAGAGGAGAAGAACTAGCAACCAAACTTGTTGATAAAATTCCAGTTATATATGGTTCTTATCTATTCAGAAAAGTTGCACAAGTATGGAAAATAGCAGTAAATGAAAACTGCAAAACAACAGCTTTTTGCAATTATTTTCCAGAACTAAACCATAATGAGATGCTTGGCTTTACAAATCCTAGGGGTAATTTTCATGTTATCTTTCTTCGGCAGGATAATTGTGGTAGGAAAATGATTAAAAGATTCAAAATAACCCGTGATCTAATATCTAAAACTGTAAGCACAACAGAAGTTGTAATTAAGGGAAAGAGTAATTTAGTAACAATGTTTACAGGATTATTAATGGGATTTTGGACAGCATACTTTTTAGCATTAAAATACGGTGTTGATCCTACTCCTGTCAAAATGGTAGAAGACCTAAAGAAAAAGCTTTAAATACTAGGTTTTTTCTCTATTTATTTATGGGCCCGTGGTCTAGTGGCTATGACATCGCCTTTACACGGCGAGAATCGCCAGTAACCTGTTTACATAAAGCAAAATAATTTGTTGAAAATGGGTTGGCAAATTCAAAGTTTATTGGCTTATGGCTTTAGCCTTTAGCTGTTCGCAGCTAATAGCAAAAAACCAAAAGCTAAGAGCCAATAAAATGAAAGTCTGGCCGGGCCCATTTTTTTAAAATTTAATCCTTATTTAAGACTGAATTTGCCCATTCTCTACCAAATTGGTTTGTTGGTAAAACAGAATATAACCATTAATTTTATATATGATTAAATAATCCAATCTAATTACGCGACGGTAGTCTAGCGGTAGGATCCCACCCTGCCACGGTGGGGGCCCGGGTTCGAGCCCCGGCCGTCGCATTTTCTTTTGCTATATTGAGATAATGATTGGATAAATTTAAATAAATGACAAGTACATAGATATGCCATGACTTATTATATCATTATCAGAGGGCCAGCAGGTGTTGGTAAATCAACAATTAGCAAACTTTTAGCTAAAGAAACTAAAGCTAAAGTCATCCAATATGATAAAATTATGAAATCTTTTGGATTAGATTATGTTTTTGAAGATAAAGGAATAATGTTGAAGAATTATCTAAAGGCACACAAAGTTATGGTTCCTAAATTGAAAGAAAAATTGGAGAAAGGAATCAATCTGATAATTGACCATAATTTTTACCATAAGGAGCAGATACAAGATTTGACAAAAAATTTGGATTTTTCTAATTTTATTTTTACACTAAAAGCAGATGTTGAAGAGTGTATTAGAAGGGATAGGAGCCGAAACGACCCTCTTGGTGAAAAAGCAATTAAAGATGTATTCAGATTAGTATCTGCTTTTGATTTCGGAATTAGTATTGATACAGATCAAAAAACACCACAGGAAGTAGTAGAAGAAATTATTCATAACATAGAATCATAATACCTAACAAGCTGCTCAAAGATCTTTTTCCAAGTCCTTTTCTCTGCAAAATCTCTTGCATCTTTTCCCATCTTTTCTCTCATAACCTTATTATCATTCAACATTTTAACATACTTGATAAACTCATTTTCATTATCTGCAATAAAACCTGTTTTTCCATGTTGCACAATTTCAGGTGTAGCCATACTATTCATAACAACAACCGGCAAACCAGATGCCATAGCCTCCTGAATAACCTGACCAAAAGTCTCTGTCAAAGAAGGAAAAACAAAATAATCAGCATCAGCATAAGCTCTAGCTAATTTCTCACCAACTAATTTATTAGTAAACTTCGCACTTGGAATATCTTCTTTAAGCTGCTCAAGTGAAGGTCCATGTCCAACAACCTTAAGTTTAATACCTAATTTATTCACAGTCTTAACTAACAATTGCAAATTCTTTTCTGGAGCCACTCTTGACACATATACTCCAATAACTTCTTTATTCTTTCTTTTTCTTTTGGCAGGATCAAAAAATTTAGAATCAACACCTCTTGACAGAATCTTGACAGGGGGTTTATATGAATTAACTGCTTCTTTTTTTGTATAAGCAGAAGGTACAAGTATAAGATCTGACCTGTTATAATATAGAGTCATTATTTCTTTGATAGCTTTTCCGCTCTTATCAGCAATATAATCTCCAGCTACAACCCCCACTCTATCTTTAATAGTGTGATCTAAAGTAGTATGATGTACAGAAATAAAAGGACAATCCTGAAACTTTGCAACCTCTATGCCAAACCACCCAAGTGGTCCAGGAGTCCAGCTGTGAACAAGATCATAATCCTTATGTCTTAATTTTCTTGCGGTTTCAGATACAGAAAAAAAAGGATCAACAAAAATATTTGGGTCTACCCTGAAAGGGAGCTGTGGTTTGTGTGTTATTATGGTAACATTTTTCTTAACTCTCTTTTCTTGTTTAGGCCCATAAGTAACAATATCTACCTTAAATTCAGAATCTTTAAAAAATGAAAGTAAATTCTCAAATAAAGTAACAATCCCATTTGTCTCACCCCAATTTCCAAGAGTGGCAACAGGTATTAGTATCTTTTTCATATTTGTAGATAGATAGACAATATTATTTATATTTTGTCAAATTATATTGGTAAAGGAAACCTAGATTTAAGCTCACAGTTTAATATTAGATATAGAGGAACTGATTAATGGTGGCTTGGCCATATTTATGTGAGGGAAGCCAGAATCATGATCAGTCCAGAAAGAAACAGTTTGTCTTTTCAAAGCACTATTGGATACTTTTCTAGATGGATTTAACAAACTGCTGAGAGAACCGGCCAGCCACCTTTATCTTGTCAAGTAGATATTTTTAATATCAGAATTAATGATAATATCAGAATTAATGATAATGCCAACATGCGATAAAAGAATTTCTTAGCATTTGAAAAATTTTATATACTAATGTTTTATTACTCTCCTTAATGGGCCCATAGCTTAGTCTGGTTGCAATCTGCCACAAAGGCATTGCTAGGCAACTAGAGTGCCGGTCTTATATGACCGCCATTGGTACAATCTAAGAGAGCCGGTGGTCCGGGGTTCAAAATTTATTGGCTATTGGTTGCCAATAGCAAAGAGCCAAAAGCAAAGAGCTAATAAACTGAAAGTCCCCGTGGGCCCATTTTTTTGAAAATACACAAAGTTTAAAAACAAAACCAAATCCACTATAAAATACGCCCCGTTGGTGTAGTCCGGTAACCTTTTAATAAAAGCTCAACCAAAACGACATTTTAAGAAAATGTCGATCAAAACATAAGTGGCTTTCAGCCACTTGACGTGGCCTATATTTATAATAGATAGCCACGACACAAGACAAACTTGTCACTGTTTTGGGTGGAGTTTAGTAAAAGGTTGGGCAACCAATCATTCTGCCCTTTCGAGGCATATTCCAAAGAAAGGCAGGGACCTGGGTTCGAAACGACCTTTTGGCGCTACGCTGAAAACAACAGAAGATAAAATCTTCTGTGCCCCAAAATTTTCAATTTTGAGGGGTTCGACCAAAAGTGAGGAGTTTCGGCTGTCGCCGAAG
>JAANXH010000035.1 GCA_018263355.1 Candidatus Woesearchaeota archaeon
GATGTGAACAAAGTGAACGAATGCATCTGCTTATCAAAGTGAAGAGCGTAAAAGCTCCCACATGGAGTCACTGACGTTCGCCACTCATAACTTTTTCAAGTTCTGAGTTTAGGTGGGAGATAATTTAAAATGTGAAACCTTTTAAGCTAGGAACGAAGCAAAGCGAAATGAGTACAGTTGCCAGAGCAACTCAGGAACGGATCAAAGGGGAGTGAGATTAGTTGCCAGAGCAACCTTGGAACGAAATGTAATGAAGTGAGTATGGCTCTGAACAGCAGATTTTCTTTACTTAATTAGAAATCTAAATAGTGTCAATTGTGAGTATACCAAAATTCCATATCTTTATCTTTCTTAATAAAACCAAATCTTTGCGCCTGGATAACTTCTCCTTCTTTTAGATCTTCTATTTGTGGCTCTGCATAAGCTTGGATAAACTTACCATTAGGCATCATAATCTTGATTTTAACAAACTGCTCTTTTGCAAGCCAGTGAATAATCTTATCACCTTTTTCTCTAAACTTTTCATAATCCAAAGAATCAAAAACAAGCTTGTCATTTTTTACAAAATTTAAGCAATCCATTAACCTATATAATTTACCTTCTTTAAAGTCAGAATCTTTTCCAGCAACATAAAACTCATCCTTTGTTTGGAATTTTCTTTTACCACGCTCTGGAAAATCAGGATGCAAATCTAATTCAATCTTTTGTTTGGGAGCACCCTCAATTTTAATTAGTTTAGGATATGTTACAACAAAACATCTATTAACTTCTTTATCAATAATTTTTCTGTTAATTGCAGACACAACAGACCAGTCAATATTTGTTGGAGTCAAACTCAAACCAACCTCGTAAACCAATTCTTTATAGGTTCTTGGATCAATTCCTCTTCTCTTTAATGCCCTAACTGTAACTAATCTTGGATCATCCCATCCAATAACTTCCTTATTTTTTATTTTGGCTCTGATTTCTCTTCCTTTAGTGATTGAGCCAGTTATGTTAATCCTGCCATAATGGATAATTGTCTGTTTTTCAAATCCCAACAAATCCTTAATATAGTTTTGCAGTTCATTTCTCATTGTACCAAACTCAGAACTTCTCAAAATATGAGTAACACCATACTTGCAGTCCTCAACAGAATTCTCAAAATCATACAAAGGCCAAACACAATATCTGTTTTTCTGCCTCCAATGTGTTGAATAGTCAATTTTAAATAAAACAGGGTCTCGCATAACATGGTTATCTGATTCCATATCACCTTTTAACCTTAAAACAGCCTCACCTTCTTTAAACTCTCTATCCAGCATCTTTTTCCAGTTCTGCATATTTTCTTTTACAGAGATTTTACCATGCTCACACTCCAAACCTTTATGTCTAAAAGTTCTCATATTATCTCTATTACACAAACAAACATAAGCATTACCTTCTGTGATTAGTTTTTCAGCCTGCTCATACATATACTCAAGATCATCACTAATAAAAATAACATCATCTACCTTAATGCCAGCATGCTTGATATCCTCCTGCATAGTTTTTGTAAATTCTTCTGTGCACTTATCTGGATTAGTATCTTCAAACTTTAAAATGCATTTTCCATCATACTTTTTTGCCATAAGATAATTAATCATAAAACTCATAACATGCCCAATATGTAGATACTTGCTTGGCTCAGGGGGAAGTCTTGTAACAACTTTGCCCATCTCAGCATTTTCAAGATCTGGCAAGCCCTTTTCTTCTTCTTTCTTCTTTTCTAAAAGTTCTGGAGCAATCTCTTTTAATTTTTCAAGTTGATCTTCAGGAGACATTTTATTAACTTGATTTACAATCTCAGAGGTTTTTTTTCCAACAGATTTTGCATCTTTTCTAAGCTCTGGCTGTTCAGAGAAAACCTTGCCAATAACTGCTCCTGTTTGAGCTGTGCCTTCATATTTTACAGCATTTTGTAGTGCGTATTTTAAAATAATATCTTTCATGACTAGAAATAAGCTTAAGTTTGTATATAAATATTATGATTGATTAGGTGTAAAACCTCTCATAGTATGGCCTTGATAATAACCTAATACCTCTTTCCCAATTAATTCTTCTCCTTTTTCTGTACAAACATTAAGTAAGTTTTCCAAATACCACCTGTATGTTTTTGGAATTATTAATGTGGAATTTCCATAATCTTCTCTTTTAAAAGTATATTGCTCAAACCAATTATTGTATGTTTCAGGTTCAATCGAAACTATAGTTGCCTTTACTTTTTGACACAGCTTACTTTCATATTTGAATTTTCTAACAAACCTAGAATCACCCACCACTCTTCCCAATAATGTAACTGGCTGCCACATTTTATTTGAAAAACTATTCCTAATATTTATAGCTTTCTGGCAAGATTTAAATAACTAGTTTTATATTGTGGTTTATATGAATTTGAAAATAATTGGGTCCGGAGGAGCTATTCCTTTTCCAAAACCAGGATGTGATTGTGATAACTGTAAAAAAGCACTGGAAAAGAAAATACCTTATGAGAGAATCTGTTCGTCTTTGTTCATATATCCAGACATATTGATTGACACACCTGAAGAAGTTTTTAGAAGATTAATGCAATTCAATATAAGAAAGATCAACCATGTTTTCTACACTCACTGGCATCCAGATCACACACAAGGAAGCAGGATATTTGAATTCTTAGCAAGATCAGGATTTGCAGGAAAACCAAATAATCCTCCTGTTAATGTTTACATTCCTCCTGACATGATGAAGGATTTTGACAAATATATACCAAACTTTAGGTACTACGAACAAAGAAACTTCATAAAAATTATTTCTATTGAGGATAGAGAGCCAGTTAAACTAGAAGATTTGAAAATAACTCCAGTAGATTTTAAAAGACCAGACCGGGTCAGATACGGTTTTTTGATTGAGCAGGATAACAAAAAAGTAATGTATGCTCCATGCAGTGTTTTTAATGCAAAACTAGACAAATATTGGCAAGACTTAGATATTTTATTTTTAGAAACAGGGTGGCATGGTCCACAACAAGAATACAGAAAAAAAGAAATTGAGCCATGGTTTAAAGACCACATAAGTTTTGAGGAAAATATAAAATGGTTAAAAAAACTAAAACCAAAAAAAATGGTTCTCACTCATGTTGAAGGCAGTATACATCAAACACATGATCTAATGCTAAAACTCACAAAAAATTATCCAAAAATAAACATAGCTTATGATGGAATGGATATTGATTTATGATCATTCATACCTTTTATAATTACAGACATAGATATCTTCTCCAACATAAAAGGTAACTGTTGTATCAGGATAGCTGCGGCAAGCGCTAAAAGTTACAATCTGTTTTCCATCATTGGCTTCAAATACACCTAATGCTTGAGGTCTTTGGTCACAAACAGTATTGGCTAATCCCACTTGTTTTAATCTGTTGTTTGCATTTTCAAGTAACATATCTTTTTTCTCATCACTCATCTCAACTTCCATATCCCCATAACAATCAGCATAATCTATTGGGTGATCTCTTGCTTCATTGCATTGGCAATACTGCCAATATTTACAAGACGCTGGCTCACAACTCATTATCTCATCTTCAGCTGGAATCTCATTATAGTAAACCGTCCCTACAGGCTCTTTTTGGATATCAA
>JAANXH010000036.1 GCA_018263355.1 Candidatus Woesearchaeota archaeon
CTTTGAAACCTATAGTAGTGTTTAAGAATATGTTTTTTGAGATTGAGAGGCTATTTCCAAGTTATCTAAAGAAACTACTCGTTTCATACTTGCTAAAGCAAGAGTTAAAACCTGGCTTTTAACTAATAGCGGCCTCTTTCACTCAAATCAGGTATTAAGCTAACAAAGAGTAGTTGACTTTGCCTGGATACGGGAAATTACAGTTATAAACCACTTTATAGTACTCCAAAATGTTTATAACCATTGTAATCAGATTTTTACCAATATGTATGATATAGTTATAGGTAGAAAATCACAAGATAAAGAAAAATTCGGTTTAAAAGGAACAATTCTTCTTGGAAAACACTATGTTAAGATGGGTCAGACCACATCCTTATCCAATAAAGTATTAATGGATGTGACAAGTTCACATGTATTGTTTATCTGTGGAAAGCGTGGAAGTGGAAAATCGTATACAATGGGGGTTGTAGCAGAGGGAATGGTAGCACTCCCAGAAAAAATTGCAAAAAAATTGAGTATAATAATGCTTGACACAATGGGAATATACTGGACAATGAAATTTCCAAATGAACAAGACAGAGCATTACTGGAAGAGTGGGGAATTGAACCTAAAGGATTAGATGTTCAAATTTACACTCCAAAGGGCCACTTTCAAAAATTTAAGGACAGTGGTGTTCCAACAGATTTTCCATTTGCTATAAAACCCTCAGAACTTGCAGCAGAAGATTGGTGTACAACATTTGAATTAGATGTTAATGAGCCATTAGGAGTTTTAATTATGAGAGCTATTTCAGACTTGAAAACAAACAGTGATGAATACTCACTTATGGACATTATTGAAAAGCTTAAGACATATGATGATAAAAATAAAGAAGCAGCAATTAACAGATTTATAACTGCAAAATCTTGGGGTTTGTTTGACAAAGAAGGAACAGAACTCAAAGAGCTTATCAATCCGGGTAAGATTACTGTTTTAGATGTAAGTTGCTATGCAACAACAGCAGGCTCAAATCGTATTAGAGCATTAGTAATAGGATTAGTTGCAGAAAAATTATTTGTGCAAAGAATGCTTGCAAGAAGAACAGAAGAATACCAATCTGTTCATAAATCCATGTCTCCATTTAGTGAGGATGACCACCATACAGATCAGCCTTTGGTTTGGTTAGTGGTTGATGAAGCACATGAATTTTTGCCAAGAAAAGGTTCAACTCTTGCCTCTGGCCCATTAATTACAATCCTAAGAGAAGGGAGACAACCAGGAATAAGTCTAATTTTAGCTTCACAACAGCCAGGTAAAATTCACACTGATGTGATGACGCAGTCAGATACAGTAATATCTCACAGATTAACAGCAAAGCTAGATGTTGAGGCACTGGGTATGCTTATGCAAAGCTATATGCAGCAGAGTCTAGACAAATACATAAATCAGCTACCAAGAGAAAAAGGTTCAGCAATTGTATTTGATGACACAAATGAGAGAATATTTCCCATAAGAGTAAGACCAAGAATAACTTGGCATGGTGGAAGTGCTCCAATAGCTATTAAAAAACAGAAAAAGTTTTCAATCGAATAATTTAAATATAAATAAAAATTAATGAAAGTATACAACCACATAATAAGTTAAAAATAAAGCGAGGTAAAGATGCCAAAAAAAACTAAAAATAAAAAATCTTCTAAAAAGAAGAGTTCAAAAAAGAAAAAGTCTAAAAAGAAAACTTCAAAATCTAAGAAATCAACAAAAAA
>JAANXH010000037.1 GCA_018263355.1 Candidatus Woesearchaeota archaeon
TTCCACATCTTAAGACTTCTTTTTCTTTTTTTTCCTATATAAATAAATGCCCCCACCCACAACAACCAGAATAATAATTATTAAACCAGTTTTAGAACTCTTGACTAATCCGAACTTTTTTAATTCAGCACCAGAATACAATCTCATCTGAAGGTCAACTTCCTGCACAAACTCCTCATTATTTGCATCTGCATACTCAAGTTTCAAAGGAATCTGTACATAATCTTCTTTAGTCTTTTTTACATAAATATTAAAATCAGCATTTTCATAATCATCTGAATCTAGATCCCCGATATATACCAGAGGAGTTGAAATCACTTGTAAATCATCAGATTCTGCAAGCTCAACAGATAAAAACTTAATGTCTGTAACTCCTTTGTTAACAAATTTAACAGAAACTTCTCCAGAACTTGCTGAAGAATAGACAGTTTGGTCTTCAATATAAACATCCATTTCAGGAGTAGATCCAACAACAACACCAATAATGTCTGTCTTATTGTAAAGTGTATCACTTTCATCAATATATCTAACCTCTATTGGAACTTTGTAAGTTTGTGACTCAGCATCAGCCAAAACCATAATATCAAATTCAAATTTTGTGCTTTCTCCTGCAGCCAAGGATCTAATCTTTTTTTCACTTGCAGAATTTACAGGAACAAAAGGCATATCATCTGAGCTAAAATCAAATTTCAAAGCAATATCTTCTGTAAGTGAATCGGCCATGTTCTGAAGTTCTACCATGATTTTTCCAACCTTTCCTGGCTCTAGTTTTTTTGGAACAGTTTCAACAGAAGTAATGCCCACAACAGCATCAATAGTTTGCACTCTAATATCAAATTCATCAAGTAAAACCCAGCTCTTGCCATCATCAAGACTGTATCTCAAATCCAATTCATTGTCACCTTCAACAGCGTCCTTATCCACAATCAACTTATAATAAACAACAGCAGCATCTTGACCAGTTGCCCTTCCTTTCAGTGTTCCAATTTCCCTCTTTGTTGAATCTCCTGGCTCAAGTTTAAAAGGATAACTTGGCAAAAGTTCAAATACAACATCTTTTGCATCATAAACACCTAGATTTTCAGCCTGAAACCTAATTTCAACATAACTTCCAGGTTGAACAGGATCTGGATTTTGATTTAACAAAGTAACCTGCAAATTAACAGACTCAGAAATCCTGCCTGTTGGAGTGTCAGCATAAACAATACTCATCAGCATTAGAAACATAAACCCAATCAATATCTCTTTTTTCATAATATCACTTGTTATTTTTTGTTTGTTTAATAATTTTTCCATCTAATAAATGTTCAATTCTATTAGCATGCTTTGCCATATTCCTGTCATGAGTAACCATAATAATAGTTTTTTTCTCATTTTTATGCAGTTTTTTTAAAAAACCTATGACATTTTCACCAGTAGTTGAGTCCAGATTACCAGTGGGTTCATCTGCTAAAATCACTTCAGGATCATTAGCTAAAGCTCGGGCAATTGCAACCCTTTGCTGCTGACCACCACTAAGTTCATTTGGCTTATGGTCTATTCTATTCCCAAGTTCCATCAAACCCAAAAGCTCTTTTGCTCTTTTTCTTCTCTTTTCAGAGCTTACATTTTGAAAAACCATTGGCAGAGTAACATTTTCTGCAGCAGTCAAGGTATTAATCAGATTAAATGTTTGAAAAACAAACCCAATCTTTCTTCCTCTTATCTGCGCTAAGTTAGACTCAGTCATTTTACTAATATCTATGTCTTCAAGAAAGACTTTTCCTTTACTTGGAACATCCAAGCAGCCAATCATATTCATTGCAGTAGATTTACCAGAACCAGACGGGCCTTGAATAGCCAAAAACTCTCCTCTTTTAACATCAAGATTTAGACCTCTGAGAGCAGCTACTTTAACGTCTCCCATTTGGTATATCTTCCAGACATTTTTAACTTTAATAATATGCTTCCCCATTTTTTTACAATTAGCTACATACTTGAGTTATTTAAAGCTTTGGTTTAGCAAATCTCATATATTTGATAATTTATATTGCACAAAATAATATTTTACTCATCTAAGACAAATCTTATTTATCAACAAAAAGATATAAAAACAACCTCTTTTTAACAAAATAAACATGAGACGCAGAAAGAAAAAAAATAATTCAAAAATAATCTCAATTATACTTGCGTTTGTATTAGTCTCAAGTATGTTAGGAATCATAGTAGGAAAAGACACAAAACAAACCAATAAATATAATGGTTATGAATTTACGCAACAAGGAGAATACTGGTATTTTCAGCATAACAACAAAAATTACCGTATATTGAATTATCCTTCTAGTTTAGAAAACCTAGATTTTGATTCAAATATTGTCAAACAAGTCCAAACAACAAAAATGGTATATATCACAATTCCAGTAACAGGTCAAAACCTTGAATACATTGGTACATCAGCCTTTGATCTATCTCAGTTTTTAGGAGAACAAGGAATCTATCCAATAAATAGTGTAAGCAATAATCAAACTGATTATGAGCTTCCATACATAACCTGTACTAATGCAACAATCCCAATTCCAGTTATAGCATTTGAGCAATCAAACCAAACAAAAGCTTATGCAAAAAACAACTGTTTAATTTTAAGTGCAAACACAGGATATGATTATATTCAACTAAAAGACAGATTCTTATTAGAATATCTAGGTGTAATGAAAAATGAATAAGGAACTAAAATCTTTTTTGTCAGTGGGTTTAGCATTTGTATTAATCATTTTATTTACAATCTATATGTACAATAATTTTTTTAAACCAGAACCTTCACAAATCACATACAATAATTATGTTTTTAATAGAAAGCAGGATTTGTGGGTAACAGAAGTACAAGTTGGCAATCAACTAATAACAATACCTTTGCACTATTCTCCATGGGAAACAGAAAATATTCCTTTAAATGGAAGCCTGCACCCCTCTTTTAATTATGGAGATTTATATGTTACATTTGACCCAGATAATTCAAACACATCGATAATGGCGCTTGCAGCAGGAGAACTTAGTTTAAATCTTGCACAAGGAATACAAAGAAATTTAATATCTGCATGCTCAAAAAATATTACTGAGCCTTGTGCTTCCAAACCAATAATTAACTGTGAAAACACAGATCTAAATGTTATCTATTTAAAAGAATCTTCTAATCCTGGTGTAACTTTGCAAGACAGATGCATAACTATCCAAGGTCAAGGAACTGACTTGATTAAATCTGTTGACCAATTATTGTTCTTCTGGTATGGAGTAATTGGGAATTAAGCAAACCTTCTTTTCAATTCTCATATTACAGATAATTAAAGTTGAAGTTTATAGAAATTTCTTTAAGTTGGATATTGTAACCAACACATATTTCAAAAAAACTCCTCTTGGCAAGTTTAATATAAACAGAATGCACACTAAAACAAAAACTTTAAATACCCTAAACTTCATTATCTTAATATGCCAAGTGTTTATTGTGAAAGCTGTGGTTTTAAATCTGAAATAAAAAAAGGCAAACCTATGCCTAAAAAGTGTCAGTATTGTGATTCTAAAGGAACAGTCAAACCTGTAAAAACAGCACAAGACTTATTAGATGAGGTATCAAGACTTAAGTAGTTCTTTAAACGCCCTAATTGCAACCTCAGTTTGTTTATTATTAGGCTCTTTAGTGGTTAATCTTTGAAGCCAAAGTCCCGGAGCCACAATCATCTTAACAAAACCAAGCTCTTCAAACTTAGCACTTAATTTTAAAATTTCATAAGAAATACCAGAAATCACAGGGATTAAAACAATCCTTGAAATCAATTTCATATACCATCTAGGATCCAGAATAAATGAAAACACCACAATACTAACAATTAATACAATCATAATAAAAGAAGTACCACACCTTGCATGCAGTGTTGGAAATTTTTTAACATTCTTGACTGTAAGTTTTTTTCCAGCTTCATGACAATTAATAGTTTTATGCTCAGCACCATGATACTCAAATACTTCTCTAACATCTTTGAACTTTGAAATAATAAAAATATAACTAATAAATATCAAAACCCTGATTAATCCCTCAAACAGATTAAACCAAACATTATTTTTAGAAACCACTAGTCCAGAAACAAAAAAAGGAATCCCAACAAACAAAAGCAAACTCAAACCAAAAGCAATAATAAAAGTTAAAGCTATTTCCGTATTTGAAACAGGTTCATCCTCATCAGCTGCCTGCTTTGCAGACCATTCCAAAGCCTTGATTCCAATTACCAGAAATTCAGCTAAAGAAACAACACCTCTAAGAAATGGAAATTTTGAAATCTTTGAAACCTTGATCTTGTCTTTTTTAACTTTTATCTTATCCTCTTTTCTGACAGCAACAACATATTCTTTTTTATTGCGCATCATCACTCCATTCACAACTGCCTGCCCTCCAATATCTGTCATAAAAAAAAGAATAATCTAAAAGTTTTTAAATAATTTGGTATGCAATCTAACAAAATATTTAAGCAAAGCAGGAATACTTTAGTAAATGGACAAAATCACAGACAAAAAACTAGACAAATACTTTTCAATCACAAAGCAAGCATTAGATAAAGTAAAAATAGGACCAGAAAAAAACACAGAACACTATAAAACAGCAGCTTATTTTCTAGACATGGCCCAAAGATACTTTAAAGATGCACATCACTTTAGAGAAAAAGGTGATAAAGTTACTGCTTTTGCAGCAATTAATTATGCTCATGGCTGGCTTGATGCTGGAGCTAGTTCTGGATTATTTGATGTTCAAGATAACAGGTTATTTACAGTAGATTAGTCATAATCACGCCACTGATGCTTGCACTTGACACATTTTAGAAATTGTGTAGCAGACTCATCACTTGCTCGTGTTTGAACAAACCAATAATATGCTTTATCATGCCCACACTCTGGACAAGTTGCATTTGTAATTGATTTTGTTTCAACATCATCTTTAACAACTTCCATGCCAACATCATCTGACTTAACTTTTTCAGACATGACTGTTTTAACATCTTTCTGACTTTTTTTACACTCACTGCACCACATTACAGTCTTTTTTCCTTTCTTTTTTGGAACTAAAATAGATTGACACTTTTTGCAAAACATTATAACACCTCTGCTAAGATTGGGATTAGTTGTACAGCCCAAATCTTGATATATCCTAATAATGGAATTCTAAAAACTGCCTTTCCAAGCAGTCGGGAAGATTCAATTCTAGTCTCATCAACACAATAACCATCATCATAACATTCATTAATCATATTCTGATTATTATCACCTTTAGTTTTAAGTATGTTTGCTTGATTTTTTCCAACAACCCTATGTATTATTGGGTCAGATTTTGGTCTTGTTGGATGACTAATAAACACTAAGACATCACCTATTTGTGTTTTTTCTGGTGGGGCTCCAACTAATACTATGATATCTCCCTTATTAAAACCCCTTCGAAAAGAATATGAGCTAAATTCTTGTTTAGTGATATTATTCTGTAAATACCAATCCCCAGATTGATCCCACCACTGTTCAAAATTACCATTATGTTCCATTGATTCTGAAACAACAGCTACAATTGGAAAATCTGTTCCTAAAACAAAACCTAAAGCAGGATATACTCCATACTTTATTATAATAAAAGCAAGGATAATACTTAAAACCCAACTTAAAAAACTATCATCATTCCAGATAAAATCCCATGCCTTAGCAATATAGCCCCAGACCTTCATTCTTAAAAGGTACATGAGGTTTTTTAAAAAAGTTCTGGTTTGAGTAAGGTATTCTTTTTTAGATATTTGTTTAGATTTGTATATTTTGGTATGCAAAAATGTATATTGTGGTTAATGGGAAAATAGTAAATCAGTATCTATTTAAGAAACTTGATATACAAAAAAGTAAACCAAATCTAACTCCAAAAAAGTAAACCATTATACGAATAAGTAAACTAAACTATTAAAATTTAAATTAGTATATCTGATATGAAACTAATTATGTATAAAAACAACAAAGGTAGATATTGGTAAACCAATATACAAAAAACTAAACTAATTTTATTTATTTGAAAATTTTACAGGTTTAATATGTCTGAAAAACGTTGTTTTTCTGATCATCCCAGAAATCTTCAATTTCTAAGACCTCACATAATATCACTTACGTTCCTAACACATAAATCATAGATTTCTGAGTTTAGCCAGTAGCATTATGATGCAGTCACTCCACACATTCGTGCTTTGTTCGGCATCCATAAGCCTCGCTTCTGGAGTCTGAAAAGCTATCGTAAGATAGCTGCCGAGTGAACAAAGTGAACGAATGCATCTACATGTAAAAGTGAGGAGTGTTAAAAACCCCATAATTTATTATGGGGATTGCTCCTCACCGCAGATTTTCGTTATCTTATTCTATATGCTTCAAGATTTTTTGGAGATATAGTTTCCATTCTTAAACCTTTATGAATAGAACTTGCAAAATCAAGGCATCTTGAACTTTCTCCATGAACCACAAACATCTTTTTTGGTTTAGGATTACATTTGTATACAAAATTCATCAGCTGTTTTCTGCCACTGTGACCAGTAAATCCATCAATAGTATTAATCTCAAGATTAACCTTAATAACCTCTTGTTTTTTAGCTCCAACTTTCACAGCAAATTGTTTGTCTCCTCTTTGAATCTTTTTTCCAAGTGAGCCTTCACCCTGATAACAAACAAAAACCAAAGAATTTTTTGGATCTTCAGCTAATTCTTTCAAATACTCTACAGAAGGTCCACCTACAAGCATACCACTTGTTGCAAGTATTACACAAGAACCTACTTCTTCTAAAATCTGTTTTCTTTCTTTTCTTGAACCTACTTGTTTGAAAATATCTGCTAAAAATGGATTTTGGTCTTTGTGAAATATCTGTCTTCTTATCTTACTATTTAGATATTCAGGATAAGCAGTATGAATAGCAGTAATATCCCAAACCATTCCATCAATATAAACAGGAACTCTATCAAGCTTTCCAGATCTTACTAGTTTTTCAATTATTACCATTACTTCTTGGGCTCTGCCAGATCCTAAAACAGGAATTAAAATTTTTCCTCCCCGCTTAATTGTCTTTGTAATATATCTTGCAAGATCCAAATCACATTTATGTTTGCTTGGTAAAATATTCTGCCTTCCACCATAAGTACTCTCAATAATTAAAGTTTCAAGTCTTGGAAACTTTGTGGCTGCTGGTCCAAGTAAACTAGTTCTTCCAAATTTCATATCTCCAGTATAAAGTAAGTTATGAAGACCATTACCTACATGAATATGCACCATAGCACTTCCCAAAATATGTCCAGCATTATACAATGTTATTCTAATATCTGGAGTAATATCTGTAACCTCTTTATAATCAAGAGTAACAGTATGTTTTACCATCTCTTTAATTTCTTCACTAGTAAAAATTGGATCCTCTCCTTCACTTCTCATAATTTTAACATAATCTAGAAGTAAAAGTGAAGAAACATCTCTTGTTGGAGCAGTACAATAAACTGGTCCTCTATATCCATATTTAAACAAATAAGGGATAAAACCACAATGATCAAGATGTGAATGTGAAAGTACAACAGCATCTAACTCTTTAATATTAAAATCTGGTGACTCTAAAAAAGGATAAGGGTCTTTATCATTTGCAACATCAACACCACAGTCAAATAAAACTCTGCTCTCTGGAGTCTGCAACAATAAACAGCTTCTTCCAACCTGTCTTCCCCCGCCAAGCACGCTAAGCCTAATCCATTGTTTTTTCTTATCTCTTATCCATCCATCGTAAATCCTGCGACCAGTTTTATTTAAAAATTTTCTTCTATAATCTGATTCCTGGTACAAAACTCCTCTAATATTTTCAATAAGCTTACTTTTTAAAGCAGGTTTTCTTTGAACAATTGGAACCCAGAGTGTTTTTTTCCTAATTTCTCTGAGAATACTGCCTCTTTTACCAATAGCAAGCCCAGGCTTTTCAGCCTCAATAATAACGCAGCTTCTTTGAGGATCAAACTGGATTTTTTCTACTCCAGCTTCTTTAGGCAATACTTGTTTAATAACCTGCTCAGCTTTTTCTAATTCAAGTGTAATACTTGGATCAGGTCTAAGCTCTATTCTTTTCTTAATATCATTAACAATCTCCTTAATCAAACCTTTATTATTTAAGAAAAAATCCTTGTCCTTTGTATATAAAACAATATTTGCTCCTTCAAAACCAGCATCAGAAATCTTGGTTTTTGGAAGCTTTCCAAGTACTTCCTTTAAAATATCTGCCATAATATCTTTACCATTTTAAAATAGGAAACATTTACAGTTTGGTATTAATCTTTTTTTTCAGGACAGTTTCCACGCCCTTATCAGTTACTGTAACAACATCTATACCTTGACCAGATGCAGTATCTCTTTGAACAGCAGCATTAATTGCCTTAACAGCTAATTCAATGCATTTTTTTACACTAAGTTCTTTTTCATAAAGCGTCTCTAAAACTCCATATGCCATAACACTTCCAGAACCAGATGCAATATATTCCTCACACAAAGTCAAAGAACCGTCTGCAAACAAATCATAAAGATGAAACCCAAATTTGTCTTTACCTCCAAGCACAAAATGACTAACTCCTGGAATCATAGACATTTTTCTAACATTTGAATAAACAATTCCAGAAAGCAGATTTGCAGATTCTTTAATATTTGGATCACGATTTGTCTTTAGTTGTTTAAGCTTTAACTGAGCCTTAATTAATTTAATAAGCAATTGAATATCAGAAACAGAGCCTGCTGTTGTTAAAACAAGATTATCATTAATAGAATGAATCTTTTGAGCATTCTTGTCAACTACTAAGTTTCCAGATGTTGCTCTTTTATCAGCAGCTAAAACTATTCCGTCTTTACATACAATACCCACAGTTGTTGTACCAGTTTTCAATGTTTCTTCTTTCATTATAATCACAAATTTCGTAGAATACAAACTTAGACTAAGTAAGAGTTGATTATATTTAAATCTTTCGTTTTGAAATAAGTTTTTTAATTTGCTTAAACCAACTTATATTCTTGTTTTTCCTATTTTTAATAAGCTTTAATATATAACAAATCCAAAAATATTGTAAGACAAAACTAAAGAAAAACAAGACTACAAGTAAAATACTTATAATTCTTATAACAGTATTATTAATAAAAAATAGATCCGGATTATGACTATTAATCTCAAACCAAAGATTTCTGCTTAATCTAGTAAACCAAACTCCTCCAATCAAAGAAAAAGGAGACACAAGTAAAATAAATGCAATAATAATCTCAGCACCATACCCAACAATTTTAGTAATATAAAAACCAGTACCATATACCTTTTCATCACAAACAACTTCATGATAATATCCTTCATACCTAGCACTATCAAATGAAGGATCTTTTACTCGGGTTATATTACATTCTGCATCAGTAAAAAACTGGTGGCTAATCTTGTGACTATGCTCATGAATATTAATAGGCATATAAGTAGAATAAACAAACTTTTCAGCCAAAAGAAAAATAAGAATAGTAAAAACTAAACTGATAATCTTTCTATTTTTCATTAATCTGCTCTATTATTTAAGTTTCAATCCAAGCTCATCAAGCTGCTCTTTTGAAACATCTGAAGGAGCTTTTGTCATTAGATCCTCTGCATCCTTGTTCTTTGGAAAAGCAATAACTTCTCTAATTGAAGTTTCACCAGCCATCAAAGCAACTAACCTATCAAAACCAAAAGCAATACCACCTAAAGGAGGATTTCCATACTTCATAGCTTCCATCAAAAATCCAAACTTGGATTTAGCTTCCTCTTCACTCAGGCCAAGGGCAGAAAACACTTTTTCCTGCATTTCTGTATTAAATATCCTTAATGAGCCTCCTCCAACCTCCCAGCCATTCAAAACAAGGTCATAGCCTTTTGACAAAACCTTGTCCATTTCTGAAAAATCAATTGTATTTGGCATTGTAAACGGATGATGCATTGCTTTATACCTGTCATCCTCCTCTGAGTATTCAAACATAGGAAAATCAACAACCCACAAAAATTTGAATTTGTCTCCTTCTTTTCTCAAATCAGGCTTATCAGAATTGTGTTTTTCCATAGCTTCTTTGTAAGTCATTCTCTGGAAAGGAATCTCAAGCTCAATATTCAGCACTTTTTTAAAAACATGTTTTACAAGGCGTTCACACATTGACAAAATATCATCCTGCTCAATAAAACTCATTTCAATATCAATTTGAGTAAATTCTGGCTGCCTATCTGCCCTCAAATCCTCATCTCTTAGACATTTTACAATTTGAAAATACTTATCATAACCAGCAATCATCAGAAGTTGCTTGAAAATTTGAGGAGATTGTGGCAACGCATAAAACTTGCCTTTATTTACTCTACTTGGAACTAAATAATCTCGAGCACCTTCTGGAGTAGACTTTGCCAGCAAAGGAGTTTCAATCTCAATAAAACCTTCTTTATTTAAAAACTCTCTAACCGCAAACGCTGTCTTGTGCCTTAAAATTAGATTCTTTTGCATTCTCGGCTTTCGCAGGTCAAGATATCTATAGCTTAACCTGGTTTCTTCAGTAGATTCAATAGACTCATCAAGTTCCATTGGTAAAGGTTCAGCCGGACTTAAAATTTTCAATTCTTCAGCTGTTAATTCAACCTCTCCTGTCTGAAGTTTTGGATTTGCTTTAGGTTTAGCCTTAACCTTACCACTAACACTAACAACAGACTCTCGTTTAATATCCTTTAATTGTTCAGTAAATTTTTCCTTAAAAAAGATCTGTGTGATTCCATATCTATCCCTTAAATCCATGAAACCAAACTTTCCCCCAATTCTAATACTATGTACCCAACCTGCTAACTTCACTTCCTGACCTTCATGTTTTTTTCTTAATTCTCCACAATTTTTGGTCCTATACATTTATCTCACCTGTAAATTTTTCTAATTTGTCAAATGCTTTATTTAGTATTTTTGGAGGTGCCAAAAATACAACTCTAAAATGCTTTGTCCCTGGTTTTTGACCAAATCCAGAACCATGAACAAACAAAACTCCTTTTTGATAGAGTAAATCCCTGATAAACTTTTTATCAGATTCAATATCCATTTCAATTTTTGGAAATGCATAAAATGCAGCCTCAGGTTTAACACAACTAATTCCATCAATTTTGTTTAACCTTTGATAAGTTATATCTCTTCTGTTCTGAAGTTTTTTTATCATTTCAGTAATATGATCATGAGTTCCTTCTAGCCCTGCAGCAATTCCGAATTGATGATGATGAACAGCACTTAATCTTGCTCTTGCCATTCTTTTAATACCTTCAAGGTAAGTTTTAGCTTTGTTTTCTGGGTCATGCATGACCATCCAGCCAATTCTCCAGCCTGGAACCAGATAATTCTTTGACATACTATTCATTGTAATAACCGGCACATCATCAGCAATAGATGCCATGGGAATATGTTTTTTTCCATCAAAAATAATTTGGTCATAAGTTTCATCAGATAAAATAATAAGATTATGCTCAGCAGCAATATCTACTACTTGTTGTAAAATCTTTTTTGAATAAACATTACCTGTTGGGTTATTAGGATTAATAATAACAATAGCTCTGGTCTTCTCATTAACATTCTCTCTTATATTATCAACATCTGGTTGCCATCCATTTTGTTCATTAAGATAATAAAAATTGTCCTCCCCCCCAAAAAACTTACTAAAAAATGAATAAAGAGGATAATCTGGTTTAGGAATTAGGATATTTTCTCCTGGATTCATTAAAGCTCCAATACAAAAATTAATAGCTTCACTTCCACCGCTTGTAATAACAACATCTTCCTTTGTGACATCAGCACCATCTCTTATAGATTTCTTAGCTATTGCCTCTCTTGCCTGCTCTAGTCCCAAAGAATCACCATAACTGGTTATGTGTTTCTTGTTATAAACTGCATTATGTAAATGCTCAGAAGTATCAAAATCATACTTTATTGGATCACCTATATTTAGATAAATAATATTTTTGCCCTGTTTTTCTAGTTGTTTTGCCTCTTTGACAACCTCTCTTACAGCATACGAGATATTTCTAATCCTATTTGACCACTTCATCCCAAAAACCTCCTTTTAATAGCTGCACTCACAACCTGTTCACTAATTGATTTCCCATTCCTAAGTCCATTCATTATGTCTGAAGTCATTTTTTTGTGTGTCTCATCTATTTCAAAATCTATTCGCGGTAATACCTTTTCAATCTCAGTTATTAAGTTTTTTGGAAAAAATCTAAAATTGTCCTTGTTAATGTACTGGAGAGCATCTGCTAAATCTTTTCTGAAGTTCAGATAAACATTGTCTAAAAATTCAAAGTCCCTTTCACTTAATGCACTTAACCCTAGCACTTCAGGTGGCATTCCAACAGAATATAAGGAAGCACAAAACCCAATAGCTCTAGGCAGCTGAATATTGCCTTTTTCTCGTGAATAACCAAACAATCCAATATGGAGTTTTCTCATTCTTCTCTTTGGTACATATTTGACAAACCTGTTTACCATATCAGCCAGTAAGGTAATTTGCCTTGAATACTCTTCTGATAGTTTTTCAATTAATAGAATAGCTCTTTGCTCATCAATCTGGATTGGTGCTTTTCTCCTACTATTGTTCAATAGATCTATTGATTCCTTTACATCTTTTATAGGATAATCATATTTGAAAGCAGATTGTAATGTAAATGTTTGAACACTAGAGTAGCCATTTAATATATCTTTTACAGTGTTTGGATTAAAATTGCCTCTGAATGGAGCTGAACCACAGCCTATCATCGGCAAAATCTCCACCGATTCTTTTTGCTCTAGCTCATGTAGTCTTTGAAAAGACACTTTATTAATTAAAACTGCTGCAACAGAGCTGTAATTAAGTGCAGGATCGCTTCTTGCAAGCCACACTCTAACATAATCTCTAATTTTATTTTTCTGGATATATCCTTTTACAATTTCTGCAGAGTTGAGCATAGCTTTCTTAGTTTCTATTAATGGAATTAACCTTATCTCTTGAGGCTCAAACTTACCTATCCAGTCTTTTATCATAATATTGCCAAGTTTTTGAAATTGCTTTCCAACAACAATTTTTTTGTAGTATTCAGCCACCTTGTTTAACTCATCAGCAGAAGTAACCATTGGCAGAGCTGCTTCAAAAATAGGATAAATGTCTTTTTTATAAAACACTCGGGCAGCATCACTTGACCTTGGTATTGATTCAATAGTCTCTAGTAATACTTTTCCCTCAACCTTTTCAATAGCTGGATTTGGCACTCTTAGAGTTAAAAACAGATCTTTTCCAAGTACATTCTCCTCAAAATAATTAGAGTATTTATTCAATAATTTTTTAATTACAAAACTGTCGATTTCTTTACCTTCACAATCCCACAATTGTTCAGTGCACCCAAGGTGGGAATAAGCGTAAAAAGCTTCTTTAATCTCATCATCTCCTTTTAGAACACTATTTTGAGCAAAAAACGGCTGTTTTGCATTATCTGGGTGCTGTGTTGACATACATCTTGGTATTTTCATTTTAATCCTTCCTCTACCCGTATTTTTTATTCAGATAAAACGAGTAGAAACAATGAGCAGCCTACTGGCTATCACAATCGTTATTATTGAATGTGATTGTCTGACTCATATCCTATATGAAATAGATAAGTATATTTAATTGTTTTGGAATTTTCACAACATTTATATAACATATTTTCAATCCCCTAATCAAGCCGATGTAGCTCAGTCTGGAGCTAATCTAGCGGATAATTAGAGCGCCACGCTCATATGTTTGAGCTTTGAGGCAAACGCCAATGATATTGCGCTGAGTCACGTGGAGGTCATGGGTTCATATCCCATCATCGGCACTTTTTTTACTCCCACCTTTTTTGTTTGCTAAAAATAAGTGAAGAATCAACATATGTTTACCAATAATTGGGAATTTTTTGAGATTATATTTATAATTGGTTCTGTTTTTCTTTTTCAAATGGTAAAACAAATACTTTATATTGATGACAATATATGGGTCAGAATGAGTGCAGAAGAAGATTTAGTTCCGAGATTTCTAGATTATGATATTATTTGAAAATTTAGATCGGAAGA
>JAANXH010000038.1 GCA_018263355.1 Candidatus Woesearchaeota archaeon
TTATGATGCAGTCACTCCACACATTCGTGCTTTGTTCGGCATCCATAAGCCTCGCTTCTGGAGTCTGAAAAGCTATCGTAAGATAGCTGCCGAGTGAACAAAGTGAACGAATGCATCTGCATGTAAAAGTGAGGAGCGTTAAAAACCCCATAATTTATTATGGGGATTGCTCCTCACAGCAGATTTTCGTTATAAAAACTTCGCAATATATATATACAACCACTTTTTAAAATATTATATCATGGAAAAAAGAGGAGTAGTTAGCCGTAGTTATGAGTCTAAAATCTTTTCCAAATCTCAAGTTTCAACAGAATTTATGATAATCTTGGCTTTTGTACTACTTTTAATTGGTTCTTTAATTGCAGTAAACCAAGGATTGATGACAAAAGTAGGCAATCAATTTAGAGTTTCAAAAGCAAGACTTATTGTAGATGATTTAGCAGAGACAGCAGAATATGTATATTCTCAAGGACAGGGTGCTCAAACTAAGGTATTGGTTTCTGTGCCAGAAGGGGTTGTAACAACACAGGTTTCAAACAGAACCATTGTTATGTCAGTTATTTCAGGTTCACAGTCAACAAGAGACGTATATAGAAACTTGGATTTTCCTGTACGTGGTTCAATCCCAGCTTACCAGGGTAATCATTGGATCACTCTGAGAAGTCAACAAGGATATGTTGAAATTGGATACAATGTAATATCAGTTGATTCAACAGGACTGTCTTCAACTTTGCTTCCAGGAAACTCAACATCAGGACAGATAAGTATAACAAATGAACAAAACTCAGATTTAGATGTCTTATTATCTTATGTTGGTGATGAAGGCATTAATGTTTCTCTAAGCCAAACAACTCTTACCATTGCGTCAAACCAAACAGTAGACATTGATGTGGATATAATAACTCAATCTCCAATAGATTCAGGCACGTATTCAGGAAGAGTGCAGATAGTTTCAAACACAACTTCTGAAACTGCAACTAATTCTTTATCAACAGTTGTAACAGTACCTCAGGTTCAGCAGTGCACAACTTGTCCTAGTTTAATTTTATACCCTGGATCCTGGAGTATAGGAGATATTAACACAGGACAATCAACCTATAAACTATACCATATTTGCAATAATCTTGAGGTAGCAAGATCCGTGGATCTTAGTTTTTCAAATACTTCATATGTAGGATTTAATTCAGGAATAACATCAAAAACAGCATCTTTCTCTGTCAGCCCAAACCAATGTAATATAACTTTTGTATATCTTAATGCAACGGGTAGTAATTCAGAGACCTATTCAACAACTCTTGAAGCTGAAAGCTCACCTTATAGTTCAGAATCAGATATAAGTGCTAACATCATATTCACTGGTGCTCTCCCTCAAATCAATTTAATCTCCCCAGCACACAACTACAACAGTTCCCTTGATTATGCATTATTTGTCTATAATGTTACTGATGCAGATTCCTCAATAGCTTCATGTAGTTTAATTATTAATAATCAAACTAACCAGACAAACAACACAATAACAGAAAGCCAAACCCAAACTTTTACTTTAACTAATCTTGCACAGTCACAATATCACTGGACTATTAATTGTACAGATGATTCTCCAAGTAGTATTGAAAACTCAGCACAGACAAGAACACTAATAGTAAGTAATCCTCCCTCAACTTTTTACATAACTCCTGAGTTAGCATTTGAAGAAGACTATGATCCATCCTGGACATCACAAGTCCAGACATTAAATGATGGGTCCTATGCAACATCTGTAGATGAAGGTCCACCAAGTTATCCTCCAGCAGACTATACAGAGTTTGACTTCCCATCATTAGGTTTATCTGAAAATTGGGTAATAGATTCAGTAATTTTTACAGTTTCACATTATGAAGATCTTGGAGGAGGAGCTCTTGTAGAAGATGACAGGCATCAAATCCAGTGCTATAATGGAGTGGATTGGCAAGCCATAAACACTTGGAACTCAAGTCTTGCTTGGGATAATTACACTAGTCCAGACTTATCTACATGTATAAATACCTATGACTTGGCAAATGATATTCATATTAGGATGACATTTGATCCATCAGTTCAGACAGGTCCAGAGCAGTATATTGACTTTGCACAAGTAGAGGTAAATGTAAGTCCAGCATTTTTTGTTAATCTTTGGGATTTAGCACTTGATAGCCCACTCCCAGTAGATTTTAGTTCAGGACTAAACACATCAGAAAACACATTTGGAATAGATGCAGATGATGGATGGGACTGGCAGGAAAACCCTTATGGTTCAGGACTAAATGCAGTAGAATTTAATATTGATCCAGACATGGACTCAAATATTGGAGACTCAACTGTAGGTAGTGATAACAGAATCCAAGTCAAATTAGGAGGAGGAGCACCAGGTGCACCAGCAAGTCCAGACGATGGTTCAACAACTGGATTTTTAACAAGCGGAGCATATGGAATTCAGTTTGAGATAACCCCAGAGTATTATAATGCAATCCAAAATGGAGGCTCAGTTATGCTTACCTTTGATTGGATAGCAGATGATGATGCAGATTATGGTGATTCTTTATCAGTCGGAGAAGAAGCTTGGATTAAAGCAAGACTAACAACACCATCAACAACAGTCTGGCTTGGCTCAGATTTAGACGCATCAGATGATGATGCAGATGCAAACAATGAAATATGGTTTATGGATGACCCAATTGATGATTCAGGCAGTGAAACAATTAACCTAACATCATCTATAACACAGATGGGTGATTATTATATTGATCTAGGTGCAGCAATTGGTGGGTGGAGTGCTTCTACAGAGGGATTTGGGGCATATTTTGATAATGTTTTAATAACAATTACAGGATGAAACTAGTATGGATAGGATTAATCATTGTGGTTTTGGTAGCTGGAGCTTTTTTAATTGTTCCAAAGTTTAACAATAGTAAATCTGTGTGTCCGTCAAAACTTGGAATAAATTATCAAGTTGATGCTCATCTTTCACCTCCTTTGCAGGATGATGAAGTTTTTTTAGTAATCATAAACCCAGATACCAAATCTTACAGAGCAGAAATTTTTATTGATGGAAAAAAAGAAACCAACCAAAAGCTAAAACCAAAAACAAATTCAATAAAATCAGAAATAATCTCAGATTGGTATCAAAAAGGATTTTCAAAGCAAAATAAGGAAAGTCAAATATTTAACATAGACATCAAGATTAAATCATGCGAGTCACAAATCAATACAATATCTCCTCTTGTTTATACTGTTAACCCAAAGCCAAGTGTGAAGCACGCAACTAGGTTTCCAATAAAAATAACAAAAACAAGGAGTCAACATGTTAAAGACTAAATCCATGGTCAGCACTGAGCTTATTATAATTATGTCAGTTGCAATGGTAATATTTATAGTTGTTTTATCTGGAGTAAATAAAAGATCTGCTGAAAATGTTTTAAGTCAGAGAAGTATGGATGCAAAACTAAATGCAGATAAATTATCCTCTGGAATCAATTCTGTTTATCTTGCAGGGCCAGGTGCAAGTATGCAGGTAAATCTTCCTTCAAATCTTTTAGATGGAACAAATTATTCACTGCAAATCAATAAAATGCACCATACAGTAATTGTTGTTTGGACATCAGGGTCAGATTCTAGACAATATTCTAGCCAGTTGGTAACAGCAAATATATCAGGAATAACCTCAGACATATCTTATCCAGTAAATATTACAAATCAGCAGGGTGTAATCTACATTGAATAAATCAATTTTCAATAAAAAAAAGGCACAAATGTTTTCAACAGATATTACTGTAGCCATGCTTGCATTCATATTTATTTTGTTAATTATGGCCTGGGTTTGGGATTATAGTAGAGAAAAAATGATACTGACAGACAAACGTATTAACCTAAATCTTATTTCAGACTTTGCTTCATCTGCTCTGGTTGAAAGCCAGGGTAGTCCTTCAAGCTGGAATCTCGTAAGAACAGATAAATTTAATGAATCCTATGTTAGTTCTATAGGTTTGGCATCAGATTCTCCACTGAATTTAAGTATATCCAAAATACAGAAACTAAGAGAAGTTGATAATTATGATTATGAAACTGTAAAAAAAATTTTGGGCATGCGAGGACCTGGTTATGAATACTTTTTAAGACTTGAAAAGCCAACTCCTTTTACCATAACAGGATTTTTTGATGGAAACAAAATTGCATATACTAATGCAAATGGGCTTCGCTTTGAAGGAGAAGATTCAAAGTATGGGATCAGAAGTTTTCTTGAAAATAATAATGTTACTTTCACAGATTATGAGGATGATTGGCCTGCCCTATTAGATGATATCAGAGCATATGATGTTATTGTATTTGAAGATCCAAAATTATCTGAATCAGATTTATCAGCAGATCAAACATCTAACCTCTTGAATTGGGTATCAGAAGGAGGAGTTTATGTTCAAAAACAATATGGTCAAATTATTGAGGTGTTTAATGTGACAACAACTAACATAACCATGGAAAATGGCACTGTTGTAAACACAGACATTATGCTTAAAAACACTAATCAAAATGATACAATAAGGTTTGAGCAAGGATATAGATTGTCAAATCAGTCTAAATTCAATGTAATGGTCGATCACATCTCTGGTTCAATGCTCATAGGTTACTTTGATTATGGTAAAGGCAGGATATATTATATTCCTGATACAGAAGCTACTGTGTACAATCAAACAGGAGGAGTTAAATACACAGATATTCGTTTTATTTTAAATCTTCCACAACAAAAAGACCTATTAAACCTGGGATTTTATCCCCAAACAGATGCAGCAAGTATAGTTATCAATAAAAGAATGGCACTAGTAGAAAACCAGTACACAAATGTAACTTTAATGTTGTGGGAGCGTGCAGATGCATTGGGTCAAGGATATTGTGAAGTAGGAGAGTATTTGATTGTAGGAGATGATATGACAGTAGCATGCTGCCAAAATCCCACAGCGAGTGTTGTGGATTCAATATGTGTCAATTGTCCAGAAGACAAACCTAATTTTGTGTATAGCAGCTCCTTTGTAACTGGAGAAAGTGAATTGCAAATATTATTACAAGGAAGTGAGCAGCCATACTCTAGCTCAGAAGCATCAATCCTATTGCCTTGCCAGTCACAAATAGTAAAAGCAGATATTGATGTATATAATGATCAGCAATATTTAGAAAATGAAACATCCTCTGATCCAACTTCTGCTGTAATTCTAACAGATGTATCTGGGAGTATGAACTGGAGATTTAATTCAAATAGCTGGGGAACAGATAGATCCTGTACAGATGATCTAATTTTTGAAAACACAACACAAAGAATTTCTCTTGCAAGATGTCTTCAAAATGGAATTAACAATAGCCAGACAGAGTTTGATGGAGTAATTCACGCATTATTAAATAATAGCCCCCAAAACCTAGTTGGGCTTTCAATGTTTGAAACAAACGGGGCAGTAGTTAGTTTTTTAACAAATGATGAAGATTCATTAAAAACTTTAGTGAGTGGATATACCGCAGGAGGAGCAACAAACATCCAGTCTGGTTTAGAAGTGTCTGTAATAATTTTAGAAAATGGTAACCCTAATGAGGATAATTCAATTGTTCTTATCTCAGACGGTTCTGAAAATTATGGTGATGCTGATGAATTTGTGTGTAATGGTTCTTTTCCACGTGATCAGATAGTAGTATATCCACTTGGAATCGGACCTTCTTATCAATTTACACCAGGATTTAAAGGAGATTGTGATTATGCAGGTGATCCATCTGCATGTGAAACACTTTTGAACATAGCTAATTGTTCAGGAGGTACTGCATATAATGCCATGGATCCAGCTGGAGCTGCAAATATGCTAGATCAGATAGTTGGTCAAATATTGGAGCCAGAATATCCTTCAACAATCAATATACTAAATCTTCAATATAATACTACATTAAACGGTACACAAGACAACCCAGTATATTTAGATCCAAAACCAGATATTTACCAGACAGCCCAAAACGCATCTGATTCTTGTACAATGAGTCCATATGAGTTTGATATAAGTATTTCAAGTTCATCACAAGGTTATCTTACTTTAAATAATTTGGAGGTGGCAGCATGTACGCCATGAGTGAATGGGGAGAAAACCCACAATTAGAAATTAAAAAAATACAAAAAGCAGAAAATAATCAAAATATTAAACCAAAAAAACAAAATAAACCAGCTAAACCACGCAAATATCTGCTAATTATTTTAATAGCTGTAATAACCATTTTTTTATTGGTTGGAGCTTACCTGCTATTATCTAAATCCGGAAAAATAGATCAAGTCACACACTCATATATTAAACCAACAAACCAAATAACTCAGACCAAATCATATTGTCAGAAACTAAATTCTCAAATACTTGCAGACAGATGCTGGTTAAACCTGGCAGTAAGAGATAAAAACAAAAAACTTTGTAGTAAAACCTCAACATATGAGCAGGTATGTCAAAATATAATTGATAAAAACAAAGATAGTTGTGAAAATGCTGACTCAAAAATCTTAAATGATTGTTATTATTCTCTGGCATTTATTTTAAATGACATGGATATTTGTAAAAAAGGAGTTATAAAATCTTCAATTCAATTCCCCAGGCCAATATCCTTATTTCCAGATTCTATAACTGAATGCAAAATTGCAGTAGCAGTTAAAACTGGAAATCCAAAATACTGTGAAAAAGTGGCTTCAACTTCAAGAGAGCATTGCATTAAACAATTAGCTTATGAATATCTTGATCAAAGCTATTGTAATTTACTCCAAGATCAAGACCTCCAATTTTGCATAAAACAAGTATCAGCAAAAAAAGCAGCACAAAGTAATAATCCTGAGCAATGCAAAGCAATAAGTGATTCTGTGTTTAGGAAAAAATGCTTTGAATATTTAGTAGAAAATAAGCAGGACTACAAAGTTTGTTTGCAAAGTGATTCTCCATCAGAATGTATTTTAAACACAGCAACTAAACTGCTAAATCAAGAGGCTTGTGAGGATAAAGTATTAAACTCTGATCAAAAACAAAGATGTCTGCAAAATATTGCAATTAAGACAAAGGACACCTTGCTATGCAATGAGCTTGTAGATAGTGAAGATTGTTTTTTCCAAATAGCAATGCAATACCTAGATTCAAAAACCTGTCAATTACTAACACAAAAAGATAGATGTTATTATGAGCTTGCCAAGCTAAAAAAAGATAGATCACTTTGCAATAATATCCAAGATGCTGATACTAAAACAGACTGTGAAAATATCCTTGACCAGGGTGTTGTAGCTTTACTTCCAGATGCATGCAGTATTGCTGGTTTTAAATGCAAAGAATGGGAGATTAAAGATGACAAGATTCTTCTCAAAATAGGGTTATTAACCCAAGATTCTGTATCTGATATGGAACTTACATTGTTTTCAAAATGTAATCCCAAATCAGCAAGTATCGCTAAAGATTCCGAGCTAACATTTACCTGTGATATGCCTTCAAAAACTGGCACTCAAAGACAAGATATTGCTATAACCTACACACAAGATGGAGAAGACAAGCAAACAATAGGCTATGTAAAGTTTACAAGTTAAAAAATTTCAAAAAAAATGAAAAAAGGATTAATATTCACATTGGATGCAACTTTGGCAATAATAGTAGCAGCAGCATTAATTCTTTCAATAATGTTTTATATTTCTAAAATAAATGTTCCAACTCAAAACCATGACCTTCACCGTAGACTTAGAGACAGCCTAATTGTTCTTGAAAAAAATAAAGTCCTAAAAAATTCAGTACTAAATCCCTCCTCAACAGATTTACAGGATTTTTTAGTATCTTTGCCAGCAAATAGCTGTGCAAAAATAGAAATTTTAAATCAAAATAATCTTGTTGTAAAAACAGCTACAAAAACTTCTTGTGATCAGCCTGAAGAATACCTGGTTGTCAGAAGAGTTTTTATTGCAAATAATCAAGCCTATATTGCAAAAATGGTTGGGTGGTATACTTGAAAAGGTGGTATGTGTGAACAAAAAAGCAGCATTGTTTACAATTATAACTTTTCTTATGCTCTTTTCACTTTTTGTACTGGCAGGTGCATACACTCACAAAAATAAAAAAATGAGCCAACTATTTACAGAAATTAAAACAAGTTCTCAAATTAGATATTATGAAGATGACATAATATCAGATGTATTTAGTGAGCTTTGCTTTTTTAGCATAAATCCTATTGAAAGAAATTCTCAAAACACAACTTTAAGTTTTAGTATTAATGATTATCAAACAGGCAATGATTACAGTTCTGATTTCATAGATTATGTAGATTATATTGAAAATACTTACTCACAACAAAATAATATAAATGTAAGTATGCAAAATTTTACCTCTAACTTGGTTATTCAACCATATGGCACCCAAATTTCACTAAATAATTCAATTCAGATATTAAATAACTGGACACATTTAAACAAAATAACAATTAAGGTTTTTATTAATCAAGACATAACTAATCATACAAATACCAGTCCAGTAGACACTGGTGGCACACAGCTGCAGGTAGAAGTATATGATTCTTCATCAAAACAATTACTTGATGATACAACAGCATTTTTAGATCCAGATTTGCTAAATAGTGATTTTACTGTTACACTTGAATCAGGAGATATGGTAGAAATTGGATTTAAAAATACTTTAAATCCAGGAACGCTTACAGTAAATTCTGATTTTCCTGTAAATATAACAACTCTGCAATTAAAGCATAATAACACAGATAGTCAGGTTAAAATAACAGCAGGTCAGATTAATTTACAATCAAATATTGTAGGTTTAAAAAAGCAAGGAGATATCTTGATTAAAGGAGAACTTCAATAAAAAGATATATATAATATAAATATAAGTATTTAATAAAAAAGAGGGTGATTTAGTGGATCAAGCATCAAAATATGCTGAAAAGAAAAAGAGGTTTGCAGAGTTAGCAAAAAAAGCAAAAACTGTACAATCTAGTCCTCAAAATAATACAAAACAAAATCCTCCTGTAAATTCTCAGCTAAATCAGCAACCTGCTTCTCAAAGTAATGCACAACCACCAGAACAACAACTAAGAGAACAACCACCACAGCAACAGCAGCAAACTCAGTCTCCACAACAGTCAGCCCAATCACCTGTACCTCAAAAGCCACAACAGTCTGCACAACCCCAGCCTACACAATCTCAGCAACCACAGCATGCACAACCTCCTCAACAAGTTGAGCAAAACCAAGTCCAATCTAATCAAAATAATATCTCTCAAGAATCACCACAATCTCCAAACACACAAACTCAATCTATTGATCAGAAAACTAAATTATTAAAACCAAAACCACAACAACAACCAAATCAAAATCAACACATTCAAAAGTCCCAAGAGCAGTTTAAACCTGTTTCAGTAAACGTTTCCCATTCTGATTCAGGAGTTAAAATCTTTAAACCTGATCCACATGAGCTGGAAAACCATGATATTCCTGAACATATGATAAAACAGCCTCTGCAAGATTCAGCTCCAAAACCTTCTCAACATCAAAAACAAGATGTAAATCAACAAGTACAACAACCTCAGTCACCTCCACAACCCCCACAGCCACAACAGCAGCAAACCCAGCAAAATCATTCACAAAATAAATATGCTCCACCACAATCAAAGCAATCCACAGCCAACAATCAAGCACAAGAGCAAAATTCAGCTCCTGCTACAATACCTGCACAATCAGAGCAACCCCCATCTCCACAACCACCTTCTCAATTAAACCAAGAAAGAGGACAACAGCAAGATTCAGGACTTATTAGAATATCTCAGAAAAATCAAGCTGCACAACAAAAGCAGAGCCAAGTTAAACCAACACAGAATCAGCAGCAATCACAAGCACAACAAGTTAGTCAAAATAATCAACAGCAAACCCAGCAAGCACAGTCTCAAAAACAACCCACCCCACATAAAAAAGGTCCAACCTATCAAACCTTAATAGATGAAGTTTATAATTATGTTGAAAATGTAGGTACAGTTAATCTGCCCCATCTTGCAGAGCAATCAAACATAGATGAAGCTCAACTTGAGTCTTGGGCAAAGATCTTGCATAACCAGGGTCTGATTGATATTGAATATCCTCTTTTTGGCGGAATTATAATGAAAAAAAAGGGGTTTAAAAAACAAAAGAAATCTAAAACAAAACCTACTAAACAAGAACCTAGTCCCAAAAAACTTAAAAGATTAAAACAAAAATCCAAAAAAATTCAACAATTAAAACCACAAAAAAAATTTAAAAAACAAATAGCTTCAAAACCAACCAAAAAAAGAAAACACAAAAAACTTAGAAAACCAAAGCAGCCAAAAGGGTTAAAACCTCCTGTTTCCAAAACAAAAAAATTGAAAATAGCTCTTATTATTTACATTATTTTGGTATTGTTAGGTGGAGCTGCGTTTATAATATACAAGTTGATATAAAATGGAAAAACAAGCAATGGAATCATACACAGTTGTTGCTGATCATGTACCAGCAAAAGTAACTATCTATGCAATCAAACACAAATCTGTACCATTATATCATTTAGAAATCCCTTCAGTTGGTATTGCAACTAAAGCTCTTTTAGATGATATGGTAACAGATCTTGCTTCAAAAATTAAACTAAGCAACGAGGATATTATTGATGCAAAAAAAGCCAAACAGCAAAAACAAAAATTCTTTGTACAAATTAAAAAAGAAGTAAAGGAGAAGTTAGGATTACCTGAAAACAAGACCAATATCTTATCAGGGATATTGCTTCATAAAATGTATGGTCTTGGAGATATTGATATTATTATGGCAGACAACCAGCTTGAGGAAATAGCCATTAATAGCAGTAAAGGCCCTTTGACTGTATATCATAAAAAGTATGGCTGGTGTAAAACTAACAAACATATTACTAGTGAATCTGAGATCTATAACCTTTCAAGTCAGATAGGAAGAAAAGTTGGGACAGAAATTAATGCACTGCATCCAATAATGGATGCTCATTTACTGTCTGGTGACAGAGTAGCTTCAACATTATTTCCAATCACAACATTTGGAAATACTCTTACTATTAGAAGATTTGCTAGAAATCCCTGGACTACAACTCAATTTTTAAAACCTGAAATAAAAACTTTATCTGTTGATATTGCTGCTTTTTTATGGCTTTCAATCCAGTATGAGTTAAATATCTTGGTTGCCGGAGGAACAGCATCAGGAAAAACATCTATGCTCAATGGAATCTGTACATTTTTGCCTCCTACTCAAAGAATTATTTCAATTGAGGATACCAGAGAAATATTTCTACCAAAAAATCTTCACTGGAACTGGGTGCCTATGACCAGTAGGGTTGCTAATCCTGAAGGTCATGGGGAGGTAACTATGCTTGATTTGATGGTGGCTTCACTTAGAATGAGACCAGATAGAATAATTGTAGGAGAAGTTAGAAGAAGAAATCAGGCAGAGGCATTGTTTGAAGCAATGCATACTGGGCACAGTGTTTATGCCACAATACACGCAGATACTGTCCAACAAGTCAAAAGAAGATTAATTGAGCCTCCAATAAAAATACCCAAATCTGAAATTGAAGCTTTGCAATTAATTTTAGTTCAATACAGGGATAGAAGAAGAGGACTTAGAAGAAGCTTGGAACTTGCAGAAGTAATTCAAGGCTCAGAAGGAGATTTGAGTTTAAATTATCTTTATAGGTGGAATCCTAGGAAGGACAAATTCTTAAAAGTAAAAGATAGCATTAGGGTTTTTGATGATTTAAATCTTCATACTGGTATGACTCCTAAAGAAATTAATCATGACTTAGATCAAAAAAAGAAAATCTTGATGTGGATGACAAAAAATGACATTACTGAAGTTGATGGAGTAGGAAAGATTATGAACTATTATTATGAAGAAAAAAACACTTTGGTTAATGCAGTTGAAAAAGACAAATCTCCTGCAACTTTACAATGAAAAAATCCCCTTTAATGCTGATTCCAGTAAATATAGCAAAAAAGCTGTCAAAGCCATTATATCCCATAGCTATTAAGATTCCTATTTCAAATCTTGATGAGAACTTAGAATCTGCAGGAATAAAAATGCAGGATTTTGAATACAAAGCACTAGTTTTAGTTAATGTTTTTTTTACCTGGATATTATTTTTTATACTTCTTTTCTTACTGAGTTATACTTTTAAAGGTGATTCAGTATTAAAATCACTTCAAAATGGTTTTGTTTCCAGTTTAGGCATCCTGGTTTTATTTGCTTATGCTTTAATTAGTTATCCAAAAATCTCAGCAAACAAAAGGTCAGAACAGATTGACAAAAGTTTAGTTTTTGCAATCAGAGATCTTCAATTGCAGGTAAGTTCAGGTGTTCCGCTTTACAATGGGCTAGTTAATGTATCTCATGCAGGTTATGGAACAGTGTCTGATGAATTTAAAACAGTAACCCAGAAAATAAAAACTGGAACACCTGTTCATGTGGCTCTTGAAAAGATGGCCATAAGCACAAAATCAAATTTTTTAAAGAGGACAGTCTGGCAACTGGTAAATTCAATCAAATCTGGGTCAAGCTTGAGAAGTGCCTTAAAACTCATTGTTAAAGATCTTACTTCAGATCAGAAATCAAAAATTAAAGATTATGCTCATGAATTAAATCTGTGGAATCTGATTTATATGTTGTTTGCAGTTGCAGTTCCAACTATTGGTGCAGTTATGCTCATTATTCTCTCAAGTTTTGCAGGTTTAGGAATTAGTAAAGGATCATTTATTGCATTTATTGGTATTTGTTTTATTATTCAATACATTATAATTGGTTTTATACGAGCAAGGAGGCCGATAGTTCAATTTTAACAACTAAAAATGAAATTCATAAACAGATTATATTACAACTTGGCAAAGATTATACCTAAGTCCACTAGAAAGAGTTTTAAAAAGCTTGTTGTTTTTTCAGGACAGAAAAAAAACTCTAATATCTTGCTTGGAAAAGGTATATTTACTGGATTTGTTTTAGCTTTATTATCTGTATTAATCACAGTATGGTTTTTAGAGCCAATAAATTGTATACTTATAGTAATAGGTATATTTGCAATGACTCAAATAATAAACTACTTGGTAGTATTTTTCAAAGCAGAAGAGCGTACAAAAAAAGTAGAATCCTCTTTACCTGATGCCTTTCAGATTGTAGCAGCAAATCTTAGGGCGGGCATGACACCTTACAAGGCATTAGGAGAAGCAGCCAGAGATGATCTTGGGCCTTTAGCAGAGGAAATAAATTATGCTACATCTAGGGGATTGGGAGCAGAATCTTTTTCAGATATATTAATGAGAATCTCAACAAGAATTAAATCTGATGTCTTAGATAGATCTTTGAAACTATTTACAACTGCAATGAAAAGCGGGGGAAACCTGGCAACTCTTTTAGAAGATATTGCTGCAGATATTTCTGAAACACATGCTTTAGAAAGTGAATTAAAATCAAGCACTAAGACCTACACTGCTTTTATTATGTTTACAATAATTATTGGTGCTCCACTATTACTTGCAATCTCTGTAAACTTTGTGCAAATGATATCCGACATGCAAATGCAAACCTCTGCTCAAAGCGCAGGATTTGGCATGGGCTTTTTAGTTGGAGAAATTGTTATTTCTCCATTATTTTTAAAAAAAGTTTCTGTAGTGGTGCTTATACTTACCTCTGTATTATCTTCAATGCTACTAGGTGTAATAAATGAAGGTGAGCCAAAATCAGGGCTTAAATTTGTTCCTACAATAATGTTTAGCTGTTTAGTTGTTTATTTTATTACAGTCAATATAGTGGCTAACTTCTTGGTAGGGCTCAGTTAAAAGTAGATTAAGTTTTGGACTGTGAATATATAAACAATTGCTTACTCAAGCCAAATTCAAAGGTTATAATCAAAACATTTATAAACTCATTATTGCTAAAATCTCATATTAGCCAGAGGTGATTTAATGGATAAAAAAGCTCAAACAGCAACAGAATATCTTATCATTCTTGCCGTTGTAATTATTATTGCTTTAATTGTAGTTGGAGTTATGGGAGGAATCCCTGGAATTGGAGCAGGAGCAGCAGGCAGAGCATCTGCATCTTACTGGAGAACTAGTGATCTTGCTATCCCACAATATACAGCATTTACTAGCTCAGAAGATTTGAATATTACTATTCGAAATAATTTAGTAAATAGTATTACATTAAACACAGTAACTGTTGGAGCAGATACTCTAACTTGTACACCGTCTAGTTTAGGAACAGGGCAAACATCAAAATGTTTTCATGATACAGCAGGATCTGTTTGTTCAGCTTCAGGAGCCACATTTAGTTTTGAAGTCAGTATATCTTATGCAGATGATGAAACAGGAGCAACATATACATTTACAGGCGATGGACATAAGCTAGAAGGTACTTGTGCAGATTAAACACATCTTTTTCTTTTTTTATTTATTTGAAGGGTAAAGTTTATAAATACTCTTAATCTCCCAATATATAATAGGGGCTGTGGGGTAGGTTGGTTCAGCAAAAACCACGGATTTCCTGGATTTGTTGCAAAAATTATCCTTTCTGGTTTGGGACAACTGCAAAAAGCCAGACGACCCCGGTTCAAAACCATCTTTTCCAGCTCTGCTGCAAAAGCTGGACCAAAAGTAGGAGTTTTGCTTACAGCAAAGCCTCATGGTTGAAAGTCCGGGCAGCCCCACTTTATAGAAACAAAATGGCAAAGAAAAAGAAGAAAGGTTTATCAAAAAGGTTTGGAGCTAGATATGGGTCTACTATTAGAAAGAGAGTTGAAGAAATAGAAACTTTAACAAAAGAATCAAAAAAATGCCCATATTGCGCTGCTCCAAAAGTACAAAGAAAGGCTATAGGGATATGGAAATGCAAAAAATGTAAGACTAAGTTTACAGGAAAAGCCTATTCTTTTGAGCAGAAAAAAGCTAAGGAGTAATAAAATGGTTAACTACAGATGTTTTTCATGTAACAAAAAAATTGATTCAGATTCGCTTAGGAAAAGAATAAGATGTCCATATTGTGGGTCTAAAATGCTCTTTAAGCAAAGGACTACACCAACAAAAGTTGAAGCAATTTAACTTTTTGGAGAGAAATATGGATAAAAACAGCTTAAAATATGAATTGGAGCTTACAATCGCAGATTCAGATGTTTTTGATGTTATAAAACCTGAAACAAATCGTTTTGATACTAAAAGGTCAAAAATAAAAACAGATAAAGAAAAAGGTAACACAAAAGTGTTAATTAGGGCAAAGGATGCTGTTGCTCTCAGAGCAACAATTGATTCAGTTTGTCAACTTTTAAAAGTTTATGAGGGTGTAAAAAATGGATAAAGAAACCGAAAAAAAGATTCAACAATTAAGCATGCTTGAACAAAATGCACAAAACACAACGGTGCAAAAACAAAATTTTCAAGTTCAATTGACAGAAGTCGATTCTGCATTAAAAGAAATAGACAATTCTGATGATATTTATAAAATAGTTTCAAACATCATGGTAAAAAGTGAACCAAAAAAACTAAAAAAAGAGCTTACTGACAGAAAAGAAATGATTGAGATTAGAATTCAGTCATTAGAAAAACAAGAGAAAAAACTAAAGGAAAAAGCTAGTTCTCTTCAAAAAGAAGTTCTTGAAAAAATAGAGAAAAAATGAACCAAGCAAGCGTAGAAGATATTCTTGAAGTAATCAGCGAACTTGAAGAAGATTCAACAGTACCAAAAAATGTAAAATCAAAATTAAACCAAATATCTCAGATTTTACAATCAGATGATGAAACTGAGATTAAAGTGGATAAAGCTATGCAAGAGATGGATGAATTAGGAAATGATAATAATATGCAAGCTTATACTCGAGCTCAGATTTGGAGTATTGTTTCTTTGTTAGAAAGTTTATAAAACGTGGATTTTGTAGTCAGCTATAATTTTTTTAGTTTAGTTACCTTTTGTTTAATAAGAAGTGAATTAGGTATATAGATAATATCTTGTTTCTTGGTTTTTATTCTAATCTCTGTCATACTTACCTTTACCACAGTACCTTTTACATCTCCTACTTTAATCTTATCTCCTTCTTCTAATATGCGTTTTTGATACAAATGAATTCCTGCCAGCACATTTGGAAAAAAATCTCGTAGTCCAATAAGTATTGAGCTTACAACAATGATTATTGCAGCTATAGAAATAAAATGAAGTACAGTTGTAGCAATTCCTAATTGATCAAGAGCTGCAACAACTGAAATAAAATACAGAAAATATGTTACAATATTGGCAATTAGCTCTTCAACTGATATTTTTAAACTTGTGGTTTTTTTAATAAACCTGTTTAGCTCAATTTCTTTGAGCAGTTTTTCAATTACTCTGCCAATAACCTTAGCTAAAATAATCCCTCCCAAAAGAAGTATAAATGCAAGAATAATATTTGCATAAACATTTGTTAAAATTCTTCTAAAATTGTTTATAAGGCTTGTTGCCATTATCAATATTAAGATTGGTTAGTATATAAATATTACCTATCTAGGAAAATTTAAGCTTGTATTCTCCATACAATTAATACAAAGATAAATAAATCTCAAAAAAAGTTTGATAATAATATGATACGGGAAAGATTTGACCATCTGGTACCTGCAAGTGGGGTCGGAAAAATTTTCAGTAGCCTTCCTCTTTCTCCTGATTTTTACACTGTTTTTTCTGTATTTGTAGCTTTTGGTGGTCTTCTCTGCATAATCTATAATTTCACCTTGGCAGGAATTATCTGTTTTATTATTGCTGGACTCATGGATTTTATTGATGGTGCAGTGGCCAGGTACAGGAAAGTATCAACAACAAGAGGTGCTTTTCTCGATGGTGCGGTTGCTGACCGGCTTGTTGATTTTTTATTAGTATATTCATTTCTATTCATAGATTTACCAAGCATAATAATAAAGATTGAACATCTAATTGTTGTTCTTGTCTATTTTACTTTGATGCCGACATTTATTGTTGCATATGCAAACCATAGGAATTTTGTTGATGATCCTGATGAAACTAAAATTTGGAGGATTATGCACAGAGGAGAGATGTACTTTTTATTCATAGTTGCATTAAGTGTTTCATTATTCAATAATGTACTTTGTTCTTGGATGCTGGTTATAATAACTGCACTTAATATTACAACTACTATTCAAACAATTGTGCTTTCATTCAGAAATTCAAAAGATTAGCCCTGACAATTATTCAATTCATCTAGTTTAATCCTACTACTTTTACACATAACTAGCTCTTTATCATTTTGTATTAGTGGTGTGATAATAACTTGTTCAACATTTCCATAAAGTATTGCATCATATAAAACAAGTACTTTTTTAGCATCAGACTTTTCTAGCTTTTCCTTTAAAAGGTTATCTTTATTAAAAACATTTTTTTCTCCTATTACAGATATATGAATATCTTCAATATCTGCATTAACACCGTTTTGGAGTAAAACTTCAATATGAGAATTTCCTCCATTATTATTAAGGCATGCTTTTGGTTTTCCATCTTTTTTGACAATTTCAAAATCTAGGAAAACACCACACTCAGAACCTCCACCTCCTGACCTTCCAAGATTCATTACCACAGCTCCAAGAGCAACTGCAAATGCAATTAGAAGAATGGTTGCAATTATTGGAGACATACCTCTTTTTTTCATCTTGATATTTCTAACCTCGCTTTTCTTAAAAAACTTGCGTAGTATTTACACCTCTTAAATTATGCTTTTTTTTGTTTCTTTTTTCTAAAATGACCATTACAATAAAATAAACAGGTACAACCAGACAGACAAGTGTCAGGCTTAAGATCAAAAATAATTTGTTAAGTCCAAGATTTTGGGCAATAAAAGCACCAACTGGAACAGTAATTAAATATGGGATCACTGTAATAATACCGTGCATCCTAAAATAGCTTTCCTTTAACTGGTGGTGAATTATTTCATCTGCAAGGAACCCTTGTGCAATCCCAACTATTGCAGAGCCAATAACTCCAATAATAGTGCCAACACCAATTGATAAAAGATTAGGGTTATAATAATATGCCATAGGCATTATTGCCGTAAGCATTGTTCCAAATATTAACATTGGAAACTTACCATATTCTTTTGAAATCTGGCGCGTTATTAGAGGGGTTATCATTGAACCACTCAAACTTAATACAAATACCACTGCAATATTTGCAAAACTTCCAAAACCAATATTTCTAAAAGTCTGAAATATATAAATACCATAAAAAGAATTTCCTATTACTTGCACAAAACCAGAGATTGTTGCTGCAATTACTAATAAAACCACAAGCCTGTTTTTGAATATAATCTTAGCATTAGACATTGTAGTTTTAAAAAATTTACCAAATATTTCTGGATGCTCTTCTAGATCTAAGTCTTTTTCATTAAAAAAACTGATTACAATACCTGAGATAATAAAACATAATGCTGCAATACCAAAAACCAATATATAGCTATTGAGGTGATATCCCCAGAAGTTAAGAAAACTAATTCTGTCTAAAATCACAGCACTAATTAGCATACTTAGAGCTGTAATTAGTATTCCATGCTTATACATATACTTTGCCCATCCTTTTTCTTTTGGAACTCTTTTTTGAAGTCTGGAGTAAAACTCTCCATGACCCACCACTCCAATAGTTGCCATTAAGATAGCAAACATAAACATCCATGTTGATTTTAAATAACGAGCAATACCCATTAAAACAAAACAAAACCCAAACAAAATTCCTGTAATTCCAATTATTTTTCTGCTAACCCAGTGTTTTGCAGAATAATGGTTAAGATATGAACCAAAAAAAGAGCTAATTATTTCTCTTATCCCATCTGTAATCCCTATTAAAAAATATGAAGCTCCAGATAACATAAATATTACATTAACAAATTGATGGCTTCCAATACCATAAGCAATCCTATCAAATAACTCTTTGAAAAATAAAACTCTTGTGTGATCTTTCTTAGTGTTTCTCTTAACTTTTTTCATTATTTTACTCAGTACCTTATCAACGTCACGCTCAAGAATTCCTCTCTCTCCCAGCCTTTGCTCAATAATCTCAATACTGACTCCAGAGTCTAGCCACTGCTTCACCTCTTCTTGCAGACCAACCATAGTGTAATTTTAGATTAAATTCTATTTAAATCTATCGCTACGCCAGTTTTTTAGATTACCGAAACTTTTAAATAATATTAAAATATATTTTCATTAATCTAGATGGTGTTTGGTAAAGTTATAAAAAAGTTGTCTGGGAAAAAAAGAGGACAAATCAAGAAAAAATGGGAGTTTCAAGCAGATTCCCAACTTTTATCTACTCCTGTTTCTGCAGACCTTGGTGAAGGAAAAAACGTAATCATCTTTGGTACAAAAGATGGTAAAGTATACACAGTGGATGATAAATCAAAACTCCAATGGTTATTTGACCTTAGAGAAAAAAGATCTGAAGTAGAATTATTATTTTTAGATGAAGAAACAGTTAGAAGCGTAAGATCTGCCCCAACAATAGCTGACCTGAATCATGATGGTAAAAAAGAAATTATTGTTGGTTCTGATATGGGTATTTTACATGTAATTAGTAGCAAGGGAAAATTAGTATGGGACTATAAGGTTAATGGCCCGATTAGAAGTTCTGCAATTGTTGTGGATATAAGTGGAAACAATGAAAATGAAGTGGTATTTGGCAGTAATGATCATCATCTTTATGCTTTAAGCACAAAAGGTAAGCTTTTATGGAAATTCAATGCTAATGCACCTGTTGAATCAGATCCTGCAATACTTAAAACATCCGAGCAAGGAATAGTTTTTGGATGTGATGATGGAACAGTTTATTGTCTTAACACAGACGGAACTCATAGATGGAAATTTAAAACTAATGGTCCAGTAAAGTCTCAGCCAGCAATCGCAGATATTAATAAAGATGGTAAATTAGACATATTAATTACCTCACTGGACAACTCAATTTATACACTAGATGAGCATGGGAAAAAAAAGTGGAGCTTTGAAACACATGGCTCAATATTTTCTAAGCCTTGTCTAGCAGATATTAACAAAGATGGTAAACTAGAGATCATATTTGGTTCTTGTGACAACAGTGTTTACACTTTAACATCCGAAGGAGAAAAATTATGGAGTTATGAAACAGACTTTTGGATAGTTGCAAGCCCATTTACAGTAGATATAGATAATGATGGTAAACTTGAAGTTGTTGTTGGTAGTTATGATCATTCATTATATGTACTAGATGCAGAAGGTTCATTTGTGTTAAATTATATGCCAGGAATATCTGGAATAGCACAACAACCAGGCCACCACACAGGTACAATCACATCACAACCAGGACAATATCATGGAAAAAAAATATGGCAATATAAAACTGGAAGTTATATTGTTGGTTCTGCGTGCGTTGAGTCAGAAGGTAAAAAAAATATAGTTGTGGGAACAAAAAGAGGTAAACTTAAATTATTTTCACATGAAGATTAATCAAGATATAAAATTATATTAAAAAGAGGTAAATAATGGCGAGAGAAATATTCAAAAACAAAGAACAGATACAAAGAATTAGTACTTATATAGATGGTTTTGATGAGCATATGCAGGGAGGAATCCCACAAGGACACATAGTTTTAGTCACAGGAGTAGCAGGTACAATGAAGTCATCATTAGCATTTAATATTTTGTATCACGAAGCAACCAAAGGAAAAGTTGGGGTATATCTCTCATTAGAGCAGGGTTATGCATCATTATTAAACCATTTTGTTAATATGAATTATGACTTAGATCAAATCAATATAATGATATTGTCAGACATCTCTAAAATTAATGAAGCAATGTCTAGTATCGATCAAGATAAAGGAGGCTTGTTAATCATTGATCTTGGTACAATAAGAAAACAAGTAGGAGCAATGCAGATAAGCACTGGAAAAGACTGGCTGAACCTGATAAAAAATATTATCCGAAAGTCAAAGGAAATGGGAGGATGTGATCATTTTTGTCTAGACTCATTATCTGCATTATATGTTTTAGCTGACTTTCAGCAAGCCAGAACCAAATTGTTTAAGTTATTTGAGTTTTTAAGAGACTTACAAATAACCTCTTTTTTAATATCAGAAATGCCACTTACAAAAGATTCCTACAGCGAATATGGAGTAGAAGATTATCTTGCAGACGGAATCATCAATCTTGATCTTGCAAGAAGACAAAGAAAAGTAACAAGAGAGATTTCTATTGTCAAAATGAGAGGAACTAAATGTAACCATGATGTGTTTTCATTAGAATATTCTGGCAAGAAGTTTAGGGCAATGTATGGTGGAAAGATTCCATTGATATAATAAGATTTTCTTTACTCACGAAACATTTAAATATATGGTAATTAAAAAATCAGTTATGGTTAAAGCACAATATATTTTTTACATTATAGGAATAATCTTTTTGTTTTCTACATTAGCCTATTTTGCATATGAATATCTGTTCAGCCTATCAAATGGTGCGAAAACAATTATCCTTGTATGTTTGACAGTAATATCATTTTTTGTTGCAGATTATCTAAGTGAGAGGGACCTGTAGAATGAGTTGGTATCCAATTTTAGGGCATGGGATCTTTTGGATAGGGCTAATCATAGCTATAATCCTTTATATAGTAAAAAGAAAATGGCACCCAATACTTTATCTTATTTCAGTCTCATTATACATTTTTACAATTGGATTTGTTATTGATGTTTTTGACCTCTCTAAGGACTGGATTCTCTTATTGCTGGCGTTCTCTGCAGCTGTTATGATAGGCTTAGGTGTGTATCTTTCAAAAAAATCTAAGAAATAATGCAAATGAAGCTTAAATTAGCTCTTGGAATTGGTCTACCCACAGTTTTAATTGTTATTCTCGTCGTACTTAGCACTTCAAATATTGGATTTACTATGAATAGTGAAACAATTGAATCTATTCCTGCAAGTTCAGTATATGCTTGGGACAATAAAAAAATTAATATTGTCTCGGACAAAAAGGGTATAAACAATAGAAACAATATAACTTCTATTCAAACAATAAATTTGGAAAACAACTTTTGGTTGCCAAGAAGGTATGAATTACCTATATTCAGATTATGTCTTAATGATAAGGATGGTGTCAAAAAGAGGGAAACTTTGCAGCCCAAATACCAGGTGGGAATATTCACACAAGAATCCATTAATCCTATTTATGGAGATATCCAATATGATTTTAGAAGCTCAGGGCAGAGTATAGAAGCTCGCAAGAGCACGAAAAAACAAATAAGAATTATTTTACAACCAAAGAGTTTTTATAACTCTGACCAGGAATTAGACCCAGATACTAGAAATTATGATGAAATCATATTAATTGAAGCTAAAGACCAGTCAAGGTATGTTTATAATTTTTGTAAAAATCTTAAAGCTGAAGAGATTGGTTCAGCAATTCACATACCTATAGCAGGGTAAAATCTAAATACAAAATAATTTAAACTCCTTTGCAATTAATAACAATTATGAGACTAAAACTTAACCTTACAAAATCTATTGAAAAAAATGCTGAAGCTTATTATGAAAAAGCAAAAAAATCAAAGAAAAAGCTAAAAGGGGCGCAAAGAGCATTAAAAAGAACTAAGATTAAGCTAAAGAGACTCAAAAACGCTCCAAAACCCAAGCCAAAGGTAAAAAAACTTGTTAAAAGACGTAAAAAACAATGGTATGAAAAATTTCGCTGGTTTATCTCTTCAGAAGATTTTCTTTGTGTTGGTGGCCGAGATGCAACATCAAATGAGATATTAATTAAAAAACACACAGAAAAAAATGATTTAGTATTTCACACTAAAATTCAAGGCTCACCATTCTTTGTAATAAAAACTAATGGAAAAAAACCAGGCAAAGCAACACTACAACAAACAGCACAGGCAACAGCTTCATATTCTAAAGCATGGAATCTGGGTTTATTAAGCGTTGAAACATTTTATGTTAAGCCTGAGCAGGTTTCCAAACAAGCACCTTCTGGAGAGTATGTTGAAAAAGGATCTTTTACAATTAATGGAAACATAAATCCAATAAAAACTCAACTACAAATTGCAATTGGAATAAAAGATGATCAAATAATTGGTGGACCAGTGGATGCAATCGAGAAACATGCAGAAAAGTATGTAACACTAAAACAAGGCAAAGAAAAAACAGGAGCTGCTGCTAAAAAAATCAAGTACAAAATAGGGGGTAATCTAGACAGCATAATCAGGTTCATACCCTCTGGTGGAGTAAAGCTCAATTAAATCATATATCAAAACATTTATATTCCTCTTTTTTAGGTTCTAATTATGACAAAAAATATCAAAAATAACATAATCAAACTTTATGTTTATAACTTTATACTAGGTCTGATGCTGTTTGCGCCTATTGTTGTTTTATTCTGGCAACAAAACGGTCTGAGCCTGACCCAAATCATGGTTCTGCAGTCATTATACTCTGTATGTGTTATCCTATTTGAAATCCCAACCGGATACTTTGCAGATGTTCATGGACGGAGAAAATCATTTGTATTAGGATCAGTTGCATTTACTTAGAATGCGTTGGGTCTAAAGCCCCTGGCTGTCGGGAAGCATAGCTTCCTGAGCATGATCAGAAATCATAGATTTCTGACATTTAGCCAGTAGCATTGTAAGTCTGAAAATCTGCTTGTCAAAGGGAAGAGTGCAAAAGCCCCCACCTGGAGTCACTGACGTTCGCCACTCATAACTTTTTCAAGTTCTGAGTTTAGGTGGGGGATTAGTTGCCAGAGCAACTCAGGAACGGAGCAAAGCGGAGTGAGATTAACTCTTCACAGCAGATTTTCTTTACATTAGGTATAATTGTATACAGTCTTGGCCAGAATTTTTCCCAATTCCTGATTGCAGAACTCTTATGGGCAGCAGGTAGAGCATTTATCTCGGGTGCAGACTCAGCAATGGTCTATGATACTTTGATTGATCTTAAGAAAAAGCAAGATTACAAAAAAATCTGGGGAAATATCCACTTTATACATCTATTTTCACTTGCAGTTGCAAGCATTGTTGGAGGAATAATCGGTCAACATGATTTTAGATACACATTATATGCCATGATCCCATTCTTCATATTCTTAACTCCAATTGCATTATCACTAAAAGAGCCCAAAAAACACAAGACACTACACAAGAAAGGAGAGTTGCTAAAATCATTTAATGTAATTAAAAAAACACTCTCAAAAGACAATAAACTAATTCTAATGATTATCTATTCAGCAATCATATTTGGTTTAAACAATGCTGCATGGCTATTGTACCAGCCATATTTTGCTTTGATTGGAATCCCCGTTATATTTTTTGGTGTAATATGGGCATCACTTCAGGTATTTTCAGGGTTTAGCTCAAAACTATCTCATTTTGTTGAAAGCAAAATTGGACTTAAAAAATCAACAATAATTGTAATGCTGTTTGTAGGAATGGGTTATTTGTTCATGGGAAATATATTCTTGCCATTTGGTTTTATTTTCATATACTTTCATCAGTTTGTAAGAGGCTTTTCAACAGTCATATTTTCTGACTATGTTAACAAAAGAACAAAATCAAACTTGAGAGCAACAATACTTTCAGTACAAAATTTACTTGGAAGAGTAGTATATGCTCTGGTAATCCCAATAATTGGTTGGATATCTGATGTTTATACTCTTTCCTCAGCCTTGATTGTGCTAGGAGCAACAACAATAATAACTGGAACAATAATGCTATTAATTCTGCACTATAATGAAGTGATATAGTTGCATGAGTTTGATTAGTACCTCCAAGGCCAATTAGGTGAACGAGGCAGCATAGATCGTAAGAAGTAGATAGGAATTGTTTGTCATAACATTACAAATAATGTTTTCAATATCTTAAACATCTAACAAACAACCGAGTGAACAGGCCAGGAGGTACAAATCTAGTCTCTAAAATTCAAAAAATTTATAACAGAGCACTAAGTAATCAAACCTATGCACCAATTTAAAGACCAAATCTCACAAAAACTAGTAAAACTAACTAAATTAAGTAAATCAGAGATAGATTCCTTATTAGAAGTGCCTCCTGACCCAAAACTAGGAGATTATGCATTTCCATGTTTTTCACTGGCAAGAACTTTTAAAAAAGCTCCAAATAAGATTGCTCAAAATCTAGCTGAGAAGTTTGAGGTGGATGAAACTATCAGGAAAGTAGAAGTTAAAGGCCCATATCTAAATTTTTTTATTGGAACCAAGGAATTAGCCCAGAATATTCTAATGCAAATAAAAAAACAAAAACAAAAATATGGCATATCAAAAACCAAAAAAAGAACTATACTGATAGAGGGTTGGCAGCCTAACACACATAAAGCATTTCATATAGGACATATTAGAAATGCTATGGTTAGTGAGAGTATATCCAGAATTTTTGAGTTTCAGGGTCATAAAGTAATAAGATCAAGTTATATGGGTGATATTGGTGCCCATGTTGCAAAATGGATATGGTATTATACAAAACACTATAAAGGAAAAATTCCAAAAAACAATGTAACAAAATGGGCTGGTGAAATCTACACAAAAGCAACACAGATTAGTGCTGAAAATGAGGAATATCAAAAACAGATAAATGATATACAAAAAAAACTAGAGTCTCAAGACAAAGAATTAACCAAAATATGGAAAAAAACAAGAGAATTATGTATCAAAGACCTTTGGCAAATATTTGAAGAATTGGACTGCAAGATAGACAGGCCGTATTGGGAAAGCGAGGTTGAACAACCAGGAATTAAAATAGTAAAACAGCAATTAGAAAAAGGCAATGCAGAATATAGTGAGGGTGCAATAATTGCTGATCTTGAAAAATATAATCTTAAAGTACTTGTTCTTCTAAAAAGTAATGGCACTTCATTGTATTCAACTAAAGATCTTGCACTAGCATACTTAAAGTCAGAAGAGTATGAATTTGATCAATCTTTGTATATAGTAGGGAGTGAGCAGGAATTTCATTTTAAACAATTATTTCAATACCTAAAGATAATCGGCTATCCAGATGCAGACAAAGTAAGTCATGTATCCTATGGACTAGTTTCTTTAAAACAAGGGAAAATGTCTTCTAGAAAGGGAAATATCGTGCTATATGAAGATTTAAGAGACAAATTATTAAAATTGGCAAAATCCCAGATTTCAAATCGTAATCTAGATGAAAAACAAAAACAAAAAGTTAGCAGAATTGTAACCTTTGCAGCTTTAAAATTTAGTATGTTAAACCAAGACCCAAAAAAGTTCATAATATTTGATCCAAAACAAGCCCTAAGCTTTGAAGGAGAAACAGGACCATACCTGCAATACACACACGCAAGAATCTGCTCAATCCTGAGAAAAAGCCCACAAAAAGCAATCACTAATGTAAACTTTTCATTACTCCAAACAAAATCAGAACATAATTTGATAAAACAACTAGGTACTTTCCCAGATACAGTATCACAGGCAGCATCGCACTACAAACCATCATCAATTTGTCGCTACCTGCTAGATCTAGCACAAATGTTTAATGAATTCTATCATAAGCACAGAGTGCTTTCAGATAATCTAGAGCTCAGTAAAGCACGTTTAGCCCTAATCGACTCCACAAGACAAGTACTTGAAAATGGACTTTTATTGCTTGGGATACAAGCCCCAGAGAGAATGTAATCAATATGTGGAGTACATATAAAATGAAAAAGAAAAAAATAATCTCTGTTCTTGGACTCATCTCAAATTTTGTCAGCGCAATTATACTCTCCTTTTCAATAAAAATAGTGGATCCTATGAAAGATTGTGGGGCAACAGTTCAATTTTGTGGTAATGATATCACTTTATCAGAATACTAATTTTTTATATTTGGGAGTAGGGCTCCTTCTTCTTGGATTCCTTCTGCAGTTGATTTCTGAGTTCACTGAGAAATAGTTTTCCATATCAATAAAAAGATTAGGTAATCATCACCTTGGAACGATGTAGCAAG
>JAANXH010000039.1 GCA_018263355.1 Candidatus Woesearchaeota archaeon
AATTTCACACTGAAGCTTTCAGCTACGCTGAAAGTTAAGAACGTAAGTGATATTATGTGAGGTCTTAGAAATTGAAGATTTCTGAGATGATCAGAAAAAGCGTTTTTCAGACATATTAAACCTGTAAAATTTTCAAATAAAAAAAAAATTAAAAGGCTCCCAGGTTTTGAGGGGGTTTGAGGGGTGTAAGAACTATTGGGAGCCTTTTTAACTATGATTTGTCATACTCTTTTGACCATTTCTCTGATATTGAGTCTAGTGCAGCACAAAACTTTTTTGAAATTGAATATGTACGCTCATACATATCATAAGCAACTAAACCCATTGCTTTCATTGGGGTTAGTATTCGATCGTAAAATTGTCTTTTATTATATGAAATTTTTTCACCATTATACTCTGCATCTCCTCTGTGAAGTTTTTTAGCAAATGCAGACATTTGCCTCTTGTTAATTACTCCTCCATGCTTTTTAATGTAATTTACGAGCATCTCACCTACTTGTATTTGAAGATCTGTTGCAAAGACTACTTCATAGACATTCTCTGGCAGGTTGTATTGATCAAATAATATTACCATACTTGGATGTGAATATGGATAACCAGTATATAAATATTTCTATTTATGATATAAGGATAGGAAAAGGTATACTAATTTAGAATTAAGTATAAATAATACAAGTTTTTTCATGAATGTTTTATTAAGTCGGGAGAATTTGCTTATGAAAGCTACCAAAAGCGTACTTTCTGAGCATGATCAGAACTAGCAAACTATATTTAAGCACATTATTAATAACTAAAAAGTGGTGCAGAGGCTCACAGTCACTGTGTTCAGTGAGTTGTAAAGCTTCGCTTTCCAACCAATCCCCACAATAAAGCCTTAAGCTATGCTTGAGGTCAGGAACGTAAGTGATATTATGTGAGGTCTTAGAAATTGAAGATTTCTGAGATGATCAGAAAAACAACGTTTTTCAGACATATTAAACCTGTAAAATTTTCAAATAAGAATTATTCTACTTCAAAGAATTTTTTTAGTTTATCAGCATATCTTCTTGTAATTAGTGGAGGACTATCCTTTGGCAGGCATCTATAATAATTAGACCAACCATATCTTTCATCTAAAAAGATCACTGCCCCCTTATCTGTTTTTGATCTGATTACTCTACCTGCGCTTTGCATTGCCCTGTTTATTGCTGGAAAAAGATAACCATAATCCCATCCTTTATTGAATTTTTCATCATAATATTTTATCAAAGCTTTTGTCTCAAGGTCTGGAACCTGCAAGGGCAGACCAACAATAATTGCTGCTTTTAGCAAATCTCCTGGTAGGTCGATTCCTTCCCCATATGAGCCAGAAACTACTCCAAGCAAAACAGCGCCTGTTTTGTTGTAGTCTTTAAATTTTTCTAGCATATTCCTCTTTTCTTTTTTACTCATTCCAGGAATCTCTGAAAATGTGGTTTTTTCACACATATTAATAAAATACCTATTTACACTGTCTCTTAATTTGTAACTTGGGAAGAATATGATTGAGTTACCAGGCACAATATTAGTTATTTCTGAGCATATCTCTGCGATTCTTTTGTATTGTTCTTGGTTTCTTTCAGAATACTTGGTTGTGGTTTCTGGAATAATTAAAGATAACTTGTTTTTTGTTGGAAATGTGCTTTTGTATTTTTGTGTTGCAGCATTTTGTGCTCCAAGAATATCTTTATACATATCTAAGGGAGTTAATGTTCCGCTCATCAGGATAGTGGAGTATGATTCATCAAGAATGTCTTTTGAAAGTAAGCTGGGGTCAAGGCACCTATAGCTTAGGGTTAGCAAGGTTTTTTTTCCTTTTGACAATCTTTTTCTTGAGATAATCCTTACATATCCCTGGTCTGGACCTGCCCATGCCTCTAGAAAGCTGGCTATTCCACCAATATAACTTTGTTTTTCTGTTGCTCTTACTGTATCTGCAACTGATTTAAAATCTTCAACTAACTTGTAGTATTCCACGTTTTTAATATCTACAATAAAATCTCTTTTTGTGACTTTTATTTCATTTCTTTTTATTTTCTTAGACAGCTTTTCAATAGATTTCTGAAGCATTTGCAGTCTTTGTTTTGTTTGAGTTAGTCCAAATTTTTTTGCTTCTTTTATTGCCCTTGACAACATAAAATTAGACATTCTCTGTGTTAATAAACTCCTGACTCTTTTTGCTAGATTATGTGCTTCATCAACAATGATTATGGATTTTTCAAGTTCTTTTCCTGTTTTTGCAAAAAAAAGCTTTTGTATAAAAGGATTAAATATATAGTAGTAATCTGCAATTATCACTCTTGACTTTCTTGCCAAAGCTGAGTTTATTTCATATGGGCATATTTTGTGCTCAGAACATAATTCTACAATTTTTTCAGAGTGGCATGGACAAATATCTTCAATCTGTTTTAATACCAACTGGGCTTCAGGAGATAGTCCTGATTTTTTTTTTGTGTTTTGGTAAAACTCACATTTTCCTGATTCTCTAACTGCTTTACAGTATTCTGCAAATTCATTTGAATATAATCTGTCTGTTCCAGGAACAGGACACATCCATTTTTTTCCAACTAGATCTGTGGAAATAATTTTAGTGTTAAATTTATCTTTAATTTTTTGCAATGTTTCAATTGCAATTAAGTGCTGGGTGTGCCTAGATGTTAGAAAAAAGATTGTTAGATCTTCCTCTATAGCATGCTTTATTGCTGGACAGAGTGTTGCAGCTGTTTTTCCAAGACCTGTTGGAGCATGTACTAAAATATTTGATTTGTTGCTTAAGGTTTTGTCCACTTTTAGAATAAGGCCTTTTTGAACTTCTCTTAATGATTCATATGGAAAATAAAATTTTTTTAAGGAAGTCATTAAAATTGATAACAGACTGGGATTTTTAAATCTATTTCTTCTTTTTAACAAGATTTTTGAAGAATTTTTTGATTTTACTGGTATGTTCTTGTCTTTTGTCTCTTGTTACTTTTTCAATATCTTTTACTGTCTTTTTTGTGCTTTCAACTGCTCTTCCAACAATATTGTGATCCCAAAACACTTTACCAAAGTCTTTGATTTTCCTTGCATTCCCACCATAACCATTTAAAAGTGTAATGTGTTCTAGAGGATATCTGTATGTTGGCTCTGGATCTTCATCTGCATAACCTATTGTAAGAATTACCTGAGGCCGTACATTATCAGGCATACCAAGCAGCTCTTGAATCATTCCTTCTTCAAAAGCACCTACCCAACAAGTTGATAGTCCTAAGGATTGTGCTGCCAGCATCATTGAGGTTGCTGCAATTGCACAATCTTGAATTGCATATAATCTTTCTCCCCTAAGCCCATAATGTTTTCTTATTTTTTCTAATTCTGTTATTACCACAATAAACACAGGTGCTTGCTCCATCCAATATTGTTTGAGTGAGGCTTCTGCGATTTTTTTTCTTAATCCTGGATCTGTTACAACAATAAATCTCCAGTCCTGCACATTACCTGCACTAGGAGATAAACGTCCAGCATCAAGAATTTTACCTACTTTGTCCCATTCAACCGGAACATCTAAGTATTTTCTAATTGATTTTCTTTTTTTTATTGCTTCAAGTACATCCATATTATGTTTTCTAAGATATACCAATATATATTTTTTGGTTTTGGCCTAGTCAACTTAGTTGTGTTTGCGACCTACCTTTGTCAGATAATACAAAAGTTTATATTATTATATTGTGAAAGAATTAATCATGAAGATTTTTAAATTATTATTAGCTTTTTTTATTGCTATTAATTTACTAAGCATAATTGTTTTGGTGAACACACATCGGATTATTTTTAATAAAAATGTCTATTATAATCAATTTAATAAACTAAATGTATATGATAATTTCAAAGATAATGAAACACCAAAACTAATAATCAATTCTACTATTGGTTTTTTTAGATCAGAATCTGAACTTTCAAATGTTTTCACAAAGAATGAATCTTCTCATATGCACGATGTAAAATCATTAATTAATAAATTAAGATATTTTGCACTGGTTAATTTGATTGTAATTATTTTATGTTTGATTTTGTTGATAAAATTGGAAAAACTCTCAGTGTTTAGAATGTCTTTGTCAATGTTGTTGCCCTTAACATTATTAAGTTTACTTTTGATTTTTTGGTTTAACAAGAGTTTTGTTTTGTTTCATAATCTATTTTTCCCACAAGGCAACTGGCAATTTCCCGTGGACAGTACATTGATTAGGTTATTTCCTGAAATGTTTTTTTTCAATCTTGCAAAAATAATTATTATAAGATCATTGATAATATCATTTGGGTTAACAATAATTGGATTGAACAATAAAACCAGGCAAAGTTAACTTAATGTTAGCCCCATAATACCGGTTCAGTCATCAGTTTGCTAAACCATTATTGATATTGTATTGAGTCTTATTTAATACAATCATTCCATTGGTGTGCTTTCAATCACTTCACTCTGTTTCGCACGGAACTTGCAAGATCCTTGCAAGCACCAGTGGTTCACAAACCAATTCTATTCAGTAGTCAAATGCTCTCAGAGCTAATTAAACTAGAAGTCTAAACTTTGGGAATGGCATTTGACAGACTGCAAACTGTTCCCTAATGACTCTTACTACCATTGTTGTCTCCTTCACTTAAATCAGGCATTAAGCTAACACAGAGTAGTTGACTTTGCCCTCTTTTATCTCTATTTTACATAATTGTTCACTAGACATAGATACATATAGTTTAAATATCTGAAATCAACTTTATTTAATATGAATAAGTGCATTAAATGCAAGGGTAAGAATCCTGAGTTATGTGGGCGGACTTTTTGTCCAATTGTTGCCAAGAGCCAGGCAATTATGAAAATCAAAAAAAATCATCTTAAAGATGATTTTGCTGGTTCTTCTCCTACACCTTTTGTTGGCAGGTTTGGTTATCCTAATATTAATGTTGGAATTTTGTCTGTTGATAAGCCTGACTCCTGGCAGTATGATGCTCCAAGACATTGGTCACAATCGGATTTGAATATTAAACAGATTGTGGATTTGAGGTCAGCTTTGGTAAATTCCAGGTTTAAGATTAATGTAAAAAAACAAAGCAAGTTTTTAGAGATTAGCCAGGAGGTTGGAATGGCTTCAAAACCTGTGCAGTTAGAAGTCAAACTTGATAAGAAACCAAGTTTTAGGTTAAATACTGATCCTTTTATGGCTCCAACTGGTCCTAATGCAAAACTCAAGAAAGCACAAATCACATCAAATCCTAAGGTTCATACCAAAGTGGATAAAGTAGTTAGTGATACTGATTTTAAGGCAACTGGAGCTGTAAAATATCTTTACAAAAATGATTTTGATGAGAATATGCTTACAAGATTGCTTAGTATTGGGAATCTTGGGGTTAAGAAGAACAGAAGATTGGTTCCTACCCGATGGTCTATTACTGCTGTTGATGACATTTTAGGAAAAGATCTTATCAAGCAAGTTAAGGACTATAGTTGTTATGATTATGCTGCTTATTTTGGTGGATATCTTGGTAATTATTATCTTATCTTGTTTTTTCCTGATGTATGGAGCTATGAATTGTTTGAGATGTATCAGCCAAAGGCAAGCTGGAATATTTCTGAGAACATGGAGTATAGTACTGATTATGAGCCTTATTTTGGAAGGAAAAGTTATGCTTCTAATACTGTTGGAGGTTATTATGCTGCAAGACTAGGTATTCTTGAAAAATTATCTAATTTAAAAAAACAGGCAAGTGTTTTAGCATTAAGATTTATTACTGGTGAATATTATTTACCTTTGGGTGTTTGGGTTGTCAGGCAGGCCACTCGAAAAGCACTGCAAAATAAACCGTATATTTTTGAAAGCCGTAGATTAATGCTAAGTTATGCAGAGGCTGTTATGAAAAAGAAGTTTGGGATAAGGAATTTTTTGAAAAACAGTAGGTTATTAAAAGAAATGAAAACACAGAAAAAAGTAATTGATTTTATATGATTATTTGTTTATCTCTTTTTTCCACATTATACCCATCTTAATCATGTCATTGTTAAACTTATTGCTCAGCTTATATGTTTTTTTATAAAGATCATAATAAATCATTCCCATTGTTTTCATTGGTGTCAAGATCCTGTCATAAAATTGTCTTTTGTTATAGCTTAGTTTTACTTCTTTTCCTTTATAACCTGGTTCATCTATTGAGGTCACTAATTTTCCATCGTGAAGCCTTGTGGCAAACATTGACATTTCTGTTTTTGTAACTTCTCCTTTTTCTCTCATGAACCTAACAAAAACTTTGGCTACTATCTGCTGTTGTCTTGTTGCAAAGACTATCTCAAATATGTTCTTTGGTAAGTTAAATCTATCAAATAGTATTACCATAACTACCCCCAAACCCTAATGTAACTATTCTAGTATATAAATATTCCTATTTGTATATTGATATATATAAATTAGAGAAAAATACAAAACCTAAATTTGACTAAATACATCAAATATTACTTAATTATGGGAAAGAATTAAATAAAAGTTATTAATAATAAATATTATGAGTGCAAAAGTATATGAAGATTCAAAAATGGATAACATTAGATTAATGCAATATGGAGAAGCAGAAGAGTTAGATGAGACTGATAAAAAAATTCTATATCAATTGAATATTAATGCCAGGCAAAGCATTGCAGATTTGAGCAGGAGAACTGGTGTTTCAAGAGATGTTGTTGCCTATAGGATTAAAAAATTGGTTGAAAATAAAGTGATTTTAGGTTTTAGGCCTGTTTTTAATCCACCAAAGTTAGGTTATCCTGTAATAAACAGTGTGTATTTTCTTCTTCAACCAAAAAGTGTTGATCAGGAAAACAGATTTGTCAGCCACCTAAAAGCAAGAAGAGAAGTAATAAGTGTTTCAAGTCTGGTTGGAAAATGGGAGTATGAAGCAAAGATTATTGGCAAAGACCCAAGTGATTTTCAAAAAACTCTAAAACATATTAGGATGAAATTTCCTGATCTAATTAGAGATTTTGAAACTATGGCTATACTGGAAGAACACAAAAACGATGATTTTGGAGGGCTATTTTTCCAATAGCTCTTTATTTCTTTTTTCTATCTGTTTTTTGAATTTGTCTAGCTGATTGAGAAATCTATTTACTGTTTTGGTTACATGTTTTGGTTGAGTTCTAAGTATTTTTGCTGTTTGTTTTAGTATATTGCCCGAATATTTTTGTGTAGATGAAAGTTCAAGCTGTTTTAGATCTATATCTCTGTTTTTTTTAACTGCTTTTCTTGCTTTTTTCCATTTTTTGAAAAGTTCTTGACAGCGAGCAGGAATTTGATTATTAGGTACATTTAGCATCTTGGATAGCTTATCTAGAATTTGCTGGTTTTTCTCTTGCTGTTTTTGTGCTGCCGCTCCAGCTACAAACTCTATTCTTACTATTCCATCCTGTACTTTTGTTGATCTTAGAATTTTAATATTGCCTGTTTGTGATGTTTTGTTTAAATGAGTTCCACCACATGCTTCAATATCAATGTCTCCTATTTTTACTATTCTGACTGTTTTTCCAGGAACAGCTCCTCCCTGGTAAATCTGCATTCCAAATTTATCTTCAGCTTTTCTTCTTGGATAAAATCTTTTTGTTATTTTTAGATCTTGCTTTACTATCTTGTTTGCCTGATTTTCTATTTGTTTTAGCTGTTGATTAGTGATTGACTGGTAATGAGTCATATCAAGATGAGCTTTTTTCATTGTTTTTTTAGCTCCTGCCTGATTAATGTGATTTCCTAATACTTGCTTTGCAGCTGCATTAACTATATGGGTTGAGGTGTGGTGTTGGGATAGCAAGATCCTTCTATCTAAGTCTACATGACCATGTACTTTTGCTCCAGGTTTAAACCAAGGTTTTTTTTCTAAAACATGAATGATATAGGCTCCTTGTTTAAATACATCAACAACAGGGAAGTCTAAGATTTTTCCTTTGTCATGTAGCTGGCCGCCTGAAGTTGGATAAAATAAGGTTTTGTCTAAGACTACTTTATTTTCTTTTACAAATAAAACTGTTGCGTCAAATTCTGTTTTTTTATAGTCTTTAAAATAATTAGCTTTGGTTTCAGGAATGCCCTCAAGTCTAAGTTTTTGTTCTCTTTTTGTTCTATGAATTTGTGTTTTATTTTCGTGCATGTCAGATATCATACCAAAGAAGTTTGGTGGGATAGCTACTTTTTTACCAAGTTTTGCTGCCTCTTTTTTAACCATTTCAGGATCAATTCCTTGTGAGTCATATAATTCAAGCAGAATTTCTTTTGTAAGGGGTTTTTTGATTATTTTTTTAACTATTCTTTTTGTTTTCTTTTTTGTATTATTGTATTTTTGTTTTTCTACTTTTAGTATTTTTGAAATATTATCTAGATTTTCCATTAGTTCAGGAAAGATTGGCTCTAGGTACTGTGCATGCCATTTGCAAATTTCTCCAAGATTAATTTCCCAACCAAACTTGTCTGCAAATCCAAGACTTCTTCTTAAAAGAACTCTAAGATTATATCCTCCTCCAACATTTGAAGGTAGGGCTCCATCATTTAGTGCAAATAATAGTGCTCTTGTATGCTCCGCTATTGAAAAAATCCCTGCCATTGGCTCGATTTTTTGTTTTAACTCTTCTACATTAGTGTTTAGTTTGTCTGCAATTTCTTTCCAGGATTTATCAATGTCATCAACCTCATCATGGTTTAGTCTGCCTGCGTATTTTGCAAATTTTTTCATTAATTCTCGATCATATTTTACTTGTGTTTTTTCAAGTAGTTTTTCTATTACTGTTGGAAATACTGCATCATAGATTGTTGGAGTTGCCTGGCTAAACCATGCATTTCTCTCCATTCCCATTCCCATATCGCAGATTTTTAGTTTTAGGTCAGCTAATTTTCCATCTGGTGTTTGCTCATAAAGCATGTAAACCTGGTTTCCTAGTTCTACACCTTTTACAAAGTATTCCATGCAAGGTCCTGAATTTCCCCCACCTGCCCAGGCATCTTCATGAAATGTTATTTCAGAATCTTTTATGCCCAGTCCTTTGTTTAACCATGACTTGATGTGTTCAAAGACTTTATCTTGGTCCCAATGTTGTTTTGGGACAAACATGTGCTGGCCAATCATTACAAATCCAGTCATGTGGCTTCCGGTGTATCCTACATTGTCTATGTCTGTGAATCTCATGCAAAATTGTGGTATTACCAATGAATTTGCAGGTGGTTTTACTTGTCCGCTTACAACAAATGGCTGAAATGCAGCAATAGATGCTATTGTAAACTGCATTGTTGGGTTCCATCTTGCTACAACTGGATATCTTTTTATTGGAGTGTATCCTAATTTTTTGAATAGTTTTGCAAATTCTTTCCAAACTTGTATGTAAGTTAGTTTTTTTGCTGGATTTTTTTTGAAAAAAGTAAATCCTCCTGAACAAATAGAGTCTCCACAAACTTTTCTGGATTTATGTGTTGACCAAAAATAAGTATTACATTTAGGACATTGGTTTCTTTTGAAGCCATATTTTTTCAGAATTTTTGTGGCATAGTATTTATCTGGATCTTTGGAAGCTTTGATTTTAAGCTCTTTTTTGATCTGCTTATCTGATTTCATATTTGCTTTGAATAGTTTTTTTAATATAAATCTTACTATATGGGATTATATCGAAAATTTTAAATAAAGCTTAGTATATAAAACAGTTATGGCTGCTGATGATAATAAAAGAATATATGCTGTTCCTAATCCTCCTTTGAATTATTTAATTATTGTTTATCAAGATGTTTTTCACCTTAAAAGTTTATATATTTTAATGAATGAACATGTTGAACACAATGGTTGGTATAGTTATCAAGGACCTTGGGAAGAAGGCGAGACAAATGCTAAATATGAAACTACTATTTATGATAACCGTGATCCAGGAAATAAAAAACTATGGGTCTGGTGGAGGCTTCAAAAACCTGTTTCAAACAAGTATTATCATTATTTTATGAATATCAATTTCATGTTTCTTGGTTGGAAAAATGTTGAAGTTATGCATAAAGGCACTAAATACAAAGGCCAAACAGGAGAGCTTTCCATTTTTATCAGACCCTGGATAAGATTTGATTACCAAGATAAATGGGATAATCATCCAGTTTTAAAACATGTTCATCCATTTTTTATTAAAAGAGTTTTTAAAGAAGATATGCTGGCACGTGAAGAGGAGCTATTAATGGATGCATATAGACTGCATGCTGTTGTTAAGAAGTTTTTAGAGCAAAAGTCATTTATTCCTGACAGAGATATATTGTATGAGCCAAGAAGGAAGTTTGGTTAGTTTTTGCATACCTCAGAAAATCCCAGTACAGCTTGTCCTCAGTCTTATTGTGCTTGATTTTCAATAACTTCCAAATACTATAACATCCTCCTCTCAACTGTGGAGTTTTCGGTTAGTAGGAGGATATGTAATATGCTAAAGAGCCTACAATCATCGCTAACCATTAATATCAAAGAGTTTATGTTGTATGTTTTTATTAAAGTATGATATTTGTAAATGATATCATGTCTTCTCATGTAATATATAAAAATATAGATACCTCTATTGAAGATATTATCAGAATAATGATAAGGAATAACGTAAGTTCGATTGTTGTTATGGATAATGGGATAGCAAAAGGCATTATCACTGAAAGAGATATTGTGAGAAATCTTATAAATGTTAATCTAGCTGATCCAGCAAGTAAGATAATGAATTCTCCAGTCATTTCTGTAAGTCCAGACGATACAATGCAAGATGCAGCTGACACAATGNTTTAAAAAAATATCAAGAAACTAATTGTTATGAAAGATTATAATGTCAAAGGGATTTTCACCCAGACAGACATAGTTAGAAGTCTCAAACAAGTTTTGAAGTAAGTTATGTCCAATAATGAAAAGGTTTTTAAACATGTTTTTGTCTCTTTTGAATATTGCCTCCGTAGCATAGCAGCTATTGCGGCAGCCTTGTAAGCTGCAGGTCGAGGGTGCAACTCCCTCCGGAGGCTCCTTATTTCTAATGCCATCTAGTGTCTTAACATAGGATAGAGTAAATACATTATGAGAGCAGCACCCAGTGGGGGCGAAGAATAGCAGAACTTTTTTTATTTTCAAAGAAATAACTAAAAAGTGGTGCAGAGGCTCACGGTCACTGTGTTCCGTGGGTTGCTCTGGCAACTAATCTCACTTCGCTTTGCTCCGTTCCTGAGTTGTAAAGCTTCGCTTTCCAACCAATCCCCACAATAAAGCCTTAAGCTATGCTTAAGGTCAGGAACGTTAGTGACATGATGTAGGGTATTAACACCTCTGTTTTTGACTGCCACTTTTTCGGAACAACAAAATCTCTGATTTTGTGGTCAGGAAATCAAAGATTTCCTTGAATGGAAAATCCCGCAATGCGTGATTTTCAATAACAATATTTATAAATTTGTTTAACTTATGAATAATTGAGGTGGTTAATATGCCTAATTCTGGAAAACAGATTGGAACACATAATGTAAAGATTGGTTTGGCTGATATGCTTAAAGGCGGAGTTATCATGGATGTTGCTACAGTTAATCACGCTAAAATTGCAGAAGAAGCAGGAGCTGTTTCTGTTATGGCACTCGAAAAAATTCCTGCTGATGTTCGAGCTTCAGGTGGAGTGGCAAGAACAGCACCAATTGAAAACATAGAGACGATAATGAAATCTGTGAGTATTCCTGTTATGGCAAAAGTAAGAATTGGTCATTACATGGAAGCAAGAGTTATTGAACAATATGAGAAACTAGGTATTGATTTTATTGATGAAAGTGAGGTTTTAACACCTGTTGATATAAAGTATCATATTAACAAATTGGATTATAAAGTTCCTTTTGTTTGTGGAGCAAGGAATCTTGGTGAAGCACTTAGAAGAATGGATGAAGGAGCTGCTATGATAAGAACAAAGGGAGAACCAGGAACAGGAGATGTAAAACACGCTGTGGAACATATTAGAATTATAAGAGAACAGATTGCAGAGTTAGTTGGTATGTATGAAATGGGAGAGTTTTATAGAAATGAAAAACGCCTGGATTTCCATGATGAGTTATTAACAAAGGCAAGAGAATATCAAGTGCCTTATGAGCTTGTTTTGTATGTGGCTAAAAATAAGGAGCTTCCTGTTCCGAATTTTGCTGCTGGAGGAATAGCTACACCCCAGGATGCAGCTTTGATGATGTATTTGGGAGCAGATGGTATCTTTGTTGGTTCTGGAATATTCAAAGCAGAAAATCCAGATATATTAGCTAAAAAAATTGTAGAAGCAACAACTAACTTTGATAGATATGATTTGATAAGAGATGCTGCTTGTGACTTTGGAGAACCTATGTCTGGTACAACAGATATTTCTGAAGAAAAAAGTATGCAGATACGTAGTAAGTGAGGTATATGAAAAATATTGGGATCCTTGCAATACAAGGAGATTTTAAGGAACATGCAGCAATTGTAAGGAGATGTGGAGCTAATACTCTTGAAATTAAAACAACATATGACCTTGATTCAATTAATGGGCTAATAATTCCTGGAGGAGAGAGCACAACAATTGGTAAACTTCTTGAGAAATCTGGTGTTGGTGAAAAGATAGTTGAATTGTATGGAGAGGGTCTTCCTATTTATGGAACTTGTGCAGGAGCTATTATGCTAGCAAAAAAGATTATAGGTCATAATCAGTATAAACTTAAACTTATGGATATTTCTGTTAAAAGGAATGCTTATGGTAGACAAGCTGAGAGCTTTGAAAAGGAAATTTATATTAACGTTCTTGGAAATGATCCTTATAGATGCATTTTTATTCGAGCTCCTGTTGTTGAATCTGCATCAAAAGATGTTGAAGTTCTAGCAAGAGAGAATAGCAACATTATCATGGCAAGACAAGATAATCTTCTTATTACTACCTTTCATCCAGAGCTTACAGATGATCTTAGAATTCATGAATATTTTTTAGATAATATTTGATGGCAGATCCCACCAAGGTATATCTTTTATCAAATGTTTTATTCTAGATTTAATTTGAGAAATTATCTTTTCATAACCTTTATCAGACATATCTTTAGGATCCTCAATATCCCAAAATTCTGCCTTGTTTTGGTGTAAATATTTGGGTATTGTTTCCTGTTCTGCCATCACAATAATTTTATCAAATCCCTTAAGCATTGCGTGGGTTAATTGAGTTCTCGCATTTTCTGATATGTCAATATCTTCTTTTTTCATAAATCTTATCACAGGTTCTGCTAAAGGAATTTCTTTAAGCTTTTGACCTTGTTTTTCAAAAACTTTGGTTCCTGCAGAGAATGCATCTTCTCCAAAATATTTATGAAACAAAGCTGCAGCCATCTGACTTCTTCCAACATTTCCTCTACAAACAAATAGTACTCTCATAGAATTGATAATTTCTTACATATTTATAAGTTTAGCCCATAAATTCAATTTATATCTTTGCAGATACCATAACAAACTAAGTGACTGTTTATTTGATTTCCTGAGGACAGTTCACCTAATAGATGTTAGTTTCAATTGAGAAAAAGACATTAAAAAAGAGACTGGGCATTTAGATTCCATTCTCTCTTCTTGTTTTCAATGAGACTAAATATTCTTCTAGTGGAGGCAAATCTGCTGATTCATGTTCCCTTAACAATTTGGATGCCCATCTTCTTTCAGAATGCTCGCATACATCTTTAATATTCCTTCCAGAGATTCCATCAGATTCTTGCGCTAGTCTCTCCAAATCTGCATCACTCAGTTGAATTGCATAATTTCTAAAGATTTCCACTCTTTCTTCCAAATTTGGTAAATGAAAATATACACTTACATCAAATCTGCTGATTAAAGCTGGATCTAAGTCTTGCTTTCTATTTGTAGCACCTATCAAAACTGTTTTATCATTTGGTTCAAAACCATCAATTTTTCTTAGCAAAACAGATAGTACTCTTCTTGTCGCTTCATAAAGACCTCTTTCTCTGGATGTTGCAAGAGAGTCAATTTCATCCAGAAAAACCAATGCATCTCCTAAATCACTACTTGCATCAAAAACTCCAGCAAGATTTCTCTCACTTTCACCATACCACTTAGTCATTATGCTCTCAACAGGAACATATACCATTGGAATTTCAGATTCACCTGCAATTACCCGTGCACTTGTTGTCTTTCCAGTTCCAGGAGGCCCTTCAAATAAAACTGCTTTTGGTCTAACAGATTCATACTTTTTTCTTGTTCCTGTAGCAATTTTCTCATAAATTTCTGGGTGCTGCAACGGCAGAAGAACAGCATCCCTTATTTCTTGTTTAACATCTTCATATCCTGCAATATAATCCCAACTAAATCCATCGTTAGAATCATAAATAGTTATACCAAGTTCAAGTAATCTTTTTCTAGGAGTTCTTATTTCTTTTACTGTATTGCCAATTTTATATGCTCCCAAAATTGCATCAATTTCTTGACTAGTTAAATCACCTTTTTTGGATAATCTTACTGAGTTCCCAAATATCGTATCAACATAGACATATGCCTTATCATATTTTAATTGTAAATCGCCCATTCCAGATCCGCCAATTTCCATTTCGCCAATTGTTTGGACAAACACATTGACAACTTTATATAAATCAGCATCTTTACCTATTCCAAAATTAATAGAAGTTTTTTTACCTTTTCTTTCAATTTTAATTCTTGGAAGTTCCACTCCATCAAATTGTCTAACATATTCTTTTGCTCCACTTTCAATCAATTCTTTAACCTGATGATATGGTACTACACTCATATTGAAAAGAAATTATGGGATCTTTATAAATATTACTACTTTTTAATCAACACACTCCTCACCTCGTTGGTATCATACAAAAAAATGAGAGCTGCCTGAAACCGTTCCGACAGGAGTTTAAAAAAGCATGATTTTTTGAAGAGATTTTATCAGATGATTTTATGTTTGAGTTAACTAAGAAAGAGGTAGATGGTATCACAAAATGTGATACCTTCCAAAAAACAATTTAATGTGTGGTTAGGAAGTAGTTCTGTTGAAGAAAAACTGCTCTTGGATTGAATCTTTGTTGGTTATTTTCTTCGGGTGACCACAACTAGGTTTTTTTGTGGTCACCTTTTTTAATATTTTTCAACATTTTTTGCTTTTTATTATTTAGAACCAACTTCAATCTTGTTTTTTATTATGTTAGATACCATAACAAACTGCAGGGGGGTTTATTTGATTGTCCATTCTACCACAGGAAAATGGGGATGTGGTGGGTTGTTAGTTTTTAAAGATAATATCTTTTATCTTGTTAACAAATAAAATTGCTTTTATTCTCAACGCTTCCACTTCCTTCTTACCAAATAACAGTTTGGTTGAGTAAGTTGCATCTTCTCTTTTGTTTTTTGATTCAACATAGAATAGTATATCTTCGTAGTCTAAGAACTTTGATAAGATCTCAATATCTTCTTTAGTTAACCCTTTTTTATAAAATTCTTTTATTATGACAGATAATGTTGCAAGATGGTTTTTAGACGAATAACCTTTAGTAAGAATTAATGCTAATGCAGCGTGATAACAAGCATAATAGCAACCAGTTACAGCCCAATCAAAAAAGTTCTTTTCAGCAGCAGCCAGTATAAATCTAAGGTTGTTTTCTGACTTGAGTATATGTCCTTTAATTTCTTCTTTATCAATTTTCTGTTTCTTAAGTAATTTTTTTCTGATAAATCTATCAATTTTCTGTTTTACTAATTCAGGGTTATTAGTTAGTTTTTGAAGATCATATTCTTTCATAAAGCACCTCATAGAATCTTATGTGGTTGATTAATGGGTAACCCGAGTTTATTGCTGATTGAGCCACTTTATCTTCTCTCATTTTTAGTTCTATTAAAAAGTCTTTGTATTCGATTTGAAAAGTGCTTATTTTTAAGGCTGTTTGTGAGTTTACTTCTTTCTTTGCTTCTTTAGTTGACACTTTTTTGTTTGTTACTAGCAGTATATCAATATCTGAGCTTTTTGTATATGTCTCTTTTGCAGTTGAACCAAAGAGTATTGCAAAAATGGGCTGCTGTGAAAGTTTGTCAAGATAGAGGTTTATTGCTTTTTTTCTTAATGAGGTAAGTTTTTCAAATCTTTCAATGTCAAAATGTTCAAAGATTAAATAGGTTTTTTTAGAATTTATTATTGAAAACTTTTTTTGATTTCCATCCATCTCTGACTTGAGTAATCTTTGCTTTTCCAAATGTTTTAAAAACCTGCTAACACTTGGTTCATGCATTCCTGTTTGTCTTCCAATCTCCCTAAGATGATATCTTGTGTTTCTAGAACTATAAAAGAGATGCATTATCTTCCAATATCCTGATTTAAGTAATGTTACCATTATTGTAACAAGTGTTATCATTATTGTAACATATTTAAATGTTTTGTTTTTTGTGAAAGTTTTTTATATTTTAGCAGATACCATAGCAAACGTATCCTATGTGTATAAAGTTTCTTCTTGCCCTCACTACCACAGGAGACTGGGGCTGGTGTTATTAGAGTATGAATTGTATGGGATTTTTTGGAAGTTTTGTAACTTAGGAAATTATTAACATATGTAGAAGTTAAAAATAATTAGTACTCTTTTTTCCTAAAATAAACCAAATGAATCAATCTTCTAGTAACCAATCAATGTATCTTTTACATGTCTCCTCATTGTTTCTATCCTCTTCTATAAACCTTGAACAAGATTTTGTTTTACTATCATCCAGACCAACAATAAAAAAAGTATCTCCAATGAAAACTTTCCAAATATTATTCTCTTTAGTATATTTATATCCCCTATAATTTTCCATGAGTTCTGCTGTATTTGACATCTTCTTATATCTTCTCTATATAAAACCGGAAATTTTTCATTCCACATTCATATGTTTCTTAAAGTATTCCTCAGTTTTCTTGTTAGTAAAATACATGTAACAACCTTTCATCCCTCTCGTT
>JAANXH010000004.1 GCA_018263355.1 Candidatus Woesearchaeota archaeon
TAGATTTTAGTTTTTCATGTTTTGAATCAGGAGCTATTATAACATTTTTTTCTTGCTCATCTTTTTGATAATTAAATTCAGGATTTTCTACATCAACTACTCCATTACTCTTTAATATTTCACAGATGAATTTTGATTTTCCACCCTGATTTCTTTTACCATAATCCTGGGCAAATGTCAGATACAATCTTTTTTTTGCTCGGGTCATTCCAACATAACACAGTCTTCTTTCTTCAAGCAAAAGCATGTCTTTTTCTACTCTTTTGATTGCTTTTTGTTTATTTGTGATTTCCCCTAGTGAACTTAGATGTTTTTTTATGTAAGGTATTAGTTCTTTAGGCACAAGAGGCACTTTAAAGGTTCTTGTTACTGGAAACCTGTTTTCTGCCATATTAGTTATTATAACTGTTTCAAACTGCAATCCCTTAACTGAATGCATGGTCATTAACCTGACTGCATCTGGTGAATGCATTTTTTTTGAACTTTTCTCCACCCCAAGATTCTCCAAAGTTTCAATGTAATTTACAAAATCATTTAGATTACCATTATGAAGCTCACAGTACGAATCTGCAAACTCTAAAAAAGATTTCAAGTTGAGCAAACACTCAATGTTTTTAGTAGTTCGCTCATATGAAAACATTCTGTTTAGTCCAACTAGTTCATATATCAAAAAAACCAATTCAGGAATTGATTCAGTATCTAAACTTGCAAGTTCATCTACTTTAGAAATAACTCTTTTTACTATTTTGCTGCCTTGTTTTGATAGATATATTCTATCAAGGTTGTTTAGTAATTCCTCATCAACAGACTTTTTTGTAATTTGTAAATATCTTGCTAATTTGACTGTGTCTGCTGCAGACATGTCATTTTTATAGTGAAATAATGACCACCAAGACTGTTCACCAGTGCCTGTCCTGTTTTTTAAATTATTAATTATTGATAGATATGCAATCACTGTCTTTATCTCTGGTCTAAATAACATATCTTTACTGCTGGAACTTATCACAGGGATATCTTTGGATTCAAATGCTTTTTTTATCAAAGTTCCTTGTGCATGAGACCTAAATAAAACACATATTTCATCAGGGTCAGTGCCTTTATCTAATTCCTGCTCAACTATTTCAGCCACTTTCCTGGCTTCTTCATCACCACTTACCAATTCAATAATATTTACTTTTTCACCCTCAATATTGTCTTTACTTGTTATTCTGAGACATTCTTCTGGGTTTTCATAATTGTGTTTGATTAGTTTGTGTGATGCTCTAAGAATTGTATTTGGTGATCTGTATGATTGTTCCAGTTTAAATTTGTCTTTAACATCAAATTCCTGATTAAAGTGCTTGAGGTTTTCCCGGTATGCTCCTCTAAAACCATAGATTGCCTGGTTTTGGTCTCCAACAATTGTTATGTTTCTGTGGGACAGTGCTAGTTTTTTTATTAGGTTAAATTGAAGTTTATTTGTATCCTGAAACTCATCAACAATAATATATCTGAATTGGTCTGAATATTTTTTAGAACCAAACATGTCAAAGTATTTTAGAGCCAGCACATTTAGATCAGAAAAGTCCATCATATTTTTTTCTTTTTTGAGCTGCTTGTATTTTTTCCATGCCTGGATAAAATCATCTAGTTTTTTGTAGTCATGGTATTTGCTTAGAAATTCCTGTATCTGCTTTTTTTCCTGTCTTATTTGTGCTCTTTGTTCTTTGCTTTCCTTAAGGTGCAAAGTATTTAGCTCTATTCGCTCAGATTCTGCAAATTCATCTAACTGATCAAGATTTGGACAAAAGTCTGATAATAATTGTTTTTTCTTTTCTGTGTACTTTTTAATTTCTTTGTAGCCTATGTCTAGATCCTTTGCTGTTTGTATTGACTTTGCATACCAGTCAGCATAATAAGGAGTTATATCAAGATATTTATGAAAAAAGATTTTAATATCATCTGGCTGGATAATTGTAAATCCTGGATCAATATCTATTTTTCTGCCTTCCTGTCTTAATACCTCAGCACAAAAACTATGGAAGGTTTTTATTGTGACATGATCTGCCTGCACAATTTGCTCTGCAACATCTTCTCTTAGTTTGTTTGTTGCTTCAATAGAAAACGTCAATGCAAGGATTTCATTTGGTTTATATTCTCCAGATTCAATAAGATGCCTTATTTTTTCTACAACTGTATAAGTCTTGCCAGTACCTGGACCTGCGAATATCACGCAAGGTCCTTTATCCTTTTTTATTGCTGCGTCTTGTTGTTTGTTAGGTTGCATTTAATTCATCACACCCATTAATTTTGATTCTATCTTCTTCTTATCGTTCACATTAATTTTCTCCCAAATTCCATTATTGAATATCTCACATTTGCCCCTCATCCTTGCTTGGTTCCTGTAAGTTCTAATTAATACAGCAATTACATTAATCTTGCCTTCAACTGCAATAGTGGAGAATATATCCTTGAAATTGTTCTTAATCTTCTCTTCTGTCTTCTGCCTTGACAAAGTTCCTGATTTGGCTCGAGTAATATCCTTATAAATATGTATCAAATATCCTTTATTCGTGCTTTTCTTTAATTTCTCAAGATCTCTCTTAATATGGGTGCGAGTATCTTTTGTTTTTTCAGTTCCCACTTCTATAGCAAATTTGGGTTTCAGATATCTCCCTTTTTTTGTTAGATTAGGGGAATCTATTTCTAAAAGATCCTTTTTATCTAGAATAACAATATCTATTCTTCTGCCTTTACCTCCACCATACTCTCTATGGACCAATGATGTTTTATATACAGATTTTGAACCTTTTCCCCTCTTTACAGAAGTTGGGTACAATCTGCTTAAAGAAAAGATGGATTTAATACTATCACATAACTGTTGTTGAACATCTGCTTCAGAGAAATATATTAATGGTTCCTGTATGATTTTCACTATACTTTCTGTAATTGCTTTATCCAAATCCTTTTTAATACTCATTTTCTACCTTCTTCATTAGCTGCAGTATGATAAGTATCAGCAAATTGTAATGACTACGTTAAGAGACATTCTCTATGTGCTACCTCTTTATTTGCATCAATTTCTTTTTCAGACTTAAACCTAAAAATGTCCAATAATTCTGATGCTTCTGTAACTATCCCAATAGCAAGATCTTTGGCATTATGGTATTGGTCCCAATCTCTTTTATCACAAAAATCTTTAATTTCTTCCTTGAGTTCACTTAGAGTTATCTGGGTATCCATAATACAAGAAAAAAGATTACTGTATAAATATCTACTGTTTACTTGCGAGAATCCAAAGATGGTGCTCATCTGTATTAAGCTCTAGTGAAGCTATAATCTTAAAACCAACATCTTGCACCATTTTGTTGTAAGTTGGAACATCAAAAGCACTCCAAGCCATTTCTGAACCAGCAAAATCATTAACATTTTGTTCTTGGTTGTCTGTTCCCAGAGTTATTAATATCATTCCGTTCTTTTCTAACATAGAGAAAAATCGCTTGAAAAGAGATTTATGCTTACTTCTATGGATGTGAAATATTGTATAAGTTGAGATGATTGCATTATATTTTTTATCAAATTTAAAATCTGTGAAATCAGCACAAATATATTTTGCAGCTGGCACTAATTTTTTTGCTAACTTAATGTGTTTCTTACAAAAATCAATCCCTGTAACTGAGTATCCATTGGTTATTAGATACTTGTCATAAGGCACTCCTGCTCCACATCCTATGTCAAGAATGCTAGCATTTTTTGGAATCCTAGAAAACATCTCTTGAAACAATGCGATCTCAAATTGATTAAGTTCTTTATTTGTTCTACCATATTGACCAATGTAATCTCCGGCTTCATACCCTTTTTTTACAAATGATGACATATCTTGCTGTTTATGTTGTGGTTAATAAAGTTTCTGGGTATCAGTGTAAATTGCTTTAAAACTTTCAAGGAGCGATTAACAAAGCTCGGAAAGAAGTCAAATGGATTTATCTGAACATTAAAACACTAACACTTCTGGGACTTCTGTTCTTCAAACACCTCACAAACAATCAAATATGAGATGGCTGTGTGGAACAAATACATGAAAAATCAATAAAAAAGCTAGAAATAGCCCACAATAAACTACAAAACTACACTAAACACAATCTCCCGGATGCAATGGGATAAATATGATAGAGAGACTCTTCATATGCTTCTTTTGGCAGATTAGGATTGATGTTTTGTAAAGCAGATTTTAGTTTTGAATCTAATATTACATCACCCCATGTCTGTCTTAAAGGATTCTTTCCTCCTGGTGATATATCAGGACCATATTTGTAGCCCAAATCCTTTAAGATTTCTATTGCGGCTTGTTCAATTGTGTCCTCGTTATGTTTCATTATTTACAAGTTAATTAAGAATACATAAATATACTTGTTCTTTTTACCAAAATATATGAGCAAGGTATACTGTGACACATGCATATACATTAATATTGTTAAAGGTGAGAAAGACAAGTTTAGAGATTTATCACAATTTGCACTAGCTTTTTTCACTCTTGTTAAGGAAGGAGAGTACATTCTTGTTACTTCTGATTGGGTTTTTAAAGAATTTAAAAAGAAGATCGGAGATACATCTTTTATTAAAGAGTTGTTAGACACAATAGATAAGGAAAACAAAATTCACATTACTACGACTAAACAAGATCAAAGAGAAGCCAGAAAACTTTGTAAGGAAAATTATCCTGATGCATTACATGTTATATTAGCTAAAAAATCAGGTGCAATATATTTGACTACAAGAGACATGGATGATTTTGCGGAATTCAAGGACTATTTAGACAAAAATTCTGTTGAACTTACTTATCCTGAGAGACTTTAGAGTGCTTATCTGCAATCCTCTTTAATTCAGTATCAATTTTAAGTTCTGGCCAATATTCCTGTAATTTTAATATATAAAAATCAGCTAATTCTTTCAACATTTCAGCCCTTAATTTATAGTACCCATATGTGTCTTCTTGAAAATATTTTTTTGTAGAAGCATATAAATTAAATGATCCTATAAGATCCCAGACAAGTCTATATGCATTTATTATCATTATTCTTAAATCTTCAATTTCTTCAACTGGCAGCTTTAATAGCATGGTAAAAGTACTGTAGAAACCCTCTATATATTCTAATAACTCTTCATTTTCCCTGTGTTCTTTAAACTCCCAGATTAGATTTTTGAATTCAAGTTCCAGCTGTCTCAATGATTTTTCATTGAATGGTCCTCTCAGTAAAATATCAATATTCAATCTGGAGGAATATAATTCTTTATTATCTTCCTCATATCTGAATTTCATGAGTTCATTAGTAGAATTAAATTGTTTAAATTCTCCGATTACTTGTTTTATTGTAGAATCATATTTTTTTGTGATTCCATACTTGTTTAACTGATCCTGTAATAATTTTGGTACACAACATTCACCATACAAATACCAACCATATGGTAAAAATAGTTTTTTCCTTTTTATTACCTCTACAACTGCCTTGTGCAGAAAAGTTCGGTTATAACTTGGTTCATATTCTTTTATTCTATTGGCAATTTCACAAATTTCCTTTTCTTGAGCTATTGTCAAAGGTAATCCAAGATAAGTATCTTCATTAAGGTTAAATGGCTGTGATAAAGAATATTCATTACCTTGTTTTTTAACAAACTCAGCTGCCTGTAAGGTCTCAAGGGCATTTTTTACTGTTTTCCAGTTTATGTTCGTTTTTTCAGATATTTGAAGGGTGTTATATGAACCAGTTTTAAGAAAATTGACAATATCCTGGTAAATCTCAGACCTTTTTGACCTTTTTACCATATTATATGCTATCACCAACTAGTATTTAAATCTTGTGAAAATTAGTATAAACTTACAAACTTCTTTCAATAACTATAATTAAATTTATAAACTTTAAGTTATTTACTATGGCTAAAAGTATAGGTGAGGTGATAAAAATAACATAAATATTCAAGTTCCTTGGAGCGGGAACAACAGGAATTGTCGGAACTCTTGTGCTTATTGGAGCTTTCCTTAAGTTCACAGAATTAGAACCCCAACTAGGAAGCCTGGCCATATTTGCTGGAGTTGTGATAGGAATATTATTAGGTGGGTTTGGAGTAATCAGTGTTGGTAGAAGGGTTATTTAATTAGCTTTGGTTCATACATCAGTAGCCCTGTTTACTAGTGTATACCTTACAGTTTTTTAATCTTTGACTTAAAAAAAGTGTAGAATTTTTCTAGTTTATTTTTAAACCACTCTTGTTGTTCTGGCCACTTGTTTTTATTTGTTGGATCTGCATCCTTGCTTTGATACTAATTTTTTGATAAAATAATGTCAAGTTAATTGTGCAACAATAGCTTTTTTATTATCTCCTCCATGACTGCGACGGTCATGCTTCCCATATCCTATTCCACTGATGATCGTTTTATGGTCACCTCATCAGTTCCAGAGATAATAACCCAATCATTGAAATTTTAACAACATTGGCTAGGCGAAGCGTAGCTGAGTAGGATTTTCAAATAAAAAATCCGTCTGTGCCTATGTTGTTGTTAAAATTTTAGTCACAAATCATTGGAATAAACCTTAACAAAAATATGCACAAGCTGTGTTTAGTAAATTTTATAAGTGCTCACTTTCAAATAAATTGTAATGGCCTACACAAAGAAAACAGGAGGACAAAAAGAGTTTAAGTATTCTAAAGAGGATCTAGAGAGAGTTGAGAAAAAGGATACTGATTCAACAAAAGAGTTTAAACAAGCTTTGTCTGAATGGAGAGTAGAGCAGGCAAAGAATAGAAAAACCAGAAAACTATTGATTAGAATTATGGTCGCTATTTTTCTGATATTAATCATACTTGTTTTAGTTTATGTTTTTACAAAAAGAATATATTGAAAAATGGCTGATGAGCTTATTGATTTGGTTGATGAGAACAATAATCTTATTGACAGACAGGTTATGAAAAGCAAGGCCCATAAAAAAGGTTTATGGCATAGATCTGCTCATATCTGGATTTACAATTCTAATAAGGAAGTTTTGCTGCAACTAAGAGCAAAGGACAAAAAGTTATTTCCTAATAAATGGGATATGTCTGTTGCAGGTCATGTGGGCGATGGAGAAGATGTAAAGCAAGCTGCAATAAGAGAGATAAAAGAGGAAATTGGATTAGAAGTTGATGATAAAGAGCTTGAATTTGTTAATATAAGAAAGTCCAAGATTGATAATGGTGTTAAGAATTATGAGTTTATCTATGTTTTTGTGCTCAAGTATGATAAAGATATTAAAGATTTAAAAATCCATAAACAGGAATTACAAAAAATTGAATTTTTTCCTGTGAAATTTGTTAAAAAAGATTTTATTGAGAATCCGGACAATTACACTATTGGAAAATATTACTGGCTAAAGATGCTTGATTTAATTAATACCAAAAATTACTCTGCATAAATAAATTGCACCATATCCCCTGGTTTGGGCATTTTATGTTCTTCCAAATGTTTAATGAATTGTTTTCCTGGAGGGGTTAGATAAAGTACACCAATGGGATACATATCTGTTCTTCCTTGTGTGTTGATGTAAGTGACAAAGAAATATTTAGTCATAGCACCACTGTATTCTCCATCCTCTAAATAACAATCATAATTATAATCTATCGAACTGAATGTGACAAAACTTTTTGACTTAGATGAATATCCTTTTATTGACCCAAGATCTAGATTATGATCCACCTCAATGACTGAATACTCTTCACCTAGTCCTGGGTATTTGTATAATGCAATGTCAGTAATCTGACTAGTTCCTCTTTTGTATTCATATTTTGGTACATACAAATCATCATTTATTATAACTGGTCTAGCCATTTCACTCGCCAAATTAAAGTAATAGCAATCTGTGTCATATATTGAATCATAGTTAGAATTATAATCACTGATGTACAATTTCGGTTCATACATTTGTCTAGATTCCTTTGCAAAAAAAGCAATATTTTTATCACCAGCAAACATGTTTGGACGGCTACTCAGTCCAATAATCCCTTCTCCCAAAACTGCATCTAAACCAGTTATTATATCTAGATATTCTACTTCACTAGTTTTTGTATCAATTATGCAAACTTGGGTTTTGTGTTCAGGCAACTTGCATACTGCCAGAATTCTTCTATTATCTTTAAACCAAGAATACGGACTAGATAGTCTTATCTCAATATCTTCATAGTATTTTATTTCTGAAGTTTCTATGTTAATGATGATTAGTGTTTCATTTTGCTCAATTTCATTAACTAAAGCAGATACTTTTTTGCCATCTGGAGAGAATTGGGGGTTTGAAAAAGGTTTATTGAATTTATTGCTTACATTTAATACATAATCATTTTTATTTGTATCAAATATTTTTAATTTAGGTCCACCAACATATCTTGTATAACCTAAAAGTATTTTTTTTCTTTGTTTTTCCAAAACTTGCTTATATGTTGAATTAAATTCAACCTTACATACAGACACATTGTCTGAGGTAATTTGTTCTTGTCCTGTATTATTTTCCTTGAAATCATTAGTACATGAACATAATAAAAGAACACACAGTAAAACTAATATCCTTAATATTTTTCTAAATTTCATGGTAATTCCCATTAAACATAGGTATATTAATTTTTTGAAAATGTGCACAAGATTTGGAGTTTACAAATGGGCTCGCAGATATTTTGGAAAATTCTGTGTTTGAGCCAATGTTAAATGGAATTGAAGAACTAAGAGAAATAGATTCTGTTTAAATTCCATACTTTAAGGAAAATTTTTGCACAGATTTTAAATAATCCATATTAATCTAGTTTAATATGACAACTCCAGCCTATGAGGGTTATACAGATTCTATTGAATCTGTGGAAATTCAAGATACTCCTATTCCTGTTTATTGGGTAAAGAAAAACTACGTCTGGCCATACCATGAATAACAAAAAATGTCATTTCATGTCATCCACGGCACAGACGAATTTTGACCACTATCAGTCCATTTGTAGCACTGCCCTTTATTGAGTACCTAACAGCATGTAACTATTCTTTCATAGAAACATTTTAATATGTTATGGATAATTCTCAAATAATGGTAAAACTTATCCTGTGTGATTTTGATGGAGTATTGACAAATATTGCAGCAGAAGCTCCAACTTATGCTAGACATTACAAGGAAGGACTAAGAGATTTGTTGGATATTAGCAGAACAGAATTAGATAAACTGTGGGAAATGCATACAGAAGAGATATTGAGAAAACCTTCAGAATATGGTTGGAAAATTGATGGGAAAATTGTGGCTCCAGCTTATGCTAATATCCATATACTTTGTGAGGCAATTGCCCAGCATATGCTAAGTGAAGTTGAGAATCCAAGGTCACATGCACTAAGATTATACAGAGAAAGTTACAAAAAAACCCCAACAGTTTTTAGAAAAAGAGCTGCAGACCTTCTCAGTATGTTGGAAACAAAGGTGTGCATGGTCAGTAATTCAAGTACAGATAATGTCAAATCCAAATTAGCACAACTTGGATTTCCTCATATTCCGGTTTATGGTGATTCTCACAAACATTTACTAGTTTCTGGATGGGATGAAGTTTTAGAATCTGTTGATGAAGGTTTTGGCAGACCTTTGTATTTAAGAAGAAAAGATTATTGGAACGTTGTTTCCAAAATCATGGCAGAAAAACAAGTTAAACCAGAACAAGTGCTGGTTATTGGAGATATTTATGAGTTTGACCTTTTGCTTGCAAAACATATGGGTATGAATATTATTTCTTTGCCTGGAAAAAATGTTCCTGATTTTGAGATTAGTGCTGTAGCTGATTATGAAAAAGGGTTTGCAGCTGAGAGCTTAGGACAAATAATTGAGTATATTACTTGAATAATTTTCATTAATCCCACAGAATATTTTTTAAAGGATGGTTGATTCTTTTTATTAATGGAAAAAGAGTTGGATTATGTTTATGTTCTAAAAGCAGTAGAAGAATTACCTTTCAATGTGGGGAAACAACTTTTGTTTAGTGTGCTAACTGGAAGGGAATCTGCTGAATCAGTTTTAAAAAATAAGCTTCATAAATTAAGTTGTTTTGGAGTTTTTGCTTATAGTAAAAATGAAGTTTATGATATGGTTGACATGCTTGTGCAAAACAAATTTTTAAATCATAAAATGTATCCAAATAAGGGTTGGAGAGTGTTAGAATTAACAGAAAAAGGTAGAAAAGAGATTAAGAACCCAAGTTTTCACAAAAAACAGGTTAAGATTAAATCTACTCAAATTACTGATAAAGACAGGCAGATTTTTGAGCTTTTTGGGCCTGCATTAAAAGGACTGAATAATGAGCAAAAAAAAGCTCTGATTAGTACTAATAATAAGATTTTATGTATTGCAGGTGCAGGATCTGGCAAAACTACTGTGCTTACTAAAAGAATTAAGTTCTTGATTCACTACAGGTCTGTTGATCCAAGTAAAATTCTAGCTATTACATTTACAAGAAAGGCACGCCAGGAAATGATGAAGAGGCTGGCTGGATTTAATGTGAGGATTGAGACTTTTAACTCATTTTGTGAAAGGATCTTAAGAGAAAATGAGGATTTATTATATGACAAAAAACAAGTTGTCTTAGATTATAAAAAAAGATATAAGCTAGTTGCTTTGGCATTAAATAATCTTAATATTGAGACTAGCACTGCTATGGATACTTATTTTTCAAGAGGCAGAAAAAACTCTAAGACTAAAGAAGAACTTATTTCAATTTTTGTGCATGATTGTTTTTTTATTAGAGATTATTTTAAAACAAAAAGAAAACCAATTGAAGATTTTTCAGCTGATGCATCTTTGAAAAACAAGGATAGTGCAAGAATGATGTATAAAGTGTGCAAATTTATTGATGAAAAAATGAAAAAACAGGGCCTGAGAGATTTTTCTGATCAGGTTGTTGATACTATTAACTTATTTATCAAACACAAAGACAAGGTTCCGTTGTTTGAGCATGTTCTTGTTGATGAGTACCAGGATGTTAACTCAATGCAGGTAAAGCTTTTAGAATTACTGGACCCAAAAAACTTATTTTGTGTTGGAGATCCAAGACAATCTATTTTTGGATGGAGAGGCTCTGACATAGGGTATATTTGTGATTTTGATAAAAAATATCCTGATTGTGAGATTATCTCTTTGACAACAAATTACAGGTCTAACAAACATATAGTAAAACTTGCAAATAAAGCAATCAAGCATATGAAACTGCCTGACTTGAAAAGCAGTTATGATGGAAAGAAAAATATTGAGTTTCATGATTTTAGTACAGAAGATGAAGAATATTCTTTTATTGCTGAAAAGATTAAAAAACTTAATGTTCCAAATCATGAGATTTTTGTTTTAGCAAGGACTAATAGACAATTAAAAGAAATGTCTTATTTGTTTTCTGCTCGTAAGATTAAACATGTGGTGAGAAGTGATGAATTACGGCGTTTGGTTTTGGCAAGAAAAGGAGAGGTTACTTTGTCTACTATTCACGCTATTAAGGGAATGGAAGCAGAATGTGTTTTTATTGCAGGCTGCACTCCATCTAATTTTCCATGCAGAGCTTCAGAACATCCAGTTGTAGAGTTAATCAAACTAGAGGAATATGATAAGTATGATGAAGAAAGAAGATTGTTTTATGTTGCCCTAAGTAGGGCAAAAAATCATCTTGTGCTTAGTTATTCTGGAAAAACACCTACTTATTTTTTAACAAAAGATATCCTGAGTCTGATGAATGAAAAACAAACTAGACTAGCTCCTCTTTCATCAAATTCTCATAATTCACAAAAATTGTTTTCAAAGCTTAGAAGATGGAGACTAGAGCTGAGCAGAGAATATGATATTGCTCCATACAAAATCTTCACTGATAAGACTCTACTTGAGATCTGCCAGGCCAAACCCCTAACAAGAATGGATCTTAGAAGTATTAATGGAGTTGGTCCTGTAAAGATTAACAGGTATGGTAGTGCAATTCTTGAGATGGTAGCTAATTATGAATAGATCTTTTTGCTAAAAAATAAGCAGAAAAGAATTTTGTATCTCTCAGGGTATAAACCACTGCCAAGTTTTTACTTAAACAACTGCTGCATTTCCTTATATCTTTTTGAATACGTTATAGAAGTATTAAACATGTACCAAAATACTTTTTCAAGCCACTCAATCCATTCTTTATCACATACTTCAAAAAACAATCTTGTATTTTTCTTATCTAACTCTGTCAGCTCACTAACATTCTCATCATTTTTAAACCTTGCAACAGATTTGTCAACAATAAATCCTCTCAATGGCTGAAATCTATGCCGAATTTCTAAGTGCTCAGGATATTTTTTTATTAAATGATTTAATCTACTGATATATTTTAAAGATGTAAAGAAAATCTGCTGTTCGGAGCCGTACTCATTTCGCTTCGCTACATTCCAAGCTTAAAAGGTTTCACCTTTTAAATTATCTCCCACCTAAACTCAGAACTTGAAAAAGTTATGAGTGGCGAACGTCAGTGACTCCATGTGGGAGCTTTCACGCTCCTCACTTCGAAACGCAGATTTTCAGACTCATAATGCTACGGGCTAAACTCAGAAATCTATGATTTATGTGTTAGGAACGCTAGTGAGATAAGCCAGGGGCTGTCGGGAAGCGTAGCTTCCTGAGCATGATCAGGACGAACAGTCCTGACATTTAGACCCATCGCCTTCTGAGTAACATCAACTCTGGTCAGAATTTTTATGAAAACTTTTCTTTCTAATAGCTCTTCAAATACATCTATCACATTCCTGCTTTTGTATTTTACAGCAACATACGAGAGATTACCTGAAAAAATATAAACATGAGATTTTGCTTGTTTTAGTAATTCAATAACTCTTTTATCTTTTTTTAATGTGGTTTTGTTAAAGTGCTCATATTTACTGCTTTTTTTATTATCATCAATAAATTGGAAAGCTTCCATAAAATCAAAATCCTTCTCATACCTACCATTGATTATTGCATTAAATAGTTCTTTTTTTACCCCATTACTATTGTTTTGGATTTCTGGATACACAACCTTAACACTAGAAGGAGTATTTTCTCTGAAAACCTTTATGTTAATAGTTCCTGTTTTTTCAGCTACATAATTGGCATATTTTTCAGTTGTAACCCAGCTTTTTCCAAGAATTCTTGACAGCTCAGTTATTGTCAGAGGTTCTTTTTGAGCTGCTTTTATTATGTTATTTATCTGCTTATCTGTTACACGCATATCTATGTAAAGTGGATTTTATATTTAATTTTTTCCCTTAGTGATAAAAATTCTGAACCTAAGACTAATTTGCTCTAAAACCATAAGTCTAGTTACAATGAAAAAACCTGAAAAAATTCAAAGATATGAGATGATGCGAGAACTTGGATTAAAATTAAAGCCAGCAGTGTACCAGCCAATTGATATGGACAAGAATAGATTTATTGACATGATAGTTAAACTCATGGACGATTTTCCAATAATCATGTACAGGACTGCATTTGATGAATCTACTGTACCATGGGCAAAAAGACTATCTCTTCCAAGAAGGTTTGATTTGAAAACAGTTGATGAGCTTGACAAGGCTTATGATGAATTAAAAGATATTTCTGCTCAGACTGGTTTTTCAAACCCTTGGATAATGGGCTGGCATTTTTACCCTGATAAAAATCTGATGAGCCTGAATCTGATGTTTGATGATGAAAAAAGAACTGTAGCTGAACTTAATTATGATGTTGGACATGAAAATACTACACAAGGCATTGGGAGATTGATTAGTATGGAATATAATAATTGTTTTTGGATGATCAAAACTCCTGGGCTTGAAGATAAAATCTTTAATAGGCACGGTGATAAAAAATTTATTAAAAATATTAGGAAAGGTATTTTGTTTGAAGCAATAGATTTTGCTCAGGATTATATAAAAAGACAAGATATTATTGAGAGTCTGAAAGGAGATTTTAAGACAATAATTATTGAAACCATAACTCAATATCCTATTGATTTGCTAAAAGAAAAAAGGCATTTTGCTGTGGATTATACAAGATTATGATTATTAAATAAATTCTTTATAACTAATGTTGCATAGCATCCTGGCTTTAGTGAAAAACAGATCTTTACCTTATTTTTTCCTGGATTTAGCTCATCTTTTTCTAAGTTACCTATTTCCAAATCATATACTCTAGAAAATATTTTTCTTATTGCTCCCTGACTTGTCAGCTCTGGTAGTTGCCTGATAATAAAGTCTCTTTGAGTGATATTATCTTTTTTTAACTCATCCATGCAGATTTTTTCTATTAGTTCATCATCAAACTCAGTTGCAAATCCAACTATTGGAAACCTTGATTTTGGTTTTTCACATTCCTCAATGTATTGTTTAACACATTTGTTCCAGATATCACTTTGATATGCATGAATATACAAAGTCAGAATTTTTCTAGGGATTTTTCTTAGTGCTCCAATATACTCGTTTTCATGTTTTTGCAGATAGTTTTGCATTAGATGATTGTCAATTAGCTGTGCTGCCTGTCCAAATCTACCTTTAATGATGAGTCTGCCAACTTCTTGGTTATTTTTGTTTTTACCAAATCTTTGACTATCAAAATAATTTACTACTTTTTCTATTTTCTTTGGTTTGTTTTCAATGTCTCGCACTGTGATCTCAAAGTAATTTTGATCAAGGTCTCCTAAGGAAATTGGTTTTCTGCCTCTTCCTAAAACCTCTATTTGTATGTCTTTTAGTTCTTTGTTAGATATTCTCCCCTTAACTGAACAAATTTGCTCTGTTACAGCACGCCGGTCTTTGTTTCCTGCATATCCAAAAAACTTTCTTGGTATTCTAAATATCCTAGCAATTGTCACTAGTGCTGCATTTGTTGTATAATTAGTTTTTTTTAACCTAAAATATGTATAGCGACCTTTATCAGATATTTCAACAGAGTTTTTCTCTTTTACAATAAAGTCCTCAGGTCTTTGTTTTAGCTTCATACACTAGTGAAATGCAAAAGATATTAAAAGAGTTTTTGTTTTCTGAAAACCAAGAGCCTGTAGCCTAGTCCGGGCATCTTTTAAAAAAAGCTATCGGAAATCAAAGATTTCCGGAAGCCCCAAAACAACTTTGTTGTTTTGATGGCTGCACCAAAACACAAGGGGCTAAAGCCCCCTGGCGTGGTCTATATGAATACTATATTGCCACGACACAATATTGTTGAAGTAAGTTTTAAAAATCGGGACACATAGGGCAGCAGCCTCCTAAGCTAAAATGTGCTCGAATACAGTAGCACAAAACTAGCAAAGAAAGCTGCGGGTCGGGGGTTCAAAACGATCTTTTCCTTGCATTGCAAGCAAAAGCTCGACCAAAAGTGAGGAGTTTGGGTCTTGCCGAAGCCTCAGTCGTTGAAAGTCCTCCCAGGCTCGTTTATTATCAAGATTTATGAAAAAGAAAATATTTGCTCTAGCAACACTATTAGTTGGTTTGCTTATCTTTATCTACGCAATCAAGATTATTGGTGTAGATGAGATTGTCCACCAATTTCAAACAATAGATCCTTTTCATATATTATTGTATCTTTTGGTTTCTATGATTTTAGTAACTGTTTTAATGCTAAAATGGCAGTATATTTTAAGAACATTGGGATATAAAGTGAAATTCTTTAATCTGTTTATGTACAGACAAATGGGTTATTCTATTGGTTATGTTGTTCCTTCTTTTTATATTGGAGGACAAACAATTAAAGCTTTATTTTTAAAAAAACATGATATTCCAACTACTGATGCTATTGCTTCTGTATTAATTGACAGGGCAGTAGAGCTTCCCTTAAACTTTTTAGTTGCTTGTTTTATGTTTATCTTAATTATTTACACACTAAGCTTACCAACTTATATGGTTATTATTTTAGCTAGTATNCTTGTGATACTTATTAGTCTTGCAGTCTTCTTTTTTTATAGAGTTTTTAATAAAAAATACTGTTTTGCAAAATTAACTAAAAAAACCTTTCTTAAAAACTTAAAATTTATCTCCCAGGTTCAAGATAAAATTGAGGAAACTGAATCAAATCTTATTAGATTTTTTAATGGGAATAAAAAACATTTCATTACTTCATTATTGTTTTCATGTGTTTTGTGGTTTTTAATGATGCTGGAGTTTAAAACTGCTTTATCTATTGTTGGTTTTAATGCCACACTTGCTCAAATCTACCTTGTTGTTACTATGACTGGTTTTGCAATGATGTTTCCGGTTCCTGCCTCTATTGGAGTTATGGAACTTAGCCAGATTGCTATTGCTGTCATGGTCGGAATTCCTCCTGCAGTTGCAGTTGCTTTATCAATACTTGTAAGGACTAGAGATTTTATGTGGATATTGCTTGGAATCATTGGTTATTTTAAGCATGGTACAAGTTATGTAAAAACTCTAATCCAGGATTTTAAAAATGGAAATAAAAAAAGCACTTGATATTGCAAAAAAAGACCTAAGAGCTTGTTATTATAAAGAAGGGATTGTTGCAGGTATTAGTCATTTTGATGATTATTGGGCAAGAGATGCTTTTTATGCTTCACTTGGAGCTCTTGAAATTAAAGATTATGATATTGTTAAAAAAAATCTGTTACTTTTTATTAAACACCAAAAAGAGAATGGACAGATCCCACTTAGATATGGGTATAATGCTTTAGCTATTTTTTTTAAGTTGATTGGTTTAAAGATGCAGTTTAAAAAATATGCAATTTATAGGACTGATAATATTATTTCTGTTCCTACTGATCAAAATTCTTTATTTGTTATTGTTTTTCATGAATATGTTAAAAAAACCAAAGACAAAGAGTTTGCTAAAAAACATTTTAGTGCAGTAAACAATGCTATTTTATGGAATCTTTCTATGTGCGAGAATCTTTTAATTAAAGAAAATTATTATGCAAACTGGGCAGACACCCATAAAAAAAGAGGAAAAGTACTATATACAAATGTTTTACATTGCAAAGCTCTTGAGTCATTTTCAGAATTGTGCAGACTTTTAGGAAAAACAGAGTATAAAAAATACTTAAATTTACATAAAGAAGTTAATCAAAGAATAAACAAACTGTTTTGGAAAAAGGATTATTACATAGACTGGATTGGCAAGAAAAAACATGATTATTTTTCAACTGATGGAAATGTTTTGGCTATTGTTTTTGGGATTGCAAATCAAAAACAAGCTCAGAAGATAGAATCATTTATTGACAAACATCAAATAAATAAAGTTCCATCTCTAACAAATTATCCAAAATATCCTAATAAGATGATCAACCCAGTATTAAGGCTTCTTGGGATGAAAGATTACCAGAATGGTATGAGCTGGCAGTGGCTTGGTTGTATGAATATTATTTCAAAGCATAAATCTGGACAAACAAAGCAAGCTAAAGAATTGAAAAAAAAAATTTCCAAGATTATTGTTAAATATAATGGTGTCTACGAAGTATTTGAAAGATCAGGAAAGCCTGTTAACAGAAGATTTTACAAATCAGAGCAGCCATTTGCATGGGGAGCTGGATTGTTTGTTTATGCATATTATATGATCAATAACTCCTAATCATTATTTAGTTAATGCTCATTAAATGTCAATGATTGTAAAAAACAAAAAATGGTCAGTTTGCGATTTCTGACAACAGCTATAAACCAACAAAAAGACAATTTAGCAAACTGGCGAACGAATCAGCCAATAGGAGCATTAACCTAGACAAATAGACCTGCTATTTTATGGCAGTGTCCTGTATTTTGTATTGATAAGTCCCCATTCTACAAATAATAAGAATAATGCTGCTAACATGAATATTAGCTGGAACCTGATTGAAACCATTGCTTTTTTTGTTGCTCCAATCTCATTATATGCATTAATAAGTTGTTGTTTTGTTTCTGCTTTATAGTATTTTCCTCCTGTTTGAGTGGCTATTTTTTTTAGTGTTTCTTCATCTAATTTGGATACAGCTTCAATTCTTGAGAAAGAACCACCTTTCTTAGTTGCAACACCAATTGTAAAAACCTTTGCATTGTTATCTGCAGCATATTCTGCTCCAAATTCTGGATCTGTTCCAGTATTACTTTGTCCATCTGTCAGCAGGATAATTGCTCTTGCTCTTTCTGATGGTAGCAGCATATTTGTTGATGTGACTATTGCTTCACCTAAATCTGTTCCACCTACAGGTTTGATTTCCATCTCATATATTTTATCTTCTGCCAAACCTTTGTCCTTAGTTGGATGCACCTCAACAAAACTAGTACCTGAAAAACTTAGTACTCCAACTGATACCTGCATCGGAAGCTTATCAATAAAATCTATGGCAGCATCTTTAGCTGCAGTTAATCTATTGGGCTCAAAATCATCTGCAAGCATACTGCTTGAAGTATCTATTGCTATAATATAATCAAATTCTGTGGTTTTTCCTTGATACCACAAAGTTGTTCCTGCTACTGAAAAAATAAACAATACTAAGGATATTAACCTGATAACAAGCATTACAATATTTTTATTAAGTACTTGCTTTCCTGTTGCCTGTGCAATTAGTCCAAAATTTGCAAATTTTAGTGATCTTCTTTTTATATGTTTTAGTATTAAAAAATGCAGAAATATAAAAAAAGGAACACTAATTAAAAATGTTAAATAAAGAGGTCTTTCAAAAGTTATTTTCATTTTAATACTCTTTGTTTCATTAATCTAATAATTGGATGAAGAAACTCCTTATCTGTTTCAAGCATTATAAAGTCCTGACCCATTTTTTTAAACACTCTTCTTACTTCATCTATCTGCTGCTTTGCAAGCTCTTCATACTTATCCTTTACTAAATCTGGATCCACTAGCAAGTCAAACCCAGAATAAGGGTCAGCAAGCACATATTGACCTGTTTTTTCTGGCAATCTATTATCTCTTGGATCTCTTATCATAACCCCTACAAATTCAAATTTTTTTGATGCAATCTTAAAAAGCCTTTTCCAACCAGGTCTCAGACCTATAAAATCAGATATAACAAATATTACAGTTCCTCTTTTTAATACATTTGTGAGGTATATTAATACTTGATTAAAATCAAATCCTCCTCCATACAGCTCAGGGTTTGAGACTGCTCTAATTATCTTAAACATTTGTTTTTTTCCAATATTTGGGGGAATGTATTTTACAAGCTCATCATTAAACATAGTTAGTCCAGCACTATCTTCAGAACCAATAACCCCAAAAGCTAAAGTTGCCATTAATTCCCCTGCATATTCACATTTTAACTTGTCTGTAGATGAAAAAATCATGCTATTACTTACATCTACCAACCCCATTGTTGCTATGTTACGCTCCTCTGTAAGAATTTTAACCATAAGTTCTTGAGCTCTTAGTGATGCTTTCCAATCAATACTTGATGCATCATCTGTTGGAAGATAATTTCTATAACTGTCAAATTCAAGTCCTCTTCCTTTAAACACAGACTTCCATGATGCTGAAAGATGTTCTTCAGAATACCCTCTTCTAAGTCCTACCTGCAGTTTGTTTAAAAGTGGTTTTATATCAACATTAATTTGTTTTAATTTCACTTACGGCACCGGAATTGTTTCAAGAATCTCTTCAACTATTGTATCTGTAGATACAGATTCTGCCTGACCCACATAATTTAATAGAATCCTATGCCTAAGAACATGTTTTGCAACTGATTTTACATGGTGAGGGGTTACAAAAGCCTGACCTTCAATAAAAGCAACTGCTCTGGAAGCAATACTCATACCAATTGAACCTCTTGGTGATGCTCCAAAATCTATGTATTTTCCTCCTAATTTAAGTTTGTACTTTTTTGGATGACGTGTTGCATCAATTATATTAACTATATATTTTTCAAGTTTTTCATCAAGATATACTTTTTTAACCTCTTGTTGCATTTCAATAATCTCATCTGGAGAGACAAGCTCCTTAAGATTATATTCTTTCATTTTCTTAAGCATTGTATTCTTTTTAAGAATTTTTATTTCTTCGTCAACACTAGGATATGTCATCACTAGCTTAAAGATAAATCTGTCAATTTGTGCTTCTGGCAAAGGATAAGTTCCTGCTTGCTCAATAGGGTTTTGTGTTGCAAGTACAAAAAACGGAGGTGGAATAGGAAAAGTTTCTTTTCCGATTGTAGCTTGGCGCTCTGCCATTGCTTCTAATAAAGCAGATTGTACCTTAGGTGGTGCTCTGTTAATCTCATCTGCTAAAACAATATTAGAGAATATTGGTCCTTTAATTGTGTAAAAACCTTCATCTCTCTGATAAGATGTTAAACCTACAATATCACTAGGAAGCAGGTCTGGTGTAAACTGGATTCTCGAGAATTTTGCTCCAATTATTTTGGATAAAGTATTAACTAGAACTGTTTTACCAATACCCGGCACTCCTTCTACCAGGACATGACCATTAGAAATCATAGCTGTTAAAAAGCTGTTGATTATGTCTTTTTGACCAATCATTACTTTTCCAATCTCTTTTTTAATAACTACAAACTTTTTTTTATATTTCTGTAGTTTCTCCTCAAATTCCTCTTGTTCCCCAGACATAGATAAAATACATGAAAACTAGTATTTATATATTATTATCCTACTAGAGAATGGTAATGGTTATTTGTGTTTATTAAATAGGCAGTGCTACAAACTGATGGTGTCCAAAATCCTACTCCTTTTTTCCTGCAGAAAAACTACGTCTGGCCATGCCACGAATAACAAAAAAGGTCATTTCATGTCATCCACGGCACAGACGAATTCCCAACACCATCAGTCACACTAATACAGTGCCATCAAATATTTAATTTTTTCTTTGTTTGCATAAAGTTATATTTTCTCTAACACAAATAATTCTCTTAAATTCACCTATTCATTAATTATATACTTATATCGATAGATTTAAATAAATTGATTGGCAAATTTGTATTGATGATTAAGTTATTAAAAAAGAAAAAAAAAGAGGAGAAAAAAGAAGAGGATAAAAAAATGCCTCTGTTGCTTATTTACAGAGAGACTCTTAAAAAACTACTATCTTTAAAACAAAGAGTAAAAAAAGAGCCAAATAAGGGTCATTCTGAAGAGTTTTTTAAGATATTTAGGCTATTTGCTCAAAAGTTTTTTCAGATAAGATATGAGTTTACTTATCAAGAGCTTGTGAAAGAAACCAATAAAATTAAACTAGGGGATGATGCAAAACTAATGCTAAAATCCCTTGCAACAGATATGAGTAAGTCTGCATTTAGTAATCAAGATTTTAGCAATGATCAGCTTTTACAACAGATTAATCAATTTGAAGACTTATTAATACAAGTGTCTATTGAACTTAATGATCCAGGTTCCAAAAGGTCAAAGAAAACAAAAACACATAAGTTCGGATTTAAAAATCTGGCAAAAAAAGCAAAGGGATTAATGAAAAAGGCAAAGAAAAAAAAGAGACCTCCAAAAGATCACCTCAGAGAGATGTATGTTCTTTTCAGAAAAGGTTATGGGGCTTTGGAAAAAAGAGAGGCTAATAACGCACGCAAAGTGCTTACACAAATTAACCAAATGTATGAAAAATTGGCTAGTTTTGAAAGGGAACAGTTTGATGATGAGATTATTGAGTTTCAAAAAGAGATTGAAGAACTAGAAGGTGATTTTGAAAAACAATCTGACCAGGACCTTTCAAAAATATACAAAAAGTTTGCTTCTGCTTATGAGGCTTTAGAAAACTCACAAATGCATAAAGCTTGGGAGATTGTAAAACAGATAAATATACTTTGTCAAAAGCTTCCTGCACCCCAAGCAGAGGAATTTATACCAGAAATCAAAGAACTTAAACAAGAGATTAGAAAAATCAATGCAAAGGATGTAAAAATTGAAGAAAAACCAAAACCAGTTGTAAAGCCAAAAACTCAGGATAAGAAAGCAAAGAAACCTGAAAAACAAGTTGAACAGGTTAAAGCTGTTAAGTCTGAGCAAAAAAAAGATCATTATAAGCCAAAAATGTTTGGAGACAGCAATAAAAAAACTGATACTCCTGTTGATCTTAAAGAACCAAAAAAGGATTTAAATAAGCAAGATAGTGAAAATAACCTTATTAAAGATGAGCTAAAAGCAGAACTGAAAAAAGAGCTCAAAAAAGAACTTGAAGATGAATTTAAAACCAAAGAGAATGGTTTAGTAAAACTCAATAAAAAACAAGATGACAAAGAGCAAGGTATTAAAGCGCAAGATAAAACTGAAAAACAAGTTGAGGATTTGCACCTTGAAGCTGTTAAGAAAAAAGAAGCTCATTTTAAGACAAATAAAAAAGAATCTGAAGATTCAGAGCAAGAGATTATTGATGAAACTAAAGATTCTGCTAATGAATTAAAAGAACCTAAGACAAAGGAAGATCTTGAGGCAATGATTCATGCAGCCAAACACTTGCTTGAATCAGGAGAGTATAATAATGCAAAAGAATATTATCAAGAAGCTATGAAATTTAAAACAAAATTAGGTCTTAAATCCAGAACCAAAAGAAAAATTGATTATGAACTAATGGGAATTGGAGTGGACTTAAAATTAGCAGGTCTTGCTTAATACCTATGTTCTTCAAGCTCTTTTTCTTCTTCTAAGGACTTTTCTCTCAACTTTTCTTTTTTCTTTTGAAACTTTTTTAGTCTTCTTTTTACTCTATGTCTTTCTAAAAGTAAAGACAACACCAAAAGTGTAAATACTGAAACAATTGCTATTGAATAAAGAATTATTCTTCTATTTGATGTGGTTCCAAATATTCTGTAGAAAAATCTGTGGAAAACATCAGGTTTTTGAGTCATTGTTTCTTTGGAAGCTATAAGGTATCTGCAATATCTTACTGTCTCATCAATGATTTGAGTAGCTTCATCTAGTCGTGAGCTGTTTATGGCTGCTTTTGCCTCGTTTAATAACTCATTTAGTTCTAGACATTCAGGATTAGATAACAAAAAGTCCCTGGTAAAGCTTATTCTTGTATTAAGTTGGGTTTCATTGACCTGTCCTTTTTCAATTGTGGCTAAATGAATTTTTGCTGAGTCAGAATATTCTGGACTGGCTACATCTGCATGTACTACAATTTCATAGCTCCCTATTATGTCCGGAGCAGTCATAACAAGATTAGTCTTTGCCTCTTCTCCAGGACCAATTGTTTCAAAAGTATCTTTTGTAAATTCAAATTCTATATCTGTATTATTTACTTCTGCAGACAAATTTATATCATTTAAAGCCTCATCTTCATTATTAATTAGTCTGATAGGTGTTACAACAGTTCCGTTTTTATATATTGTCACTGCCTCTGGTACAATCATATTCAAATTAAATTTTACTTGGACTTCTTCAGGTATTGGTTTTGTAACCACACTGCTTCCACCTCCTGAACTTTGTACAACCACCTGTGGACTTTGACTTTCCAGTACTGTTAAGGTAACAGTATTACTTGCAATATTACTTCCATTATGGTCTTCTGCTATGAATTGAATATAATCCAAACCAGAATCCTGAGGATATAATCCCACATAATTTGTTGAATTTTGTATTCTTACATCAACAATAGATTCACCAATAACTGAATAATTTAGAGGATCTCCATCTGGATCATTGAAAAAATGGTCCAAATCTATCCAGATTCCTTCTCCTATATCTTGACTTTCATACCAGGTTTTGTTTTCAATCACATAATTAACACTTACAGATCTGAGTATAGGTGTTGTATTTGTGTTGTTGGTTGAAAAATTCAGAGCATACTGAATATATCTTAAGTTAGGAGCATTAATTGTATCTTCTGTGTTATTACCTAATGCTGTCCAGTCACTCCAATTCCCCCAATCAGAACTATCTGAGGATGTTCTTTCTCTTAAGTATATTTCATTAGTTTGGTTTTTTACCACATTCCAGCTAATAGTTGAATAATTAAACCCAAAGTCACGATCCAAGTTCATAACTGAAGAAGTATATGTTCCTTGAATTTTATATTCATTTGTAAAGTTCAATTTTATGCTATCATTAAAAATATCCAAATTAGTTGCAACTCCTTGATTAAAATCAGAATCTGTTGAATCAATAATGGTTCCAAAAGAAGGTCTTCTATTAAAGTTACTTACTGTTAGATTCCAGTTCATGGAGCTATTAAGAATTCCATCGCTTACTCTTAAAGTGATATTATGATTTCCATCAGCAGAAAAGTTAATAGCATAACTCCAATAACTTTGTGTACTAACTATGTTTTCGTCCAAGTACCAAAAGTAAAGTAAACTAGCATTATCCTCATCAGTACTAGTGTGGTTAAATAAAACTGTACTATTTTCTGTAGCATTAATATTTGTTGTATTTGGGAAGCTTGTATAATTATGCCATGCAAACACTGTTATGTTTGATACTGGAGTTCCATATGGATAAAAAGTCACAATTTGCGGAGCATCATTTATTGGCAAAACAGTAAAATTTATGGTTTCTGTTGTTGATTTATCTTGATCAGAAACAGTTATGTTTACTGTATAATTTCCTATATCTGTCTGCCCAGGTGTAAAGTTAATTAGTGCCTGGCTTTTTGTGAAATTATATGTGTAATTATAAATATTAAATAAGTTTGAACCTGTGGTAAATAATCTTGAAAAAGTTAAATTATCTCCTTCTTCATCTGTTACATTAATTATTATTTCTGCAAGCTGGTCTTCATATATATTGTCCCATATTGAGTAATTAATAAGTGCTGGGTCAAAATAAGGAGCATCATTTACTCCAGTTATATTAATGACAAATGTAGTATATGTCCAGCCACCATCATTATCAGTTGCATTTAGCGAAAAATTATGGTAACCTAACATACTCTGATTCGGTGTAAACTCAAAAAGCCCACCTTCACTTATATTAAACCAAGTAGTATTGACAGACATATTAACTGAATCATAATCTGGATCTGTTGCATTGATTGTGTAGGAAAAAAGAATGTCTTCTGTTGCATTCAGTAATGGTATTGGATATATAATCGGTGGTCTGTTCCATGTGACAACAAATTCTACTATTTTTGAGTCTGATTTTGGAGCAGGAGTAATGTCCCAAACAGTAAAATTTATTGAGCGATTGCCCTCATCAGACTGATTAGCTGTAAAATTCATTATTCCATCAATAGTCATATTAAAATTAGGAAAGTCTAATAAAGAAACATTATGAGTAAAGTTAAGATCATTAAAGTCTGGATCTGTTGCATTTAGCTCCATGTAAAAACTTTTGTTGATTTTTACAACTACAGGAGAAGTTATATTATCCATTATTGGTGCTAAGTTTACATCAACTACCTCAAGATTAAAAACTGTTGAATTTACAGCTCCCCAATGATCTTTTGCAGTTGCAATTATTGTATGGTTGCCCACATCACTTTGGTTTGGCCTCATCTGAAACCTTCCTTGCGATGTATTATCTGTCCAATAAGGCTCAGCCATTTTTGTAAAATTTGTCAGGAATGTGATATTGTCTCCGTCTATATCTGTTGCATTTACCGCTAGAGTAAACAAAGCACCTTCCTCAACCCAAAGATCTGAAATTGGATCTATATTTGGAGGAGTATTGTTCATTATATTTAAGCTAAAGTTCATAGATGTATTGTACAAACCATCAGTTACATTAATTTGAATAGAGTAATTACCCAGATCACTATATTCTGGTGTAAAGTTAACTAGTCCGGTACTTCTATTAATTTCAAACAAAGTAGTATTGTCAAAATACCACATTGTATCTTGATCATTATCTGTTGCATTGACCTGCAGAATAAAAGGCACATAACCAAAAGCTGTCTGGTTTCCAATAAAATCCACTATTGGCTGATCACCAACATTTGTTACATTAAGGTAAATTAGGTTACTTGATGCTGATGCTTCTCCATCTGATAAGGAGAAAGTAGCTAGTTCTAATCCATACCAATTAGTATCAGGAAAAAAGCTAACCCAATATGGAGTGGAATTTGAAATATTTATAGTAATATTTTGGTTTCCCACAACAGTGTAATTTACATCTGTGCTATCATTACATTCAATATAGTCTGCATCATAAAAATGAGTATCTAAACTAAAATTATTAAGTAAGTCATTATCTTCTGGCCAGGTCAGATTAGAGATTGGATTACTCCAATTATATGTAGGAGGTCTGTTCACATTTGTGATTGACACTGTCCAGTTCACAGTCTGTGTTTCCCCAGATGAATCCCATACTTTTAATGTTATATTAAAACCAACAGGCTCACAAAATCCTGGCTCCCACAACCAAGAGTGATTATTAGTAAAATTCTCTCCGTTTTTTATCCATGTATTGTTGAGAACATCTCCCCACAGAGTATCTGGGTCAGTAACATTATAATCAAACCAGTATCCTGGACTGTCATTTTCATAAACACCAAGGTCTAGGTTTACAGGAGAATAGGCGGTTATATTTGGGGGATCGTTTACATTTGACACATTAAAATAGACAAATTTAGAATCTTGGTCTTCCAAAGCATCTGTTACTATTAATGTGAATGTGTTTAACCCAACATCATCGTTTGGAGGTGTAAAGTTAATTATGCCAGTAAGATTGTCCATATAAAATGATTCAAATCCCCAAGATAGTGCGTCATGTGAATAAATAAGAGGAAGGTCATTATCATCATCTGTTGCATTCAAATCATAGTAAAAGTTAACATCTTCTGTAAGGTTAAATGTTTTTGGTGGTTCTGGATCAAAATAGGGGTCTAGTGCAGCTGCAACATGTATCAGAGAAACAAATACTACAATGATCAAAAGATTTTGCAGCCAGTTAATCCTTGCTTGTTTATTCATTATCTTTACCCCTTCTCTGCAGCACTTTTCCCAAATCTTTTTGTAGCTTTGATATATTTTTATAGACTTGAGTTTTCTTCTCATTTGTTAGTTTGTTGTACAAGTTCAAAATTTTATAATAAGTAAACTTAGCTCTGTCCAATTCATCTCTGCTAATATATCTGTGCACTTGAATGCTTAGTCTGTAGATTTGCAGGATATCTTTGTATTTTTCTGCTTGCTTTGTCTGATATTTCATTGGAACATATCTTATTACAAGCTTCACTATTTGTTTTGCACTTACAACCGTAGATTGAAGCTTGGCTCTACTAATCTTATGTTTACCATACTCCATTTTTATGATTATTTTTAAGAACTGTGAAACTTCTGTGATAAGTAATCGAGGCATATTTCTCTTGCTTATCTCCTGCATTAGTTCACTATATGTAAATTCATATTTTACATCAAAGACTTCTTTGAAAAATTGTCTCATTACCTTAGTTAGTTGTCTGGAAAGTAGCCCAACATTACCATTTATTGACTCTGACTGGATTATATTTAATTGCTCAAGAATTCTTTTTCTTAATGCAACTAGCCATGGCAGCATAGCAGCTTGTTTTTTCTCTTCCTCTCTTTTTGCAAGATATGCTAATATTGCTTTGTGCACTTTTGGTCGGACATACTTCCAAAGTATTATCAAAAGTATTATCAAAAGTATTATCCACCAAAGCCACATAAAAATATAGGTAAGATAAGCTGGTCTTTGTTTTTGTGGACAAGCTGAGCATGGACCACCACAATCTGTATTTTCTTCACACAAACCATCATGACAGTTCTTAACTCCATCCAAACACGTACCACAAGATGGGCATGGGCCACCACAGTCTATATCTTCCTCACCTTGATTTTGGATTCCATCTGTACAACTTGGACATGGCTCACATACTCCTCCACAATCTACCCCAATTTCATTTTGATTTTTGATATTGTCTGTGCAAGTTGGATTATAAAAACACCATCTTGTCTCATTAGGTTTGTTCCACCAATAATTACAATGACTTAAGTCTGAACATGTCCTAGTTTGAATTCCATCATTTTCACTATTATTTAGTTTACTTACATTATCTTGTGTTTGGTTTAAAACAACCCACCTATACATACATTTGCTCCAATTACCACATTGCCAGTCTTGCAGGCATTCAGCTATTGGTTCATAATCATAATATTTTGAAGAACCTTCTCCGCCTCCACCTCCGCCTCCACCTTGAAACTGTGGAGGTTCAGGAACATCCTCAACTGTAATGTTTACTGGATTACTGTAAGTTATTCCACCAAAACCGTCTGATGCAATAAATTGGGTAATCCTCTCACCAAACCAGTTCACATCAGGAATAATAGTCACAATATTTGAATCATCAATCTGAAGTTCGATGTTAGCAATGTAGGTATTAGAGTAATTTAATGAGTCTCCATCAGGATCTGTAAAATAATCATCCAGGTATATAAATATCAATGAGCGATCCTCCTCCATTGTTACATTGGGTATTATGTATCTTTGGTAAGGTGGTAGGTTTGAAATGTTGATTGTATCTGTTTGGGATATGTAGAGAGGAAATGAAGTGCTGTTGCAAATTACCTGCCAATCATATAAACCCATTTCACCAAAAGTGTAATTGTCCTCAAAAATATCTATCCCTATATAGGTTGCATTACTCCACTGTGTAAAATTTCCTGTTTCATTAAATCTCATCCAACAATTAATTCCTGGATCAGAGATTGTTTGATTACCTAATGTAAGATTAGCATAAAATGTTGCAATCTCTCCTCTTCTCCTTGTTTGATTTCCATTATATACTTGTTTATCTGTTACATCCCAAATTGACAGATTGTAGGCTGCTGTTTCATTTAAATCATATTCTCCAAACTCATTTACCCAAACAATAATCTCATTTTGCCAATGAGATATTATTCTACAATCAGGCCATGCACACAGACTCCCACTTTTTAAGATGCCAGGTGTTACTAATCCTGTATTGAAAAAGTGCAGATACGTCGAACCATCAATACAAGGAGAAATGGAATCATTTAGAGAAATAGACCTATAATCTATTTCAAAATATTTTGATAAGTTGAGTCCATCAATATTTAAAGTTGTATTTGTCAAGTTAATTAGACCAAAATAGCTTCCCAGTGTAAGATTCTCAACATAAGCCCACTCCCCTACAGAAGTTGAATTGGATAGACTTGTGAGATTTGTTGAGGTATAAAATTTGAATTCCTCCCAATCAGGCTCTTCATCTATGTTATTTACTGCAAAATAATTATCTGATTTGTTATAATCCCACCTAAGATTATAATCATAACCTATTACTGAGGCTGAGTAATATATTCCATCATTTACTTCTGTTGTGTTCCAGGGTTGAGTGTATATTTCATTATCATCATAAAACTGTGTTCCAATGTAATCATAACCTGTTAAATTACTCCTATTTATTAGCTCTTGAATGTTTGTTGTATTTGAATAATAAAAAGTACCATTTCTTATTGTCCAATTTGAGTCTGGATCCCAGATTGTAGCATTAATATCTCGTATTCCACTTAAAACTTCACAGCCATTTGGGTATGTAACTAGCAGCACTGGATCATTTCCTATAATTGATATTGAAGCAGTTGCAGTTTGGGATTTAACTGCTGCACCAACTGACTTTGGCTCACCTACTGTAAAATATATCATTAAATTACTGCTTAGGCTTACTAGAGCAAAAACTATTGCCAAAACCACAATTATATTATTTGGGAGTCTAGGTTTTTTGCTCATTTTAGCTCAATAAACCTCCTTACTTTGTATTGTATTTTCCAAGTTGACAAAAAGTCCTTTATCTCTGGCAATTTTTCTAAAGGAAATAAGATATTATTTCTTCCCACATGCTCTCCATTAACAAGTTTTAGCATGCCTCCTTTTCCAGATCTTCCTTTGAGAGCATACCCAAATCTTGTTTTGTCTGAGTGTGACAGATTTGTTAGAGAATATGTAACTAGAGCTACTTTTTTTACAGTTTTTTCTACTTGAGCCTCTTTTTGCATGCTTTCACTAAACTAGTTTTGTTTATTATCAACAGAAAACCTATATAAATCTTTCTGTGTTGATTATCAACATATATCAGACATATATTAAGACAAACTTGTGTTGATTATCAACCAAAAGAATATATAAATCTTTCTGTGTTGATTATCAACAAACAAATTAAAATTCATATTCGGATTAGAATTATTTTATTTCTTGGAAATATTTATATATTAAATATTTTAAGATTAAATTATGTTAAAAAAGAGGACAATTGTTTTAATTTTACTTATTTTAATTTTATTTTCAAGTTGCAGAGGCTGGTGTGGATGGACTAATGGCAGAGCTTAAGAAGATAGCTGGCAAAGTGGATAATACTGCTATAGTGGCATATCAACATGGGAATTTCATTCCACAGTATAGTGGGTGCCTCAGGTCAACCAGACTACTTGCATTCTTCCCTTACAAATCCATGCAAATTTCAATTTAAAACTACTGTTGAACTCAAAAGTATAATGAACAAGCTGGACCTTTAGATCATCTTTTTTCTGCGCCATGATTTTCACAAATTTTAAATAGCCATATTATTTGATAGAGCATATGATACAACAAAAAGCTTTATTGATTGATGCTGCATCTGAGACATGGGAAGTTAAAAAAGTAAGGGATGAAAAGATTATTGGTCCAGTTGATTTTGGTTTTCATATGAACCAAAAGCAGGATTATTTTTGTTTTGGAGTAGGTGTTTTAGCAGGATCACCTATTCCAGGAACTCATAGATTGATTTTTTCAGGTATTAGTCCAATATGGAAAACGTTTTATATTTCAACAATGGGGGGAGCAGGTTTAAAATTTGTTAAGTTGGGTATAAATTATGTTGCTATAAAAAATAAATTTGCAGAGCCTTGTATTTTAAGGTTGCATAATTTTGCAGGTAAAATTCATGTTCAGTTTGAACCTGTTGATGCTGAAAAAGTGTGGAAAGGATACGATGGTGATAAAGGAGTTTATGCATTACAACAGTATGCACTTGATAAATGTAAAGAGTGTCATGCAAGAAATGTTTGTGATTCTTGCAGAGTTATTGCAAGTGGCCCATCTGCAAAGTACACAGATATTGGAGCATTAGGCTCATCTGTATTATGCAAAGGAAAAGTAACTGGTGTGGATTGCTGGGCAGGCCGAGGTGGATTAGGCTCAAAACTATTTCAGCAGCACAATATTGCGGCTATTGTTTATGGAGGGGATTATTCTGATGATTCCTTACAAGATATTAAAAAAATTAATGCGATTTTTGTTAAAGGTACTGGCAGAAAAATGATGTTAGCTGCAATGGACGCCACAAAAAAGTATAGGTATGATGATGCATTTGAGTCTGGAGGAACATTTGGTGTAAATATAACTAAGCTAAAAGATTGGCTTTTGTACCTGAACTGGTCTTCAATTTATATGGATAATGATAAAAGACTTGAGATTTACAAAAGATTAGTGCACAAACATTATTTAAAACAGTTTAATGAAGAAACCATAAAGACAAAATCCTGGAAAAACTGTGGTGAGGCTTGTCCTGCAGTTTGTAAAAAGATGAGAGGCAAGTATAAAAAAGATTATGAGCCTTATGAAGCACTTGGTCCAAATTGTGGTATTTTTGATCAAAGAGCTGCTGAAAAGGTTAATCATTTGATTGATTCTATGGGTTTTGATGCTATACAAGCAGGTAATATTATTTCCTGGATTATGGAACTTGTTTATAAAAAGATTATTCCAAAGCAGGACTTTGACTTAAAATTAACTCCAAGATGGGATCTTGATAATTTTAAAAATCCTGAGGATTCAATGCATAACGCAGCTGTTGTTGAGGAAATTGCCAATATGATCTTTACTGATAAGGGCAAGATTTTTAGAAATGGAATAAGAAAAGCTGCTAAAGCTCTTGATAAAAAGTATAATGTTAAGACAATTGATCTTGCTTTGTATACTCCTCATTCTAAGGAAGGCTGCATAGCTCCAAACCAATACTGGGTGCCTGCTTTTTTCTCACCTATGCCTATTCAGGGCAAGTATTTTGAGGATTATTCTGCTGGATTCAAGCAGCCTTTTGAGCTTGGGAAAAGCTCAGCTGACAGGATGATAAAAGAATTGTACAATGACAATACTGGTATTTGCAGGTTTCACAGAAAATGGGTAGAAAAAGTTATCCAAGATATTGTAAATGAACTATTTGACCAAAATATTGATTATTATGAACATCACAAAAGATTGGCAGGTGCTATTGATGAAGTTCATAATGAATCTGTTTTCTGGGAATCTGAACGTGTAATTGATGTTATTATGACTTATTTGAATAGACTGTACGCGGTTGACAAGGATAATAAAGCTTTGGAAAAATGGATTAAAAGGTTTGAAAAAGATAAATGGAAAGCTGCTAAAGAGTATTGGAATAAGCTTTCAAAAGGAATTGAGACTGGATTAAGAAGTGGATCCACAACTTGATATGGATAAAGTTGAACTCAGATATCCTTCTACTGCATTTCTAAAATAAGCAAATTCAAGGTTTGTTTTATGTGGGATAAAAACATCATTACTTCCTGAATTGACTATTCTCCTACATTTGTACTGCACTAGGACAGAATTTGAAGTATACGCTCTACAGGAATCAGTGCTTGTGCATTCAACCCCTGCTGAACAGCAAGCTGTCCAGGCAACAGCTAAAGTAGCAATAAGTAGTAATGAAAACAACAATATCAATAAGAATATTATTTTCTTCATAAAAACATTTTTCAAAAAAGAGTATATAAATTTTTCTATATATGAATATTCTAATAGATTTATATGCTTGTTTCTGCTTGTTTTAGTCTCTGGACTTGGAATTTTAGCTGATTTATCTGTGTTTTTTGCTGTTTGATGGTTTTTTGCTGCTCTTCTGTTGCTTCTACTAGTGGCTTGATATCTTGTTTTAGTTTATTTATTTGTATTTGAAGGTTTCTAAGTTCTCTTTCATGCTCAGTTAGCTCTTCTTGCTGCTCTTTTGTTGCTTCTACTAAAGGAGCTACTAAATGTCCGTATTCTAAAACAAGCATTCCTGTTTCTTCATTTCTAGCCACTGCTTCTGGAAATACTTTTTGGACTTCTTGTGCTATTATACCAATATCTCTTTGACCGTTCTCTTTCCAGTTAAATGAAACACCATCAAGTTTCATAATTTTCTCTGTGCTGTCTTGCATTGGTGTTATGTTTGTTTTTAAATTACGGTCAGAACTGTAATAGAATGCATTTGCATACATATTGTTATCTGCAAAAACATGCACGTTTGATCTGATTCCATTA
>JAANXH010000040.1 GCA_018263355.1 Candidatus Woesearchaeota archaeon
ACTTAAATCAGGCATTATGCTAACACAGAGTGGTTAACATTCTAAAAACAAAAAATATTTATATAAGTCAGCTGAAAATAGAGGGTAAATTAAAAAAAAAAGAGGTGCATCAAAATAGCAAAATACAGAAAGGGTCAAAAAATTAAAGAGATTCCAAACAAAAAGGAATTGAAAAAAAATTAGCACAGATTAGAAAAAAGAGACTGGCGTATCCCGGCGGTAAGCGTGGCAATTACACAATTACTGTGGGTGCAGTAAAAAAGAGTGCAAAAAAAAGAAGACGCAAGAGACGCAGAAGATAAATTTTTATATTCTTATTCTTTTTATTTTTTTATGGGCAAGCTAGATAAAGGCAGATGTGGTTTATGTTGTAGTTTAATTGTTAGATTAAATAAACAAGATATAAATCAAATTTGCAAATTAGGTTTTGAAAAAAAGTTTTTTGTAGAAAAACACAATGATGAAAAAATTCTAAAAAGAGTTAATGGCTATTGCATGTTTGTTGTAATTAAAAAAGGTATTGCAACATGTAGTATTTATGAGCATAGGCCAAAAGTTTGCAGAGAATATGAGTGCATTCCAAAAGGAATGCAGGATTGCAAATTAAAAAGACACTATTCTATTGTTGATTATAATAATCTTTAGAAAAATTTTTCTAAACTTTTTTGTTTAGGTTTTGTTTGTTTAAATTGAAAATCTTGCTTTCCAAATAAGGGTTTTCCATATACTCCATCATATCCTGGTTTGACTTTAATTTTTTCTTGTCTGTTCAGCATTATAAATTTAACAATTGATTTGTCAATATGTTTTTCAAGCTCATCTTTATTTGCACTCAGTAAAACATTATATTCTGAACCAAACTCTTTTATTAATTTATTGTATTGTTTCCATACTGTTTTTGTAGATATACCCATATCTAATACTCCTGCAATAAGTTCAGACAGAGGAATGAGTCTAATGTAGGGCACTTTGTTTTCTGGAACATATCCTTCTGGTCTGTCTGCAAGTTCTTCTACTCTGTGCAGCACCCCTAGAGTAAGTGGTTTACGACACACTGGACAAATATTATTATTCTCAATGGATTGTTTTGGTTTAAATACTATATCACATTTGCGATGTCCATCATAATGATATTTTCCTTCGTGTGGCCAAAACTCAATGGTTTTTACAAATCCTTGTTTTGTTTTAATTGCATTTAATAATGCACTATATGTTAGTTTCTTGAGTTCAAACAGATTACATTCTCTCCCTATTCTCCATGGCCAGTAACTGTGCGCATCAGAATTACTTATTAAAGTGTAATTGTCTAAATCAGAAATTCTCCAGTTCATTTTTGGATCTGAGCTTAACCCTGTTTCCAGAGCAAATATATGCTTGGTTTGATCTTTGAAACAATTTTCAATTTTGTCAAAACCTGATCGTGAACCAAACAAACTAAACCAAGGAGTCCAGATATGTGCAGGTATGACCTCAATTTTATTGTTAATTTGCTTTAGTATTTCTACAAATTCAGGACAACTCATACCAAATATGGGTCTTCCATCATAGTCGAGCCTCCCATAAGTTAGTAGTTTTTCATTAATTTGCTCAACTGTTGCAAAATCTGGTGCCAGTACAATATTATGGATTTTTCTTGTTTTACCACCTTGTTTATATATTAAGGAAATTTCGGTTTGTAAAATAAAGCTAAAGCCAGATTTTGTTTTTAATATTCCAGTATTATCTTCAACAAGATTGTCTTTCAGTTCTTTTTGCCACAGGGGATGAGTAAAATCCCCTGTCCCAATTAAATTAACTCCCTTAATACGCCCATATTTTTCAAGATTATCTATACTAAGAGACTTAGACGTTGCTCTTGAATGTTTTCCGTGAATATGCAAGTCTGCAATGATATTCATAGCTTTCAGATAAATATGCTTAAATATAAATGTTGCTGGTCAAAAAATCGAAAGTTTTATATAATAAACAGTAATAAAATAACTTATCACTATTATTTAAAGTTACATATAACCCAAAAAAGGAGGTAGATAAAATGAGTAAAAGAGCTCAAGCAGCCATGGAGTTTTTAATGACTTATGGTTGGGCTATAATGGTTGTTCTAATTGTCATAGGTGCATTAGCGTATTTTGGTGTATTAAATCCTCAAAGACTACTTCCACCAAAATGTACATTTCCTACTGGTATAAGTTGTAATGATCATTTAGTTGTGTCGGGTGGATTAATAAAACTCAATCTAATTAATGGTCTTGGAGAAGCTATATATGTTATGAATGTTTCCGCAATCCCTATGACAGGTAATCCAATAAATGACAATTGTTCTACAGATTACACAGGCCCAGGTGATGTATTATATATGAGAAATGGTGATGAATTAGATATAGTTTTAGACCAAACCTGCATTATTTCAAGTACTTTTGCAGATCCTAACTCAAAATACAGATGGGATATACTATTTGAATACTATTATGCAGATTCAGGAATTGGCTATAATAAAACTATCTCTGGTGAGTTACTGACATCGATACAAGAGTAAATCTATTTTGATTATGCAAATATGTAGAAAAAATGCACAATCATCTATGGAGTTTATGCTTACTTTTGTTATAGCTTTTTTTATTTTAATTCCTATTATCTATGTTTTTCATAATTATACCTCAGATTCTACACAAAAAAGAAACTATAACCAAATTAATATTATTGGAAATGATATTGTAAACAATGCAGAATCTGTGTATTACATGGGCCAACCTGCAAGACTAACATTAGTTGAGAGTATGCCATCAGGAATTCAGTCTATATATATTGAGTCAAATTGGACAAAGAATATTAATGAACTTGTATTTCAGTTTCATACAGGAGAGAATGTTTCCTTTTTCAGTAATGTGAATATAAACGCTTCATTTAATAGTTCAGATTTTAGCCAAGGTATTAAAGAAATAACTCTTGATGCTGTTAATGATTCAAACTTTAAATGGGTGGAGATTCAAATTGAATAACGAAAATCTGCGGTGAGGAGCAATCCCCATAATAAATTATGGGGTTTTTAACGCTCCTCACTTTTACATGCAGATTTTCTGACTGAAAATCACGCACTAAAGCTTTCAGCCACTCTGAAAGTTAGGAACGTAAGTGATATTATGCGGGGTATTCATCATCCCCATCAGAAAATCCCGCTTCTTG
>JAANXH010000041.1 GCA_018263355.1 Candidatus Woesearchaeota archaeon
ATTAAAATCAGAAAAACTTGACCTTATAATGAAAGTTGCAATTGAAAAAACAGAGGTTTTGAAAAGAAGATTTAGACACTGTGCAACCAGATCATTAATGATTTTAAAAAACTATAAAGGTAGGAAAAAAAGAGTTGGAACCCAGCAAGTTAGCTCAATGATATTACTAGCAACTGTCAAAAGAATAGATCCAGATTTTTCAATACTCAGAGAAGCTAGAAGAGAAGTTTTAGAAGATTTGATGGACATAAAAAACACAAAAAGAATTATCAAACAAATTGAAGAAGGTAAAATCAGATTAAGAAAAATTAACACAAAAATTCCTTCTCCCTTTGGCTTTAATCTAGTAACACAAGGACATGCAGATATTATGAAAATGGAAGATAGGATGGAGTTTTTAAAAAAAATGCATAATATGGTCAAAGCAAAAGTTAGTCTTAATAAAAATAAAGGCAGATAGGGGAAAACTATAAAAAGGATTATATAATCTTGAATTACAATGCCAAAAATAATTGAATTAAAAAAAGTCAGATCGGAAGAGCACAAGGAAGTTGGCCAAAAAGCAGCACTTCTTGGTGAAATATCTAATCTAGTCCCTGTACCACCTTCTTTTGTACTAACAGCAAAGAGTTTCCAAAGATTTATAGCAAACCACAGAGTGAAACTAAACAAAATTCTAAATGAGCCAGAAGTAGGTTATCAGGAAAAAGCTAATCAAATCCAGTCATTATTAAGATCTTTCCATATTTCAGATGAATTTAAATCTCAAGTTTCTGAAGCATATCAAAAACTAAGTATAGATTCTTCAAATATTGAAAGTGCGTTTGACCTAGTCAAACCAAAAAATTTAGTAAAAGTTGTAATTAGGGGCACTTTATTTATTAGAAAAGGTGCAGAACCACTATCAAGCTACAGTATAAAAGGAATTAATAAGGATCTAATGCAGAATATTCATGATTCTTGGATAGAACTATTTAATTATGACACAATTGAATTCATGAATGCAGAAGGGCTTGATTTTGATGATGTTGGCATAAGCCTAATTATAAGCAAGATGATCCTAGCCCATAAATCAGGAGTAGTGTACTCTAGTAATCCTCAGGGAGATGACAACAGAATTCTGGTTGAAGCTTGCTGGGGAACAGAAGATTACTTTTTAAAAGATGATAATGAGCCAGATCAACATAAACTAGATAAAGATGACCTTGAAATTGCTGACTCTATAATAGAAGAGCAAAACTACGCATATATTTATGATAAAGAAACTAAAGAAAATATTAAAAAATCTATTCCCGATACAGAAAGAACAATCAAAGTTCTAAAAAACAAAGAGCTTGTAAGAATTGGAGCAATGGCAAGGAAACTTGAAAAGCATTTTGATGCTCCTGTGGAAGTAGAATTTATTATAGATAAAAACAAAATCTACCTAATTCAAATACTGGTTATTACAGACCAAGATGAGATATTTGAATTTGAACAAGATCAAATTTCAGAGCAGCAAGAATACCAGGACAAAAGATATCCTGGATTAGATGCAGCTGAGGAAGAACTAGAGAAAATGCAGAAAAACCAGGTTGATCAAACTGTACAATCAGAAGAACAAACAGAGGAGCATACTGATTTAGAGGCAGAAGATGAGCTAGAAGAATTTGAAAAAGAATTAAAAAACCTGTTTGATAAATACTGCACAATCAATCCTGAACTCAGTGAAATATTAGACTTATTGCATAAGGATATTAAAGACTTATTAGAAGAATTTTCTGATTAATTTTGATTTTTAAGTTCACATTAATTGCACATTATGGATTCTTTAAGCATGTTTCACCCCTATTGAGTGAACAAAATACCAAAAGATTTAAATAGTAGTTATGGCTATATAGTAGTAACTGGGGATGAAAATGTTAAAACACATTTTTAAAAAGGTATCAGAAAATAAGCTAAAGAAGCTACAGCACGACTCTGGACTATTTTCAGCATCAAGAAAAAATGTTAAAACAGGATATAATGCTGCTTGGATTAGAGATAATATATATGAAGCAATAGGACTTGAAAAAACAAAAGACATCAAAGCCCTAAAAAAAACATATTATGCTTTGTTTAACATTTTCCTAAATCATGAATGGAAAATAGACTATGCAATTAAGAAAAAGCCAAAATATGATTTTCAATATATTCATGCAAGATATAACCCAAAAACATTAACAGAATTTCAAGAACCTTGGGGAAATAAACAAAATGATGCAATAGGAGCCTTTTTGTTTAAGGTAGGAGACTTATATAAAAAAGGAATTGTGGTCTTTAGAAATCACAGTGACCTTAGAATACTTCAAAAATTAGTTTATTATTTAGCAAGCATAGAATACTGGCATGATAAAGACAACGGAATATGGGAAAATGAAGAAGAACTGCATGCAAGCTCAGTAGGAGCCTGTTTAGCCGGTCTAAAATCAATATCTCCAATTGTCTTTGTACCACAGCCATTAATAAAAAAAGGTCAGGAATCTCTAAATAAACTGCTTCCAAGAGAATCAGAGTCCAGGGAAACAGATCTTGCACTTTTAAGTTTGATATACCCATACAATATTGTTTCAGATACTCAAAAAGCACAAATCCTGTGGGATGTTGAAACAAAACTAGTTAGAAAAAATGGTTTGATAAGATACAAAGGAGACTGGTATTACAATAATGGGAAAGAAGCAGAATGGTGTTTTGGTTTTCCATGGCTGGCAAAAATATACAAAGATTTGGGAAATATGGAAAAATACAATCATTACATAAGAAAAACTCACAGTGTGATGAACACTAAATTTGAACTACCTGAATTATACTATGCTCATACAGACACTCATAATGAAAACTCCCCCCTGGGGTGGGCAATTGCAATGTACATAATTGCAATATCCTAAATCATATTTACAATTGTGGAGAGAATGCTTGAATTCTCGCGAATTCATCCCCTCACAACACTAACATTCTCTCCATGATTGTTCTTTTTATTAACTTTTAAAAACTTTTTTTATAAATTTCAATATCTTAGCTTGACAGATTATCAAAATCTTAAGATTAAAACAAACGTACATATCACTAATAGTCTCTATTCACCAATACATTTATATATAAATAAATGCTGATTGTTTTTGATGCAGCAAAAAATATTCTCTTTATTGCTTGAGAACGATGAGATCACATGGAAAAGCATTATTCAAAAGCTTGTAAAAGAAGAACAAATGGATCCCTGGGATGTAGATGTATCAGTTCTTTCAAAAAAATACATCCAGATGCTAAACAAACTAAAAGAGTTAGACTTTAGAATAAGTGGTAAGATTGTGCTGGCAGCTGCACTTTTGCTTAAAATGAAATCTTCCAGACTAGTTGGGGAAGATATGACTGAGCTTGACAGATTAATAGCAAGTGCAGATCAATATGCAGAAGATTATAGTGATGAATTTTATGGTGATCTTGAAAGAGAATTCATGGACCTGCATCCACCACAAGAGCCAGAAATCCCAAAATTAGTCCCCAAAACACCTCAACCAAGGACAAGAAAGGTTAGTGTATATGACCTTATGGAAGCTTTAGAACAAGCATTGCAAGTCAAGAAAAGAAGAATAATAAGAAACATTCCAGCAAAAAAAATAGAAATTCCTGAAAAAGAAATAGACATCACACAAATAATCAAAGAAGTATATGTTAAAGTCAAAAAATTTTTTAGAACCGGAGCTAAAGAGTTATTTTTTACTGATTTAATCAAATCTGATGCAAAAGAGGATGTTATTTTAACATTTATTCCTTTGCTTCATCTAGCTAAACAAAGAAAGATTGATTTACAGCAGGACAAGCATTTTGGACCTATTGAGGTTCAAATAAAAGAAAAATAAAAAAAAGAAAAAGTTAGTCTTTTGTTACATAGTAAAGTGTAGTCATTGCAACAACTGCTGCTGCTGGACCTACAAAAGTTACTACATTTTCTAAAAAAGATACAAGTAATCCTACAACATCCTGTCCAGGTAGTACACCCAACACATTATACAGACTTGTACTTGCAACCATCCAAGCTAAAGTGCTTAGCAAGAAAGGAGTTGATTCTTTTTCAGAAACATTAAGCAGACCAACAACTAGACCTAATGCTGCTAACAACCAAATTGCCCAAGGCATATTTGGGAGAAATACTAATACAACTGCTACAATTAAAGCAACATAAAATGCCCAAGGACCATATTTGCTTAGTTCATATTTTTTATTTTTTGCCATTATTATCACCCCGTTCAGCTTTTAATTTTACTTTTAAGAACAACTGTATTTAAAACTGTCGATTTTATTTTTAAATAATACGGATTATTCACTTAGGAATAGTTCTGCTTCCAATAAAAAACTACGTTTTATTTAGCGTCTACATAAAGCTTTAAAGGTGTACCATAGGATTCCCATAAACCTGCTTTTTTGGAATAAACACGAACATTAAAAACATATTTGCATGATTTTTTGTTCTTAGGCACTTTCACTCCTATTTTTGCAAAAACACTTTCGTGTCTATCAATTGTATTTCCTTCCTTCCATCTTGTTGCAAGCAAAACCCAATCACTATTAGATAAGCATCCGTTGACACCTGTACTCTCTACTTCAATTATAAAATTATTGGCATCACTCTGAATATTTCTAATACCTACTGCAAACTTAGCTATGTCTTTGCCCCTTTGTACTTCACGTACATTAATCGGAGCAACAACAATATCTCCAGTGTCTAAGAGATCGCGAATTTGATTCTCTGTTTCCTTACTAACATCATCAGTCCATTTATTTGCTTGAACTTCCATCTTTTTAACAAGGATTATACCTAAACTTAAAACTGAAATGCCAACAATCATCATAACCAAAAAATTAACAGAAAGTGAGACAGAAGCTTTTTTCATTGTCTCACTTCAAAAATTCATATTCTTTGATTATCAGCCACATAAACAGCAGCAATAATACACTTCCAACTATTATCCATGCAAATCCTTGATAAAAATCGCTACTTACAATTATCTTAAACAGCCCAAAAACCATAACTCCAGTTCCAAGCCATAAGTATTTATCAAGTACTAATTTAAGAATCTCA
>JAANXH010000042.1 GCA_018263355.1 Candidatus Woesearchaeota archaeon
TTCAGACTTACAATGCTACTGGCTAAATGTCAGAAATCTATGATTTCTGATCATGCTCAGGAAGCTATGCTTCCCGACAGCCAGGGGCTTTAGACCCAACGCATTCTAAGTAATATGTTGCTTTTATTTTTTTATATACAACACAAAAATGCCTAAAATATGACAGGATTAATTCTTAAGTCGTCAATTGCTCTACTGATAAATTTGTGCAACTGTTTATCTTGATATTTCCCTGCAACTAGTGACCCAAAATCAGATTTTAGTTTAATTTCTGCAAATGAAACTTTAATTTCTTTATCTTTCATCCTTAAATCAAACCCTTTTCAACAAGCTTTTTTATTCCCTCTGGATTCCATGTCCAGAGCACACAACCATCTTTGTCAATCATTATTTTTCCAGATTGTTCAAGATAGTCAAGAATTACCAGATAAGTCTGGTACATCATTTTTTTTGGTAACTTTTTCCACAGCTGGTATTTTCCATATTCCTGACTGTATTTTTGTATTGTTTTTTCTACCATAAGAACTGAGTTTAATGTTGGGCTATGCAATTTTGATTTTTTCATATTATATAAAGTTATATAATAAGATTTATTTAAAAGTTTCTAATTATTTTTGAAATTCACTCATCACTGGATTTTGTACTAGGTATAATACCTTACATCATGTCACTAACGTTCCTAACCTTAAGCATAGCTGAAACCTTCAGTGTAGAGATTGGTTGCCAGAGCAACTCACGAACAAAGCAAAGCGGAGTGAGATTAGTTGCCAGAGCAACCTTGGAATGTAGCGAAGCGAAATGAGTATGGTTGGAAAGCGAAGCTTTACAACTCAGGAACACAGTGACCGTGAGCCTCTGCACCACTTTTTAGTTATTTGAAAATTTTACATTCCTTAGAATTATTTTAGGAGTATTTGCTATGGATACCAATGCAATGTTTTCTTCATCAGTGTGCGCCAACTTGGTTTTACCAGGTCCAAATCCTGGGATTATATTTTTTGATAATTCTAAAACATATGGTGCATCTGATCCTCCTTGAGCTATTTGTTTTTCTGTAGTAATTCCTTTTGTTATTCTGTTTGTAAATGTATCTGGTACTCTGAATGCATTTCCCCTATCCCGAGTTCTAACCTCTAGGTTTGGACTAATTAGCTTCATAACATCTTTTAGCAATCTATCATCTTTACTAGCAGCAAGATTAGTTCTTATATCAATGTGCGCTGTTGCAGAAATATTTGCCAACTCTTGGTTATCCACCACAACATAAGCTTTTGATGGTAGACTGTTTGGTCCTTCTGTTTTACTCGAAACCATATAATCTATTTGTGCATACTGGGATAGTGCTTGTTGTATTGCATTTATACCAAGATTAGGTTTTGATGCATGACAAGCCTTACCCTGAACAGTTAAAAAATCATGTGCTGTGTCATTTGCGGATATTTTTGTCAGCTCAATTGTTGAGTTTTTAAAACCATCTTGCAAGTCAGGATATTGACCCAAAATCTGTTGTTTTGCTTGTTTTATTGCCCTAAAACTACTTAGGATATCTTTCATTTTTCCTTCAAGATCCAAAAAAATATAGCCTCTTCCTCCCACGTGAATTTGCTCAAAATCATTTGTTGGTTCCATTAGAATGCAGCTGATATCTTTAACCCTTGTTTGATAATATTCTACAAATCTTTTAATACCTGTGGCACTTGTTTCTTCATCTGCAACAAATGCAAATATTATTCTCTTATCTGTTTGTTTTATTTGCTCATAACTTGTGAGTAAAACATGAACTAATCCTGCCAAAGCAGTTTTCATATCACAGGTTCCTCTTCCATAGAGTTTTTTATTTTTTATTACTGGATCAAACAATGCCTTTGGTGCAGAAACAACATCTGTGTGTGCATATAGCATTAGTGCTTTATCACTTTTTCCAATATCCACATAAAGATTTGCTGTTTTAGGTAATTCATTTTGAGTATGTGTATAATTATGGGGGGAAAATTCATCTACTGTGTGTGGGATTTTTGCTTTGGATAATAGATTTGATATATACTGGACTAACTCAAGCTCATGATATGATGTACTTTGATATTGGATTAAATTTTTGGTTAATTCGATTGGTTGCATTTTTTAAAAACCCTGCCCATAATTTATTATCTGATTATAGGTTATTGAGTCTATAGTTTTAATAAATGAGTTTTTTATTGTTTCCTGATTTAGTGTTATGCCTAAACCTGGCTGAGAGGAAATTTTCAACTTGTTGTTTTCAAGTGTTATTCCCTTTCCAATTCCTTGTTTAAGTCTTGAACACTGACCAATTTCCGCGATTGTGTAATTTTCATTTGAAAGATATGCATGCGCGCTATGTGCAGTTCCAAGCTCTGCCTCCAGCATTGATCCCATTTGACATGTGACACCATATTTGTCAGCAAGATCAACTATTTGGCTAGCTGAAATCAATCCTCCTGTTTTCATCAGCTTTATGTTAATGAAATCTATTGCCTGCATTTCCAAAAGCAGTTTTGCATCAAAATAAGAGTGAACTGATTCATCAGCCATTAACTTTATTTCACATTGTTTTTTGATTTCTTTAAAACCTAGTTTATTGTCTGCCAATATTGGTTGCTCTAACCAGTCAAGGTTATTTTTTATTTTATGACAAAACTTAATTGTTGTCTCTGGTGTAATAAATCCTTGATTAGCATCTGCTACCAGTAATATATCCTGATTTTGATTATTAATTAGTTTTCTGGCTTTGTTTATCACTTCAATGTCTCTGTTATAACCTGGTTTGTGCAAATTTTTTATTCCTATCTTTATTTTGATTATTTTTATGTTTTGGTTTATTTTTTCCTGTACTGTTTTCAAAGTTTGTTTTACTGGAGCTACAGGTATCACGCTGCTAACAGTAATGTTCTTGTTTTTCCCTCCAAATAGCTCACATACTTGTTTGTTTTTGTGTTTTCCAAGTGCATCCAACATTGCTGCTTCTAATGCTGCTTTTGCCGAAGGTGCTCCCCATATTGGTAACAGGTTTTGATCTGAAATAATATCCTTGTGTATTTTTCTGATATTATCTAATGTGCCAATTTCCTTTCCAATCAAACTGTATCCTGTTTTTGTTGGTTTGCACAAATGATTGATTGTATCTATAACACTAAATTGTGTTTCACCAGTAACCTCCCATGCAGGAATTGCTTCTCCATATCCAACAATATTATTGTCTGTGATAAGCTTGATTATTACATAGTACATGTCATAATTGACAACATTTGCTATCTTAAATGGCTCTTTAAACTGGAGCTTAATTGGATATGAAGTAATTTTTTTGATTTTCATGCTCAAGTATTTATTTTATTTTTATTTAAATCTTGTCTAAACCACTTTAAATATTCTAAACTTTTAATAAATAAAAGCATCTGAAATCATTTTCATGGCATTTTTTATAGTTAGTTACAAAATCTGAAATAAAATATCCTGTGCTAAAATATGTTTCAAATATTTTTCGGGTCTGCAACCTCCACTTTCTTGCTAGTTCTTTTGATTCTCTGTTCATTTTGTTAAAATTTACAGGAATTTCTACTGCAAACTCGGGAGCTGACAACTCTTGATTAATTGAGGTATTTACTCTGTATTCTTGCATATTTTCAGTTTGATTTGCAAGAGGCATTGTTTGCAAGAGTTTATCTACAGTTAGAGTATCTGGATTCTGCATTTTTTGCTGGACTTGTCTGGTTTTTATTTGCCAGTTAGCCATAAACCGGTCACTTGGTACATCCTGGCTTTGGCCTCCTAACTGGTATTTTTCTGAAATATATTTTTTTACATTTGCACCACATTTTCTTATATAAAGGTTTGAATTTTGAGGCTGCAGTGGATCAAATGTCCACTGTATTTGAGAGTAACCTAAGTTCAAAGCACATGTTCTTAGCTCGTATAGCATTAGTTTTCCAACATTACTGATATGTTTTGTTACATTTTGATGTGTTACTACCAAATGCATGTACAGGTAAGGTTCTGATTTATGTACAGTTGAATCAAATGCCGGAGCTGCTTCAGCAAATCCAATAACCTCATCTTGCAAAAGTGCTCCAATAATTATACCTCCATGGTCTATCTGACCAGTTAGCTTATGTGCAGGTACCCATTCAGTAGCTTCTTCATAAAAAGTAGGACCTTGCAGCTTTTCCATTTGTTTTAACATGTCAGCACATTCTGGATGATCTGATGTTAGATTTATAATTTCAACATCATCTTGAGTGAATTGTGTGAAATCTCTTTCCAATGACCGACGGTAGTCTATTGCATCCTCTATATTTGATTCAAGATTAGTTAAAAACAGTTCATCCATAGGAATATCTGCCTGCTTTAACATCTGATCTATTCTGTCAATAATCATTCTAACCCTACCATTATCTGATCCATTAAGTATTGGCTTAATTCTACTTCAAACATTTGGGTTGCTGGTCCACTCATTTCAAGTTCAACTGTTTGACCTTTGTTTACAGTAATGTATAATCCATCACTTCTTTTGTAGAACTCTTCTTGCTTAGGCTTATCTGGATCTGAAAATATGTTTGAACCTCTTACATTTACTCTAATCTGGTTATTATCTGCTCTTCCAGATAAATAAGTTGCAGCACCAGCAGCTGTTGCTCCTGTACCACAAGCTAATGTTTCATCATCTACTCCCCTTTCATAAGTCCTAATTCTTATTTCGTCTTGTAAAACAGAAACCAAATTAACATTACAGCCATTTGGAGTCAGCCCTAGAGCTTGTCTTAATGGACTTGTTTTCTGATTAAATGCTTCTCCTATTCTATAAAGTGCTTGTGTTGATTGCTGTGAGTATACATTTGGTCTAAATACTACCATGTGTGGTTCTCCTGTCCCATACAAAGTAAACTCACCAAATTGTGAAAGCTCAGAATCTATTGACTCAAAAGGTATTTGTTCTAATTTACCCTCTATCCCAAGCTTAGAGAAATGTATTAATTTGTCTTGATCAGAAAGACCTTTGTTTATACTGTTTTCATCCATTGCAAGCTCTCCCATCTGTACAGAGTATATCACACTATCTCCTTTTTTATGCTGTTCTATGTTTTTTATTCCTGCTTTTGTTTGTATATTGATGTTTTTCATTCCTGTTATTTGAGAGAAATAATCTGCAATACACCTAACACCATTCCCACACATGTTTGACTCTGTTGTGTCTGCTTCAAAAATCCTCATTTGTACATCTGCATTTTCATCTGTTGCAGGCAATACATACAAAAGACTGTCGGCACCAATACCAAATTTTGGATCACATAATATTTTGGCAATTTCGCCTCTGTATTCTTCTTTGAATATTTCTCCCTCTATTTCATCTATCATTACAAAACCGTTTCCTAATCCTTGTGCTTTTATTATATTCATTTTTATTCCTCCAATATTTTTACATACTCTAGTGTTGGATCAATGGCGCAAACATGGGTCCTGCCCTTAATTGAATCCAAATATGATATTAACTGAGAATTGACTCTTTCACCCATCTGAATAACATAGATTCCAGGAGGGTAGCATTTGATATTTTCAGCCATTATTTTTCCTACTGAATCTTCTAACTTCACATGATTTTTTTGCATATGCGCAACCTCATATGCTGGGTATACTGTTTCAAGCAAATTTGGCAGTGGAGCATAGGATTCAATTGTTTGGCCTGGAGTTGTGGTTTCAAAAACTGATTGTAAAGCTTTTTTTGTCTCCTCTACATCAGATTTGGTTAATTGAAATGTGGTAAGAAAACATACTGAACCAATTTCTTCTTTTTCGGTTATTATATTATGATGTTTTTCTAATTGTTCAGCAATGTAATCTCCAGGGATTCCTGTATGTCTTACATCCAGATTTACTTTTGTGTCATCAACACTGCAAACTCTTGTTCCAATTTCATACTCTATTGACTGTATTCCTGGTATCTGTGTTGCAAATTCTTTTAGGGATTCTGCTTTATTTCTCAGCTCTTCTATCCTTTTTTCACCTTGAGTTTGAAGCAAGCTTCTTGCAAAGTCCATTGCAGCAATAAGAGGATAAGAATAGGTTGTTGACATGTTTGATTCGTAGCTTTCGAGAAACTCAGGGTATAATTCTCGGGTTGCTCTAATTCCAAGATGTGTGATATTTGAGGGATTTGGTGCACCTCCTTGTTTGTGAATACTTTGAACAACAAAATCAGCATCAACTTGTGTACCTGACATTGGAATATCAGGACTAAAAGGAAGATGTGCTCCCCATGCCTCGTCAATGTATAATAATGTGTCTGGATGATTTTGTCTTAGAAAATCGGCTATTTGCTGTAGATCTGAGCTATAGCCTTCATAAGTAGGATTTGTTAATAATAATACTTTTGTGTTAGGAGTTATGCTGCTAGCAATTTCATCTAAAGTAGGAGGGAGAAAAAGACCTGTATCTTCATCAAAACAAGTTGGTAGATATCTTATTGGTACTCTGTTTTTTAGTGCACTGACAACAACTGATTGGTGAACATTTCTTGATGATAGTACATGTGCACTTGACGAAAGTGTAGACAATTCTTTTGAGATCAAATCAAATAATACTCTATTTGCTCCAGTTGTTCCTTCGCATCCATAATGTGAATGACCATTGTTTTTGTATGCTTGTGCAGCTAGTTTATGAATTTGTGCAAATATTTTGGTATTGTTTTGTATCTTGCCAAGTGATGCAATAGAAACAGATCCTTCCATATCAAGATTATATTTTTCAAAAACTTCTGGCAGAATTGAAGGTGTGCACCACTTAATTAATTCACAGTTTTTTAAGAACTTTTCTGATGGTCGTTTCATATTTTTCCTCCTGGAGCTCACGCTAGATTGTATACATCTGCTATTTTGATCCTAAGAAAAAGGAAGTGAATTATTTTAAAAAGTGTTTACTTGCAAAAATGGAAAAGTGTTCGAGGTAATCTGTAATTATTTTGTTTAGAATAAACCTTATTGAAAGTTTTTCAATTTCATATATGAAAAATAATCTGACGAAAAAATTGCTACATTAATGTATGACAATAAACCTGGATAAATAACTAAAAAGTGGTGCAGAGGCTGATCCCCACAATAAATTGTGGGGTATTGTCGCCTCTGCTTTAACTACCACTTTTTCGGAACTTGAAAATGTGAAACATTTTCTGTTCAGGAAATCAAAGATTTCCTTGAATTGAAAATTTCACACTAAAGCTTTCAGCTACGCTGAAAGTTAGGAACGTAAGTGATATTATGTGAGGTCTTAGAAATTGAAGATTTCTGGGATGATCAGAAAAACAACGTTTTTCAGACATATTAAACCTGTAAAATTTTCAAATAACTAAAAAGTGGTGCAGAGGCTCACGGTCACTGTGTTCGTGAGTTGCTCTGGCAACCGATCCCCACACTAAAGCCTTAAGCTATGCTTAAGGTCAGGAACGTAAGTGATATTATGAGAGGTATTGTGCCCAGTAGAAAATC
>JAANXH010000043.1 GCA_018263355.1 Candidatus Woesearchaeota archaeon
TAAGCTCTTCATTATCCTTATACTTTGCTGGAATACTAACATTCTTTGACTTAATTAGATTTTTTCTCCTATGTCCCCAGTAAGATCCAGAGCCTCCTTTAAGTGCATTAACATTATTATTAATGAACCAAACATATCTTCCTCCTCGAGGCAGGTTTCCACTTTTGGCTCTTGCTATAAAAATATTATTTTTTCTTTGTATCTCAGCAGGTTTAAAAGTACCCACTGCTGGTGTTACAGGTTGGATTATTTCCATTTCAACCTCAATATCTTCTTCCTCTTTTCTCTTGAACGGATTTTTAAAACCACTCTCTTGATTATCTTGGTCATTTAATTGATCACCTGAACCCATTATGGCCTGACCAATTTCTTTAAAAACTAATACAACTAAAGCTAGCTTAACCACGCTGAGAACTGCCAAATACGGTGCTGCTAATGTTGCTGGTGTTGCCATTTTTTACGTAATGTATAATAAATTAATGAAAGAGGAATAAAGGCAAATGAATCAATTGCACTTTTCAAATCATTCAAATATCTAATAAGATCATCATCTGCATTTAGGGTTATCATCAGTGCCATAAAGTAAAGCAGTGCTTTTATCCAATGGTTATTTACTTTTTTCCACGCTACAAAACAAAGTAGTGCAACTACTCCAAATACCAATAATAAATAAATCCAAATCAACCAATTACCTATTAATTTAAACATAAAACTTCTCTGAAAGTTAATTAAGATTACAACCATGGTAGCCAAAATTACGGCTATTACTGTTCTTTGCCTTTGATTGGCCTGGTCAAAACCAATGCCAAGTCCAACAAAAAATATTGTAACTAATAACACCCAGATTAAAAATAAAAGAAAACCAAAAGCTCCTTTTGGAGTCCTAAACATAGGCAGAGTAAATATTTTTCCTATGAATTGAAATACATCTTCTAAAAGATCAATTACCTCTTGAAATTGATTTTGGGCATATACTACTGAAGAACATAATACTAGTACAAACAGTACAACTAATACAAATCTCTTTTTCATCTATGTTTAATTTTATTTGTTATATATATAAAATTTTCTGTTTATTGACTAGATTGTGTCCAAAGATCAAAGGATTTGTTACTGTAAAGGAAAAAATATTTATATGCTTTATTAATACAATATGTGTAATGAAAAAACTACAAACAATTATGGAGGATATCCAGAAATCAGGCACAGAAGATACTGAGTCTAATGATAACCTGACATTATTTAGAAGAATAAAGGAATTCTTTGGATTGGATGCTGAAAGTAATATTGATAGATTCATAGACATGAGATTTATCCATAAAAGATCAATTGAAATTTCTCCTAAGTATTTACAAAGATTACAGCAAGATAGAGGTTATAGAAAGATTGTCAAACAATATTTAATTAGATTTCCTGGCTATGAACATGTTGATGATTGTTTGCATTATGCAGCTGAAACTTTGGAATGTATTGAAGATTTTGGAGGGATTTATCAAGATGCAGTAAAGATGCTAAAATCTGTTCAGAAGTTTATCTTTTATATAAAACCAAGTCCCTATAGGGCTTATAAAGCACTTTTTTCAGATATTGCAAAAAGATGCAATTCAAGAAATGACTATTTTGGATTTATTAATTATGCAAATATTATGTATAAAAAAAAGCGCAAGAAACTTAATTATCGTGATTATCATCTTCTCTCATTGAGGTCTTTTAATTTATTTGAAGATTTTGATAAATATGAATATGGGTAGTAATCTTCACTACAACATAACCTTTTATGGAAAATCCCCACATAGATATGTAGAAGATTCAAAGAGGACAGAATTATTCTGTTTTTGTTGAATTGTAAAGAAAATCTGCTGTTCAGAGCTAATCTCACTCCCCTTTGGTCCGTTCCTGAGTTGCTCTGGCAACCATACTCACTTCATTACATTTCGTTCCAGGGTTGCTCTGGCAACTTATCTCCCACCTAAATGTCGGAAAACAAAGTTTTCTGATCATCATCAGAAATTTAAAATTTCTGAGAGGTGGGAGCTTTTACGCTCTTCACTTTGATAAGCAGATATACTCACTAACGTTCCAGACATTTAGCTGTGCTAAATGTAAGTTCACTTCGTTCGTTACCTTTAGCAAGCTAAAGGTTTTCAGACTCCAGAAGCGAGGCTTATGGATGCCGAACAAAACACGAATGTGTGGAGTGACTGCATCATAATGCTACGGGCTAAAGCCCGGGGATTTAGACCCATCGCATTCTGAGTAAAGATTATTTTATAAAATGTGGGTCATGGAATAAATATTGCAGGTGAGTAAAAATGAAAAAACTACAAACAATTATGGAGCAGATCTCAGGTAATTCTGTTAGATTTGATAAAATTTTACAAGATATAGTTAAGTTTGGACAATCTTTTGACAATCCTGTGATCTGGTACAGAGGTCATGGAATAAATATTGCTAGTGAGGAAAATGGTTATTTCAACTCAGGAGGTGTTGGATTTGAAGGGTTGGCACCTTTAGTTGCTGCTCATGGCAAAAAGCACGATAATGCAATTCAAACTGAAATTTGCAAAGTCAAGGAAGAATCTAATCTATTAATAGAATTTAGAGAAGAATGGGCAAGAGGCAACTCAGGAAGAGATTGATTTGAGATATCATGAATTACTGCTCTCAAAAGTCAGAAATACACTATCCTACAATCCAAATCAAGAAGATTATGGATTTCCAATTTCTTTTCAATCACGGCTTGAAAAAAATTATTCACGTTTTGATCATGATGAAAAAAATAAACCCAAGCAATCTGCAACAATCACTTTAGGTGTAAGTTCAAGTAATAGGCAAGAGCAAAAAATTCTTATTAGAAAGGTTCTGCAATATCTTAACAAAGTCCACAAGATTCCACAAGAAAATATGAGTAAACCAGAATTATATAGAATAGAACCAGAGATTACATTAACATTATACAACACAAAAGATATGGCCCTTGAAGAGAGAATTGCTGCATTTGATGAAAAGATTGAATTTATTAAATCTTGTTTGGATAAAGGAGGCCAATTCTGTTTAACTAAATATTATGGCAAGTAAATAATTTTTCTTTTTCTGAAAATCTTTCGAACTTTCCAGAAACTTTCCGGAAAAACCACCAAAATGTCTTTTAAACCAAAAAAAAGAGTTATATTTGGTGAGCGGGATGACAGTTGCACTTGAAAGTATTATGGGAGACATTGCAGATTATAAAACAAGTTCAAATAGATTAGAACAAAAAATACTGAGTATAGAAAATATTATTGATTCTATTGATAGATCCATAGATATGAGATTTATCAATAAAAGATCAATTGAAATTTCTCCTAAGTATTTACAAAGATTAAAGCAAGATAGAGGATATAGAAAACTAGTAAAGAAATTTATGAAATACTGCCCAGGTTATGAACATATGGATGGCTGCTTGGAATATTCAGCAAAAACACTAGAACTCATTGCAGAGTTTAATGGTAAGTCAGAAGATGCTGTAAGTCTGTTAGATACGCTTCGCAGTTTTAGTTTTGAGGAACAGTTAGTACCATTTAAAGTATTTCATATCTTTGAAGAGCTAAGTGAGACCTGTGGATCAAGAAATGACTTCAATGGTGGGATAAATTACTTTAAAGAAGTATATTCAAGAAGTGATAAAAAGGAGGGACACCATATTCTCCCTGGTTACTCAAACCTCCCACTAGATCACGAGAATATTTTCCATAGTTATAGTAGATACAAAAAAGGTGAAAAATGGTTGGGTTACAAACTGGGTTACATATAATGTGTAATCTTCACTACAACATAACCTTATATAGAAAATCATCTAAATAAACAGTAAGAAATTCAAAATAAGCAGAAGTATTCTGCTTTAAGGGGATGATTTAGATCTTTATAATTAGCGATAGCTTTAGAGGTGGAAAAAAGTGGATAAAAAAATGAAAATATTAGGAAATTTAAGAAATGATGCAAGACAAAGTCTTGTAAGTATTTCAAAAAAAACAGATATTCCAGTAAGCACAATTTATGAGAAAATAAAAAAACAAGAAGACTCTACAATTAAAAGGTACACTTCTTTGCTTGATTTTCCTGCTTTGGGTTTTAACATAAGAGCAATGGTTTTAGTCAAAGGTGATTTAGAAGAATATCTAACAAATCACGAAAATGTAAATTCTGTTTTTCAGTTGAGTGAAGAGTTTGATTTCATAGCAGATTGTATTTTCAAACATATGTCAGACTATACTGAATTTATTCAGAAACTGGAAAACAAAAAGGTGTTTTTTGTAACAAACGAACTGAAAAGAGAGGAATTTCTTAGTATAAGGAGGGAGAAAAAATGAAAAAATTAAATGCAAGACAGAAATTGGTTGCACAACTTGCAGGTGCAGTTATTGTTGGTGGCGTGATAGTTGGAGGAGTAAATTATGCAATAAATAACTCAGATAATGCACTAGCAAAACCTGCTATGGCATTGGAGACCAAACTAATTGGGGTTGAGCCTGGGAATTATGTTGATGTAGCAACAGCATATATTGCTCAAAACCCACAAGATATGGAGCAGTATGCAGAAAATCTTACAACTTTTTTGTATGCAGCTAATGAAGCTGATCTTCTGACTGAAGATGCGAAAACATATTTTTTTACTGATGCTGCACAAGATATTCCAGCAGATTTAGCAGGAAGAGTTTGCAGTGAAAATGTTCTGCCAAGAATAAGTGAAGAACAACAATTAGAATATGTAATGGCAGGGATGATGGAATTAGACAGCAAAGAGTATGGTCCATTGCTAAAACAAATGGGTATTAGTCTAAAAGACGATGTCTTAGAGGATATCAAAGGGTGGTGGGAATCTTATGGGAATTAGGAAAAGATTGTTGACATATGCAGTTGTTCTTGCAATTGGTTACAATATAGGTAGCTGCATTACAAAAGCTGAATATAATCAGCATACTCAAAGTGCAGAAACTACATACATAACAACTGATGTTGAAAATATTCAGTCTTTAGACAATCTGACAAAATTACCACAAGCAGAGAGGAGAATAGAGGATCTTATTCCATGAACACAACCAAGAAAGGAGCAATGCTTGAAATTTATGTTAAGCAATTGTTCAAAGACTTGTGTAAGCTAAAGGTTAGGAGAAATGTGCAGTATAGATGCAAGGGAGTTTTGACTAACAAAAACAAAAGAGCTCAGATTGATGTTGAATTTTGGGATCTTAAGGGTAAAACCATTGTGGAATGTAAGTATTATGGTTCAAGTAAGGTTTCAGTAACTGATGTTGATGAGTTTTACCAGAGGTCAAAACTTGTCAGACATACTAGAAAAATAATGGTTACTAACACATGTTATACACAAGGAGCAGTGAACACAGCAAAAGAACATGGAATAAGACTGATTGATGCAGACCAATTAAAGAAAATGGATTATGAACGATTAAGTTTAGTAGGAATGATAAAAGACAGACTTGGCAAAAGAAAAAGTCTTGATGAACAGATAAAGGATGCTGACCTAAGGAATTATGGAGAATACTACTCAGCAAAACAATATTTAGTGTGAGGAGGATGAAAATGCAAGAAGAATTAGTTCAAGAAACAATGGTTCATGGAACAGATTTTGATTTAGATAGATTTGAACAAGCTAATAGTGAAGTTGAACGTCATGTTATGCATGGCGCATCTGAAAGCTCAACAATAAGAGCTGAGGTTGATGAATTAAATCAAGAAACAATACAAACTGCAGCTGAGCAAAGAACAGAGAGTCCAATAGTTCAATGGTTTTTGAAAACATATTGGACTCTAACAAATACTGATGCTGTCCAGCTAACAAAAAAACTATCTAAGGACATAGAGGGAGTTTTAAAGCAGAGCAAAAAAGACCTAAGTTCAATTGTTACTGACATAAACAGAAGCAGAAGGGAGGAGGAAAAGCATTTGGAAGATCTTGGAGATCTTGCACAAACTCATAGAACTTTTAAGTATGCAAAACAAGGGTATAGGCAACAGATAGATGAAATTGATTCTTTAGTTGCAGCCAGATCTAATGGTGGAAATACTCAATCCCTTGAATTAAAAACCTTACCTGAGAAATTCTATGAATTTAGTTTAAGGGAGCTTAAAAGGACAAGAGGAGAAATTGAAACAAAAATGATGACAACAGACATTGAACTGCAATCTATATATAGTGATATCAGAATTATTGGGGGACAAATCAAAGCAGCTGAAAAGACTACTTTGAGACATATTTCACAGTATAATCAAGCATTGTCAAATAGAAATAGGACATTAGAGCATCATATAAAAGTGTATGAGCCTCAATATGTTAAATTAATAGAAAGACAAGCAAAAATTGCTGAAACAGAAGAACAATCTGAGATTGTAATTAACCAATACCTAAAGGTTTGCGAGTCTTTAGTAAAAGGAGTGGATGAGAGAAGACACTTATTGTTGTCCTCCTACCAGGCACAATTTGATGATACAAGAGATGCAGAAAGAGCAAGAAAAAGTATTGACAAAGCATTTGATACTCAGATTGAAAATGGGAGAATTGGTGGAGAAAAACTACAAAGTGATGCTGAAGCTGTCATGAATCAATATTTGTAGTTTTTTATTTTTTTATTTTTTTTGGAGGAAAAATGATAAAACTAGAATTAACTCAAGAGCAAATTGAAAAAAGATCATTTGATTTGGAAAGCAGGATTAATGGGTTTTCTTTTAAAATAAAAGATAAGTTAATTTCAGCTGGAAAAAAGCTAGAGGACTCAAGTTCTGAAAGCGCAGTCTCAGCTATTTATTCTGGTTTCTCCATATTGGATTTGATTTGGCATTCAGTTGTAAAAACCCATAGAAAAGAAAGTATTGTTGGCATATTAACTGCTGCATATATCGGGGCTGATTATGGTCTGTACAATCTTACTGCCAAAAAAACAGGTCGAATTAAATCAATGTCAAGAAATGTTTTTTCTGGTAAACAAATTGATTTTAATCAAACTTATCCTTATCCACTAGATGATTTACTTGATATATATTCCAATGGAGTTGACGAGTACAAAAATGCTGGGCTGTCAAATATCACAGAACAATTCTTTAACTGGGTTAAAAATAGAGTTATTGTAGAGAGTAGCAAGTATCCTGAAATAAAAGAGCAACTACAAGATGTTAGAGGTAATATTGACCAGATTTATTCTTTTAGAGGTATTTCTTCAAAAGTAAAAAGGAGTGTTGATAAGTCAAACAAACTTATCTGGAATAAATTTGGAGGATATCATAATGTGGTTGATTACCTTAAAACACAGGCAAAATTTATTCAAAATTTTGATTATTTGATCTCTTTGGATGTTTTAGATCATGGAGATCTTTTACCCAAAGCTACTATTTTACATGGTCCTCCAGGTACTGGAAAAACAACCTTATTAAGGATATTTTGCAATGAAGCAGGTCTTCCATATGAGATGTTTAGCTGCAGTGAAATAGGAAGCCAGTATGTTTTTGGAAGCTCAATAAATATTCAAAATTATTTTGATGAAGCTGCTAGTTATATTAAAAGAAAAGAAAGTAAATTTGCATTAGTTGTTATTGATGAACTTGATGCACTTGGAAGAAAACGTGCCTATAAATCAAATGGAAGCAATGAAGACAATAAACTTGTAACAACAATATGTGAGAATTTAGATGGTCATCTTGCAGTAGATGGAGTTTTAGTGTATGGATTAACAAATATGGGAGATGTGCTTGATCCTGCCTTAACTCGACCTGGAAGGTTTGAAACATGGCTTGAGATGGGTTTTCCAAATAGAAAAGAGCTTAATGAGATATTCAGTATATATCTTGCGGGTAGGGGAGTTGGAAAAGTTGATGTTGAACATATAATCAACAAATATGTGGATTTAAAGTGGACTGGAGCTCTTGTTGAGAAAGTTGTAATTGATGCAAAAAGAGCAAAACTAGATAATCATCTGGATGGACAAGAACAATATTTGATTAATACTGATGATGTTTGCAAGCAGATTGAATTATATCAAAGAAGAGATCTTAATAAAAAATGGCTGGAATAAAACAAAAGAATTGGTTTGAAGTTCAGAGTATGCTAGCTAATGATGATGACCTTATTAAAAAAGTATGTAGTGGGTTTTCTTCTTACTCTGAGCAGATAAATAGTATAAAAGATCAACCTCTAAGTAAATCGTCTGTTGACAAGATTGTATATCTCACACAAGAGTTAGACGAGTGTTTTGCAATTCCAGAAAAGTACAGCTGGGTTTATAACCTGGACGATATTGTATTAGGAGCATCTGAAAAAATAAATAAGATTGGTCAACTAAAAGATGAGTTTTTCAATTCTTTGGATTATTTTTTTGATGAGTTGTCACAGGGATGGGATTCTGCAAAAAAAAGGGTTGAATCTTGGGAGAGAAAATATGGGATAGAAGATCTATTAGATTCAAGAGATAAACTAAATTCATTTGCAGAAACATATGATTTATTATTTACACGATTAGGTCAGGATCATCCTATTCTTAATGCACGAATGATCAGTCAAATTCAAGATTATGTTCAATTTTTAGATGATTTTTCAAATGTGGATGTAGTTTACTTTGAGTTTAAAAACAAATGTAAAGAAAATCTGCTGTTCAGAGCTGATCCCCCACATAAAGGTGGGAGCTTTTACGCTCTTCACTTCGACACGCAGATTTTCAGACTCAAAAGTCCTCGCCCTAAAGGGCGGGGCTTTAGACCCACGGACATTTTGAGTAAAGAACTTGATTCTAAAACAAAACAAGAGCTAAATGTATTAGGCAGAGAATTGAAAAAAATTAGAAAGACCTATGACAAAACTTGTGCAAAACATAGGCCTTTTTTTGACAAGCTTAAGCAAAACTCAATATTTGCATATAAGGAGAGATTTATTGATATGCAAGAGCTTGACAAAAGGATTGATTATCTTAAGAAAAATGTACAAAATATAGATATTGCACAACAGGATTTAGATGAATGGATTGATTATTATCAACAAACTCTGGATTATTTATCTGAAGAAAATGAAATTGAAAAAAGTCACATTGAATGGGTTGCTGACTGCAGTACAACAACTCCAAAGATAGTAGAGGATTGGGAAAATAATATATATGTTGCAGAAAAGATTGGACAAGTAAGTGCATTAAGAAAAGTTGTACATAATAGAGTAGAACAAGAATTAAATAGAATTAAAACTTATTTGGATTCAAGTTTAGATGATTTTTCTGACTTGCCTAGTGATACAATTGATCTTGAAGAAAGACTAGAAGAATTACATCAATTCAAAATAATGTACAAACTTATTGGTGAGCCTACACTTGAGTGTGAAAAAGTACATGAGAAAATCGAGGCCAAGATCAGACAGTCCAAAATTCCCAAAACAATTGCTCAAACTACAAAAAAACCAAGCTCAGTACAACAAGATAATATGCCCTATTGGAAACCAATTATTAGAAATCAGAGTGGATATTTTGATATTGCAACCCATTTATTAACAATTGGTTTTCCATCAGGCACATACATGAATATTATGAATACTATGCTTGGAAAAAACAATCAAGGTAGCTGGGCAGAAAAACTTAGAACAGTAAGCCAAGATCTGGAAGATTTACCTATTGCAGGTTCTCTTCAAGATTTAGATTATATGTATCATTTAGAATATGCTCTTAGGGAAAGTATGAATAGAGGAAATATGGATCATTTAGTTAGCAGAAATAGTCAAGGATGGAAATTAGCACATCAAGTTTTAAATCAATTAAATAAATACATTTCCATAAGTGAGGACAACATAGGGTTATCTGCAAAACAAATTGAGCTTAGAAAGCCTGTAACTGGTCCAGAAAACACATACAACCCCAGTTTGGCACTGTATTAGTGTGACTGATGGTGTTCAGAATTCGTCTGTGCCGTGAATGACATGAAATGACCTTTTTTGTTATGAATCCATGGCCAGGCGTAGTTTTTCTGCAGGAAAAAAGGAGTAGGATTTTGGACATCATCAGTTTGTAGCACTGCCCTCAGTTTACATGGCAACCAGTTTTATCACTAAAAAAGAAAAACATATATATATGTAATATATATCTCTAAATATAAGAGGTGTATATGTTTTTGGTGAATATATGCCAACAAAAATTGTTCATAACAAGACTTATTCTACCAAAAAGAATGGCGCAAGGGGAGGGGTATGAGACAAGAAGATTTAATTGGTAAAGTTATAAGTGAATACAAAGTAGAGGACAGGTTGACGTCATCTACTCATTCTGCAATATTCCTTGTGAGACATATTAGAATGGATCATTGGCGTAGAGTTATGAAAACTCTAAATAAACATTTGACAAGAGATCAAAGATTCATGAGGCAAATGAAAAATGAACAAAATATTGTTGGTGAGTTTTCTGATTCTGCTTTAGAATTTAATGTAAGACCTTATGATGTTGGAGTAATTAAAAATACAGAAACTCACTGGGACAATAGCCCATATATTATTATGGAATATGTTGAGGACGGAAGTTTAAAAGAAAATTCTCAGATTAGTTTGGAACAAAAAGTTTTTTGTATTGCTCAGGCTACTAGAGGTCTAGACGCTGCTCATGACGAGGGTGTGATTCACAAGGATTTTCACGACGGAAATGTTTTACTTGTGATGAAAAAGAATCAGATTATTAGTGTTAAAGTTTGTGATTATGGTGTTGGAGCAAATATGGATGATACTGGTTATTATGGAGGATATTCTAAGGCTCCAATTTTATACAAAGCACCTGAACAAACAACTGGGGGTAAAGAGAAGGGATTAAGAGAAGGAAAACACACTGATGTATATCAGGTTGGAGCAACTTTGTTGAACATTACCAGTGGTCTGCAAATCACAGAAGGAGTAATTCAAGAGTTATACAATGGGTATAAAGATGTGCCAGAGCCATTAAAAGATATTATTAAACAATGCATTAGTTTTAATCCAAAAAATCGTCCAAGTCTTAAACAAGTAAGAAAAACTCTACTTAATTTAGATGAATTAGAAAAGGAAACTAAATTTGCTTCATTAATTGAAAAAGCATCACAAGAATTACATGGCATTGGAAATAGGTATAAAAGAAGATCTTGTAATACCTTAACTGGTAAAGATATTGATAATTTGTTTAAAATCAGAAATAGATATTACAAAAAATGGGGAAGAATGGATTATACTATTCCAGTAGGCTCAATTGAAGCAATTATTAATAGGCTTTTAGAAAGAGATACAATTATAATGGGTGAGTTTGCAGCTCCTTATTGCAATGAAAAATTAAAAGTTGTACATGCACCAAAAAGTAAGAAACAAAGAGAGAAAGCTGAGCAATATAGTAAGGCACTACAGAATTGGCAAAAACATCTTAATAGAACCATTTATGTTGATCCAGCATCTTGGAAAATGAATATAAAATGAAAAAAACTTTTGAGGATATAAGTCAGATTATTCAAGACCAAAAGAGAAGTTTGAAGGGCAAACCTCTTGAGTATTGTATTGGCATAGTTGGTCTTGGAAAAGTTGGCAGAGAGGTTTATACCCAGATGCTTAACACACGCAGAGTAAATGAAATTCAACTTTTTACAACAAAACCCGATAGAACTGGACAGTTTTTAGAACGGCAAAATATCGCGCACACACATACTTCTGTAATTGTAAATGATTTTACTGAACTTAAACATCAACATGAAAATTTAGATATTGCAATACTTACTGTTGATCAAAGTAATTACTTAAATAGATTTCCAGACATATCAAGAGATGATGTTTTGGAAAGTAATGTTGATTTACTTGTTAAAACAGGAAATTTGCTTAAAGATTATAAGTCTTCAGTTATTGTAGTTACAAATCCTGTTGATTTGGCTGCATATATTGTCTGTGCTAATGCTGGAATTTATCCCGAGCAAGTAACTGGGCTCAGCCACACAGACCTGGCTAGATTCAGAAAAAATATTAGGGATGTATTTATTGGCAATGGTTTGGACCCAAAATTTGTAAATATGATTGATGTTGATGTGTATGGTCCACACTCCACAGAAGCTACATACGTATTTCAAAATTTTGCTAATTTACCTAGACAGGTTTTTACATTTTTATCAAACGAAAACATATATTCCAAACTAAAAGAAGCAGCAGCACAATATGCTAATACTCAGTTTGAATTAGGCTCTGCACTAAAAGAAGGTACAGAGAGAGAAACTGCTGTTTCAATAAGAGAGGTAGTTGAAGCAATTATCCAAGAAGATAAGAGAGTTGGAGCTTCTGTTTATATAAACCCAGCAGAGATTGGTGTTAAAGGAATTATCCCTGGTTTATTTATGGGCTATCCCACCAGATTTGTGAGTGGCGTAGCTTCTCCAATTCTTGGTAACTTTATTGATGAATCTGATCAGGCAAGAGTAATAAAAGGATATCATACTCTTGAGTCAAAAATAATTAGATTACATGAATCAGGAATAATACCAGATTATGTTGAAAGGAGTTTTGATGTTGTAGACATTTATGAAACTAAACAGACAAAAGTTAATTTACCTAAGTTAAATATTCAGTTTCAAGTTATTGGAGCATGTGCTAATCAGGTTATTAAATGGCCAGATATGGATAATCCAAATTTAAAAGAACCTATTGATCTTGAACAGAGAGTTACTGCGTTTAGCTGTGCTGATATTGATGAAGAATTAAATTTTATTGTAGGCCATAGGAGAGGAATAACTATACTGAGTAAATCAAAAAAAACAGATTATAAATATGAATCTAATCATCGGGTTAGAAAAGTAGGTTTGATAAAAACAGATAGAACTTATTTAGTAGGTGCGAATTCAAGTAGTGTTTTTGTGTTTGATAAGGATAACCCAGATAGTCCTGTATTTGATATCAATGGATTTAATCATAAATTAGAAAGTTTTGAATTAGGATATTACAAAGATAGACCATATTTATGGGTTGTAGGAGATGGAGTTAGTGAATATAGTTTTTTGGAATCAGAAAAATTAAACTTTTATGAGGTTGGAGGTGTTGAAAAAAAGATCAAAGCACTATTAAAAATAAGATCAAAATTATATGGTGCGAACTTAAATAAAGTGGTTAGATGGAATTTGAATTCTCCTGGTTTGCCAAGATGGGAATCTGATGAACTTCCAAGTATATCTGTAAGTTGTATTGAATATGCTGAGATTAATGGTTGTAAATCTTTATTTGTTGGGACAGGTAATCCTGAAGTTTATAGAATTGATGCAAATTCTGGGGAATTAATTAAAGTTTATCAGAAAAAACAAAGTAATCTTAATGGTACTGGACAAGTTAAAGTTTTGGATAACAGATACTTACTAACTGCTGATAGAAATATGACTGGTCATACATATGAGTCCGCAATTAATATTTGGGATATTCATGATAAAAAACCAAGTATTGTTTTGCCAACAGGTTTTAATTCTGGCATAAAGGGTTTGAAGGTCTTAAAATGAGCGAAAAAGATGAAGGAAAAAGGCTTGATGACATTATGCTGGGTATCCAACATTATTCCCCTACTCAAATTAAAGCTAATAATATGAGAAAAAAATCTGTACCAATTGTAAAGTGGGCTTTAGCAGGGATTGCTTCAATTGCATTGGTTATTAGCGGGTTTTTTATTGAAAAAAATTATGATGTTCTTAGCAACTTAGCTAAAGAGCCAGTTTTAGAGACTACACCTGCTAGGGGTGAACCAACACGGACTCTATTGTTTTAGAGGAAATTGTCAGTAGTGCTGACAAATCCCAGTAAATATTGATTAAAAATGAAAAATAATAATAAAGAAATGAAAAGATTAGACCAGATAATTGGAGATATTGAAGGCCAAAGACCTTTGGCTGATATCTTAGAGGAAATCAAAAATAAACCTACTCCAAAAAAAGAGGAATCTAAAAGTAAAAAATTAACTGAAAAAATTGCTATTGCTATAATTGGTGGATTAGCCGGCCTTACAGCTATTTTTGGATTAGGTTCATATATCTCTAACCAATATTCTGCCACCCCTCAAGTGGTTACTAAAACTCCTATTGAAGAAACTCAGCCTAAACCGAGTTTTACTGCAGAACAAGAGATTTTGCCAAGCTTAACTCCACAAAGTCAGCAACTCTCTTTAGCAACACAAGAGCCAGTTCTAGATGAGTCTTCAGAAAGTGTTTCACAAGAAGATTTTAGCTCAGTCAATTGGCTTACTGAGAGGATTGGTCAAAATACAATTGAATCAGAATATGTTTCTGCAGGTAGGTTTTTTTATATTTCAGCAGGTTTTTTCAAGATTGGAGATTTACAATGTTATGCACATGAAGGGCAGGTTTGTGTTTATATTACCCAACCTTCTCAAGATAAAGAGATTATTATTGAAGGATTAGACCCAGGTGCTTCTTGGATTGCTATAAGTGAAGCAAATTCTGCAATGCAAGTTTTAGAAGATAGATCTCCTTTTTTCTGGACACAAGACAATTGTGATATTAATGGATGTGATTATGCTAGAGTTTTTATTGATAAAGAAAATTGTGTTGAAAAATTATTAGTTTATCCCGAGTTCCAATTAGAATATTTAGAAAGATGTGAAACAGGTTCTAGTTTTGTTCCAATTTCTTTGAAAAGTTATTCTGAAATTAGTTCTCCAGAAACAAATCTTGGAATGGAGCCAGGATTTCACAATATTCAAGGTATAGATTTTGAAAATGGCTGGAGGATTTCAACAAAGTGTAATGACAACCTGTATAAAGATGTGTATGATTCTTATAATATAAGTGCAGGAGTTGAAAATGTTAAATCTGTATATTTCCTGATTCAGGCTGGATGGGCATTTAATGAGGATATGGATAAACATATTGGGAGTATCCAGTTAGATTTTGCTGATGGTTCTAAGCTCGTGGAAGAATTGATTTTAGGAAATAATATCAGAGATTGGACACGAGATAAGTCAATATCAGCTACAACTGTGAGCGCAGACAATATTTTTGAAGCTTGGAGAGGCACAGCTCATGGATATACTGGTGGAGTTGATATTTTAAGATTAGATATACCCAATTCTATGCAAAAGGGTTATTTAGATAATATTCTTATTCAAGACCTTACCCAGGAAAATCTTGAAAATATTGATCCCTGTATCTATGTGCTTGGAATAACTTTAGAAACACAATGAAAAGATTAGATGAAATACTAAAGGAAATTGAAAGTAAACCTACTCCAAAAGTAACTACAAAGAAAACTATTTATCAACCTAAATTTAGTAGAAAAATACTTTTATTAGGTATTTTAACAGGAGCCACAATAACAACTATTTGTGGGGGACTTTTTTTTATTATTTCTCAAGAGACAACTCTTTTACAACAAAAACAAGTATATCCTACGTTGGAAAACCCAGTTGTGAGTTCTCAAGTGGTTGAAGCTAAGCACACAATGCAAAATCAGGAATTTTTAACAAATACTCCAGAGACTGTTGATAGTGAGCCAAGTGCAACAAACACTCCAGAATTTACTGCTACAGTCCAACCTACTTATACAGCACTTCCTACATATAAAACATATCCTACAAATACTCCTATTCCAACAATCCCATTACCTACAAATACCCTGATCCCCACTAATACTCCCAAACCAGATCCATACTCAATTTCATTGCACTTAGATGAGGGACATAGTGCATATGAATATTGTGGAAGTGCTAAACTTATTGCTAATCTTCCGCCTAACCGTAATGTAGATGTTTTACTCAATGTTGTTCAAGGAGATTCCAGTATGTTCTTATGATTCAAATGCTGTGATAGATGTCAATATTTCACATGGGGTTTAGGGCTTAGAATATTATGATGGCAAGGTGAACAGATAATGAGAAAATTAGAAGATATACTTATTGATATCGAGAGTTCATACCGTAATGAACCTATTCCTGTTTACCTAGAAGGATTGCAGGAGGAGTTACAGAGTATTGACAGTCACAAAGTGTTAAAAAAAGGGATATATGATATCGATTTTCAGATTGTTGTTGAGGAAAAAGGAGTTTTAGAAATTAAGCCTGGTGCTAAATTATTTTTTAGAGAAAATGCAGGGATTTTATCGTATGGCAAGCTGATAGCCAAAGGCACAAAAGGCAAAGAAATTATTTTTACAGCTACGAAGGATAAATGGAAGAATATTACTATAGCAGGAAGTTATACTGATGGCAGTATATTAGAGTATTGTGAAATAAGCAGGGGTTCAGGCAGGAGGATTATCCCTAGTACTGACCACTTTAATTTAACAAAACATATTTCAAATTATGGAGGAGGTTTAGGCATATACAAAGCAAATCCAACTTTAAAAAACAACACTATTCAGAGAAATAGCGCCAAAGGAGGTGGAGGAGGAATATATATTCATAAATCTACGTTAGCTTTAATCAATTGTATAGTCAAAAACAATACAGCTGGTGGTGGAGGTATACATACTTTAGAAGGAGATGTAACATTATATAACAATACCATTCAGAATAATATTGTAAAGCATTGTGGAGGAGGATTAAATTCATTTTCAACAAATCTGAGATTAGAAAATAATAGAATTGGAAGCAATTATGCAAAAGAAGGAGGAGGATTGTATTTGAACCACAGTACTGGTTTGCTAATAAAGAACAAGATATTGGATAACAAGGCAAGAGAAGGTGGGGGATTAAAGCTTTGTCATTCAGATGTTGTTTTAGAAGATAATATATTACAAGGGAATATTTCCCGCTCTGGTGCAGGCTTATATGTTTGGCATTCTAGCCCACTATTACACAAAGATAAAATAATTCATAATATAGCCGAAAATCAAGGTGGAGGATTATGGATTTATCTAATCTCTGATGTACAATTAAGAAATAATACAATCAAAAACAACATACCAGATGACATTTATGATCAAGCTAAACACAAGTCCTAAAGATCACTTCTTAGCCAGACTCCATAACAACTTGAAATATTTCCTGTATGATTCTGCCATCCTCTCACTTTCAATAAGAATGGCAAGAGGTGGTTTTGACCAGATAAAAAATGCTACCTTGTTTGCATAAACTGTGGTTGCAGCTGGACTATCATATTCTTTTGGCAAATAACCAGCATCTGTATAGGGCATAGACCTTAGATGCTCTAATCTTTGTTTTGCATCAGCATTATATATATGGATTTGCTCTATTTTTTTTGCAATTCTTCTTTTATGGTATATTTTTATGAAATTTTTCATTAAATCGGGTGTGTTTTTTGGATTCCCAAATGTAAGTACTTTATCATTTTCTTTGCAGCTAATCAGAATATCTTCTGTTATTGACTTGATTCCAGCAATTCCTTCAAATACCATTGCTTTATCTTTGGATTTTGCAAGATTATCACTTAGTTTTAACTGAGGAATTATTTGTTTTAATTTTTCCTGCTTTTGTTTAACAATTCCTATTAAACTTTCTGGATTACTTGCTTGAAAATACTTAACATTATTTTTTTCTATATGAGATACTACTCCTTTTTGCATTAGTCTGTCTAATGCATCATATACAGTTGTTCTGTGAATTTTAGAAGAATCTGCAATTGTAGATGCAGTTGAGGATCCAATGTTATTTAGTGTAAGGTAAACTTTTGCTTCGTTTTTACTAAACCCAATATTTTCCAGTATTTTCAGAAGTTCTTCCATAAATATTAGAAAAGTTTCTGAAAATATAAATATTTGTTATTTTCTCAATATATTTTTATATATATTCCCAATACCAGTGAAATATGAGAATTTTATGTTTTGTTGATCTTCATGGAGATTTTGGAGCTATTAAAAAACTAAAAAATAAATCCAAAAGAGCAGATTTGTTAGTTTGTGCTGGAGATATTACCAGATTTGAAACAGATATTGACCATATTTTGCAAAAAATCAACAATATTGGGAAAAAAACTCTTATGATTCATGGAAATCATGAATGTTCAGATTTTTTAAAAGAAAAATGCGAAAATTATCCAAATATTTACTTTTTTCACAAAAAAGCCCAATTTATCAATAATATCTTATTTATGGGATTTGGAGGTGGAGGTTTTGAACAATCTTGTCCTGAAATGGAAGAATTCTTTAAAAAACATAAGAATTTGTTAAATAATGCTAAAAAAAAGGTTTTTATTACACATGCTCCTCCTTTTAAGACAAATTTAGATGTTCTTGGCAAAGATTACCATGGAAATAATACTTTAAAAAATCTAATTATAAAATTCCAACCAAATTTTGCTATTTCTGGACATTTTCATGAGAATTGGGGTAAGTTTGACACTATTGGAATGTGTAAAGTGCTTAATCCTGGCCAAAAGGGGCGTTTTTTTGAAATTTAGTCTCAATCTTGTCTTGAGACTGTCTCAAGACTGTCTCACTAAGTTCCACATGAAACCAAGGAGTATACTCTCCACATGAAATCAAGGGGTTCTAGCTCCAGTGGAAATCAAGGGGTGTCTCAATCTTGTCTCAAGACTATCTTGATTCTGTCTCATGAGACAAAGTTTTAAATACTACTTAATTAATTGGATGATTATGGGGGATGAATTAGAAGAATTAAAGTATAATCTGAAAGTTTCTTTTTCCAGGATGAAAAATGATATTCAGGATAATAAGGAAAAGATTTCTAAGCTTCTAGAAATAAACCAACAGTTAACTAATGAGATTCAAAAATTACACAAATCCTTAGATAAAGGCTCTGATTCCAAGTCAGAGCTTGCCAGACAGTTTAATAGAAACAAAAAATCAATAATACAACAGAGGATTATAGATTTAGTCCAAAAAGCTGAGTATAATCTCCCAGATCTTAAAAGAATTATTGTTGACCAGAAGAGATACTGCTCAAAAGCCACATTCTATAGATATATTAATGAATTAGAAGAATCTAAGTTATTAAATACAGCTGAAGTTAATGGAGAGAACATTGTTGTTGGTACAAATAGCAAGATACAATAGATTAAATTTTTCCAAAACTATTTTAATATAAGTTAATTTTTGGTATAAACATGACTCGAATTGCAGTTGTTGAAAAGGAGAAATGCAACCCTAAAAAATGCGGGGATTGGCTTTGTGTTAGATTATGCCCTGTTAACAGAACTGGAGAAGAATGCATTGTTAAAGGTAATGATCAAAAGGCGAAGATTGATGAAAAACTATGTACTGGTTGTGGAATCTGTCCTCAGCGCTGTCCTTTTGGTGCAATTCATATTATTAATCTGCCTGAACAGTTAACTCAAGAACCAATTCATAGATTTGGTGAAAATTCTTTTGCTTTGTATTCTCTGCCAACACCTATGTTTGGAAAGGTTGTGGGGATTTTAGGAAGAAATGGAATTGGTAAGTCTACAGCTGTAGAGATTCTTTCAGGATTGCTAAAACCAAATTTAGGTAATATTGGACAAAAAGCAGATATTGATAATCTTATTGAGTATTTTAAAGGTAGTGAAGCACAAAAGTTTTTTGAAAATATTAGAGATGAAAAGATTGTAGTTAGTTTCAAACCCCAAAAAGTAGATGCTATTCCTGACCAGTATCAAGGTAAGGTAAAAGATCTTTTGGAACGTGTTGATGAAAAAAACGAGTTAGATAAGGTGGCTGTAAAACTTGATCTTACAAAAATATTAGATAATGATATTGGCAATATTTCTGGGGGTGAACTACAGAGAGTTGCGATTGCGGCAGCTGTATTGAAAAAAGCTAATCTTTATGTTTTTGATGAGCCAACTTCTTATCTTGATATTAAGCAAAGAATCAAAGTTAGTAAGTTTATTAAAGAGCTAGCAGATGATGATACTGCTGTTTTGGTTGTTGAACATGACCTTATAATTCTTGATTATATGACTGATCTTGTGCATATTATGTATGGTAAGCAGGCAGTTTATGGTATTGTAAGTAAGCCAATGACTACAAAAGCTGGGATTAATATTTATCTTGAAGGCTATTTAAAAGAAGAAAACATCAGATTTAGGGATTCAAAAATCAAGTTTATTGAGAAAGCTCCAACTAAACAAGCTAAACAAAACTCTTTAGTTAAGTGGGATGATATTTACAAAAGACTAGGTAAATTTGAGCTTACTGCAAAATCTGGAGAATTAGAAAATAAAAAGGTTATTGGTGTTGTTGGAGAAAATGCTATTGGTAAGACTAGTTTTGTCAAGATCTTGGCTGGAGCTCTTGAATCTGATAAAGGAAATATTCTTGGAGATATTAAAGTGAGTTATAAGCCCCAGTATTTGGAATCCACAGACCAGCTTGTTGCTGTGGTTTTAAGAGATGCTATGAAGCACAAAGCACAGTTAATTACTCCTTTGGATATTGAACCATTAATGCAAAAAAAACTTTCAGAACTTTCTGGAGGTGAACTGCAAAGAGTTGCTATTTGTGCTTGCCTAGCAAAAGATGCAGATTTATACCTACTTGATGAGCCTTCTGCTTATCTGGATGTTGAGCAAAGATTAAACGTGTCTAAAGTTTTAGGTAATGTTATTTCTAAAAGAGAAAAATCAGCTTTAGTTGTTGATCATGATTTACTATTTATTGATTATATTTCAGAGCAGCTTTTGGTTTTTGATGGTGTTCCTGCTGAAAAAGGAGTTGTAAATGGACCATTTTCAATGCAAAAAGGTATGAATATGTTTTTAAAAGACCTAGGGATTACCTTTAGGCGAGATCCAGAAAGTAAAAGACCTAGAGCAAATAAACCAGAATCTGTTATGGATAGAAAACAAAAATCAGAAAATAAGTTGTATTATACTTAAAATCTGTTTCCTGTAGAAAACAATAACTCCAGTTACGACTATAAAAAAGGAGATTAAAAATCCCATTATTTTGTTAGATTTTTTCACTATAAATTGTTTATTAATTATATTTGAAGATTCTCCATTGTACAAGATAGAACCAACCAGATGATATTTTCCTGATGAAGGTACTTCATAGTTTAGGGTTAGGTACTTTTCTTGACTGGGTGCAAGCAATAACAAATCACTTTCAATTATGTCTAATGGTTGATTGTTTCTATTTAACTTACCCTGAAATCTTGCTTTTAATGGAACTTTTCCAGTATTTTTGACAATTGAGTTTATTTGAATTTTTTCTTTGTTTTGGATGATTTGCATATCTTTTATTCTTCCCTCTTTAGAAAAGTATCCCAGAGGATAAACATTGAACACTAGCTCTTGATATTTTATTGGTTTATCTAGACTTACTTGCACTTTTGCAGTGTGGCTGCCAAGAAAAAGCTTATCTGTGCTCCGGTTTATTCTTATTTGCTGTCTGGAATTTGGCAGGATGTAATCTGTTTCAAATCTAAATTCATCTATTGTTATATTATTTTTTTGCAGTAGAAAATAGATGTCTGGTTTAACTTTCACATTCCCTTTATTATACAGTTGAATACCAAAGATTAACAGATTATTTTGCTCAGCATCATTGACATTGATTTTTTCAACCAGTAAGTTGATTAGCTGCTTTCCACTAATTTTGATTTTTGATTTTATTGAGATTCCAGTGTTAAAACTAACTCCTTTTTTATCTGGATTGTCAAAGGAGACTGTAATAAATTTTATATATTCTCCATTTGGAGCATCTGTGCTTACAATAGCTTCAATTTCTTTTGTCTGTTTTGATTTAATTACTCCTTTTGGCTCTGAAAATTCAAACCAATCTCCTTGAATATAATAACTAACTTGATAATTCGAAGGATTAATTATTCTAAAGTATGTTTTTGCTTTTTGTCCCCTGTGTAGATTAATTTCCAGTTTTGAGGGAGATACTCCTATTGACTGACCAAAAACACCTGGCAAAATTGCCAGGCTAAGCAACAGCATTAAGATATATTTCTCCATTGTAATTGCCTGTTGTTGCACTTTGAGGTATTTGTAAACCTATGCTTAACTCTCGCAGTGAAGATAATCCATAATTAAGTCCTAAATTGACTCTTTGGGAATTTTTACTCAAAACTCCAGCATACTCTGATTCAAAGTCATTGTCCAAAAAAGAATATTTCATATTTTCAACTGCTATTGTGTCAAATATTGAATTAAGATCAGTAGCCCTTATCTCAAAGTCAAGCTGTGTATTTCCTATGTTTCTGATTGTTGGGTTAGGTGTTGTCATGTTGTGGTCTCCCAGCACCTCAAGATAAGAACCAGATTTCCCGCTGAAGTTGATTTCAGGAGTGTCAATTTCAAAAGCAGCTATCTCTAAATATTCAAAATGTTTTTCTTCTGTTATGTTATTTCCTGCTGCATCTTCCACTGAAAGGCTAACTGAGTAATTATCAGAACTCAAATAATAATTTAGAGGAATTTGTAAACTGTATTGGGCAGTAGTTGTGTTTATTTCCTGCTGCATTTGCATCTGATATTGACTTTGATCAAACCAGATTTCAGGTGTTTCCATGTCCTGGTCAAAATCAGTAATATTTGCTTGTGCTGTCAGATATTTTGTATTTCCAGGATTTGGAAGAATTTGAATTCCCAGGTTAGCAGACTCATCAGGATAAATTAAAAATTGTTCTATTTTTGGAGGATTGCTTTCAACATTAATATTAAGTTCTATTTTTGTTCCTAATCTTGCTCTAGAATTTTGTGGAATTGGTAATTGCTCAGAAAAATCAAAACTATTATTGTCTGTATCAATAAGGTTATTTCTTGCAAGACTATAACCTTCATCAACATCAATAGCAGGACCTGCTTCAAATATTAATGAATTACCCCATCCAACTGCATCAACAATATTATTGAAGTTATCTAATAACTGGACTCCTGAATCTGTATTTGGCAGGCTGATTTCTTCTGTATGATCTGGCGCTGGCCATTCCTCAAGCCATACCTGTGTATCATCTTCATCAGCTATCAGAAAAGAAGTGTTAGAGTCTAAAAAAGTATTTTCAGGAATCTCAGCCTGCACTCTTGTGGTGTTAAGTTTCCAGTCGCTTATATTTACAGATTCTCCAGGATTATAGATTTCTACAAATTCAGTATCTGATTCTGACAGTTCTGGATCATAATGAACTTCAGTTATTATTATGTTTGCCGACGCAAAAGGTATTATCAGCAGTATTATTAAGATTATTTTTTTCATACACAAAATTGTTATATAGAATTTAAAATGATTTATGGTAACTTTACCGGAAGATTTACGAGTTGTACTTATGATTTAAAAATCTAGCTTTTCAAATTCAATTAATACAAATCTTTTAATAAAATTCATAACATTTATAACTAATAACTAAATAAAAACTAATAGAAATATATTAATATTAGAATTACTATTGGAAGAATAACTAAAAAGGGGTGTTATTAAAATGAATAAAATAATTTTGTGCTTCTTACTTTTTTCAATATTATTTATGGTTGGATGTAAAACAGGGAATATAGTTGTTGCTAGAACACGGGGAGTTAATGCTGAAAAAATAGAAGAAGTTGTTAGCGGCAACAATAAATTTGCTTTTGATTTGTATGATGAATATAAATCTAGTGATGAAAATATTTTATTCTCACCTTATGTTATCTCAAATGCTTTAGCTATGACTCACGAAGGTGCTCGAGGACAAACTGCTCAAGAAATACAATCTGTTTTGTATCTCCCAAAAAAAGATATAAGAAGACCTGCTTATGCTAAAATATTTAATTCTTTGAGAAAAAGAAAGAAATATGAAATTTCTACTGCGAATGCTATATGGGTTCAAAAGGATTATACTTTGACTAATGAATATTCTAAAGTATCTGTTAGATATTATGGAGGTAGAACTGAGAATGTTAATTTTGCTGAAAATAACACAAAGAGAAAGTTAGATAGATTTATTGAAGGAGAAACAAGTGGGTACATAAAAGAAATTATTCCTGAAAAATCTATTGGACCAAAAACCAAAATGGTATTAACCAATGCTATTTACTTTAATTTTATTTTGTCTGATAATATCTATAGAAAAAATACATCAAAAAAAGAATTTGTAACCCTAGATAACTCAAAAGTAGATGTTCCAATGATGAGCTTGACTGGAATTGAAGCTAATCTTAAATTTGGAGAGAATAAAGATATTCAGATAATTAAACTACCATATAAAAATAAAGTAGTACTTACCTACTTTGCACCAAATATGCAGATATTTGAACTACCTTATGGAAATAAAACATTATCCACATATATAATCTTACCTAAACAGGGCTTAGCTGAAGTTGAGTCTAAACTAAATCCTAAAAACTTTAAATTATGGAAACAGATGATGAAAAAACAAGATATAAACATATATATTCCCAGATTTGAATTAGAATCTGACCAATCTATGATTCCAGCTTTGAAAAATATGGGTATGTCTAATGCATTATCAGAAAATGCAGATTTTTCTGGAATTGATGGTTCAAAAAACCTTTTTATTAATGATATTTTTCATAAAGTTTTAATTAATTTCAATGAAACAGGAATCACACCAGTTAAATTTGCTCCAATACAATCAAATACAACATCAAACAGGTCAGTAACTACATTTAATGCAGATCATGCTTTTTTATTTATTATACAAGATGAAAAGACTGGTCTAATATTACTTATGGGAAGAGTATCTGATCCTAGCTAAGGAAGGGTTTATTATTTTTTTAAAGAAGCTAGATATCTGGCTGCTTTAATTAATGCCATTGCACCTTGGCCTGCAGAAATGACATATTGATATTCATGACCTGATGCACAATCCCCTGCTGCATAAATTCCAGGAACAGAAGTCTGAGTTTGACAGTCTATTTGTATATGGCCATGTTTGTCTAATTTCAAAAACCCTTTAACAAAATCTGTGCTGGGATTTCTTCCAATTTCTATTATCACACCTTGAACATTAATTGATTTTTCCTTGCCTTGTTTTTTATATTTTAAACCATTAACTAGTTTACTTCCTATTATCTCTGTTGTTTGTGCATTGTAGATAATTTTTACTTTGTCATTTGATTTGATATTCTCAATTAAATACTCATGACCTTTTAATTTATCAGCTTTAACAATTAAGTAGATTTTGGATGCAATATCTTTTAAAAAATCAACTGCTTCCATTGCAGAATCTCCCCCTCCAATAACTGCAACATCCATTCCTGAAAATAATGGTCCATCACAAATAGAGCAGTATGTTACTCCCTTATTTGTAAATTCTTTTTCTCCAGGCACATTTAGCTTTCTTGGTCTTGAGCCTGTTGCAATTATCACTGTTTTTGTTTCATATTGCTGATTTTCACCAATAACAATAAAATGATTGTCTTGTTTTTTTATTTGCTTAACATATTCTTCTTTGACTTTTATGTTATTTACCTGCATTTGTTTTTGCATGGTTTTACTAAGCTCTGTACCTGTAGTTTCAACAATACCTGGATAATTAAGAATCTCACCACTAATCATGAACTGGCCACCAAATTCTTTTGCCAGTATTTCATACTTCATTCTCTTTCTGGAAGCATATATGGCTGCAGTCATTCCAGCCATACCAGCCCCAATTATTATTGTGTCATACATTTGTCTTAATCAAGTTTAAGCAGCTGGTCGATTTTGGATTTATTAAAACCAACTATTACTTCATCATCTATCATAATAACTGGAACTCCCATTTGTCCTGATTTTTCAACCATTTCTTTTCTAGCTTCTAGATCTTCTGCCACATTCTTTGCTTCAAATTCTATTTTTTTTTCTTTGAAGTAATCTTTTGCTTTAGTGCACCAAGGACAGGTTGGTGTTGAAAAAACTTTAACTTTTGCCATTTTTACCTCCTTGTGAATACTTCACATTCACACTTCTCTTCATTACATTTACATACTGTACATATTAATTTTTCCCCTACTTTTGTGCATGCTTCCTTCATGATTTCACCCCATTACATTCAGTTCCTGAGTTGCTCTAGCAACTAATCTCACTTCGCTTTGCTTCGTTCGTGAGTTGCTCTAGCAACTAATCTCACTTTCTTTTACTTAATCTCCTATCTAAAACCATTAATGCAGGTTTCGTCTGTCCAACCATTTTTAATTTTTGCACTATCTCATCTGCAGAAGCTTCTTCTTCAACTTGTTCTTCTACAAACCATTGCAAAAAGTTTTCAGTTGCATGGTCTTTTTGTTCTCGTGCTAAATCAACTAGAAAATTAATTCTTTTTGAAATATGCAGCTCATGATTATAAGCAGCTTTCATTGTCTCTAATGGATTATCCCATTTGAAATTTGGTTTTTTTATCTCTGCAAGTTTCACTCTGGCTCCTCTCTCATTAATATAACTGAATATTTTCATTGCATGCTCTATTTCTTCATCTGCTTGTTTTCTCATCCAGTGTCCAAATCCACTTAAACTAAGGGATTCAAAATAAGCAGACATGGATAGATAAATATAAGCTGATGCTAATTCTTCGTTTATCTGATTGTTTAACTCTTCTAATACTTTTTTGTTCATTTTGACCTCCTTTAATCAGTTTTTATTGTATCTTGTCCTGGCTCCCAATTTACAGGGCATACAGATCCTGAATGTTTGCTAATGAATTTTGCAGCTTTTATTTTCCTAAGAATCTCTGGTATGCTCCTTCCCATACCATTATCATGAAACTCAAATGCTCTTATATTCTGCTCAGGGTCTATAATAAATGTTGCTCTAATACTTAAACCCTCATTTTGAATTAATGTGTCATACGCTTTTGTGACCCTTGTTGCTGGGTCTGCAAGCATAGGATATTTTATCTTGGCTATAGCCTCTGAATTTTCATGCCATGCTTTGTGTACAAAGGCTGTATCTGTACTTACACTTATGACTTCTGCATCTAATTTTTTGAAATCTTCATATCTGTTTGCTAATTCTTCTAATTCTGTTGGACAAACAAATGTAAAGTCAGCTGGATAAAAAAACAATACTATCCATTTACCTTTGTAATCATCTAAGCCAATTTTTTTTATTTTTCCATTTACAAAAGCATCCTCTCTAAATTGCGGCGCTTTATCTCCTATTTTAATCATTTTTTCCACCTCAAAATTCTATCTTAATCTTTCCTTGTTTTATTTTGCATTGACATGCTAATCTTTGGTTATTATCCATATCCATTTCTTTTTTTGTTAATTTATTTAGGTTTTCTGCTCCCTCAAGCACATTGATTTTACATGAGCCATAAAAACCTGAGTAGCAGCCAAAGACAACTCCCAATTTTTCACAAACTGGGGTGATTTTACTGTTATCTTTGACTTCTATCTCTTTTTCGTTTGCAATTATTGTTGCCATTTTTCAAGATTTTTATCAACTGCTTGCCAGTTGATTATCTTAAAGAAATTCTCAACATATTCTGCTCTTTTGTTTTGATAGTTAAGGTAATATGCATGTTCCCAAACATCAAGCAATAACAAAGGTTTTAGCCCTTTTGTTAATGGATTGTCTTGGTTTGGAGTGTTCATTACCTTTAGCTTATCTTTATCTAAAACAAGCCATGCCCACCCACTTCCAAATCTGCTTAGTGCTACCTTTGTAAACTCTTGTTTGAATTTATCAAAACTACCAAACTGATCTTTAATCATTTCAGCGGTTTTTCCTGTAAATTCCTGATCTTTTTTTAGAATTTTCCAGAACATAGAGTGGTTTAAATGTCCTCCTCCTGCTCTTCTCACAGTTGTTTTAATCTCTTGTGGAACCTGATCTAGATTTTTTATTAATTCCACCACTTCTTTTTTTTGCAGTTCAGGATTGTTTTCCAAAGCTTTGTTAAACTTGTTGAAATAACCCTGGTGATGCTTAGAATGATGTATCCTCATTGTTTTCTCATCTATATATGGTTCTAATGCATCGTATGCATAATCTAATTTTTTTATTTTAGCCATTTGATTCACCTCCACATAAAAGTCCTGCAGGAAAAAGGTGCTAACCTACAGATACTTTTACTTATCTAATATTATTTAATAATATACCATTTTTTGAAATAACTCTTTGTCAATTTCATTTATTATTGGATCTCTGTCAAATACTTTGTCCATTTTTGTTATTATCTCTGTTTGATCTATACATTTTCCTTTATTGCATTGAATTTTTTGTTTCATTTATAATCACCTCAAAGTTTGTTTTATGTATTAATGTTGATAGTTCAGTTGTTAATTTGTCAATATCAATTTCATATGATTTTGCGCATTGCTCAACTGTTTCCCATGTTGCAATACAACAGCCCATACATGGAATACCATATTCAGATAGTATTTGCACAGACTTAGGATATTTTTTTATCAGATCTGCCATAATCATATTTTTTATCATCTTATGATATATTAACAATGAAAGATATATAAAAGTAACCCAGATATAATATAAGTTTAGTTCGTTATTGACCTATTAAATATAGGTAAAATATTTATATGAGAAGCTTTTTTATATAAATTATGGTCAAAAAAAATAAAACTTTTTTAAGAATTCAAGAATTTGACAAAAAAATAGGGCTCAAAAAAAAACTGAATTTAGATAAGAGAGATAATGTAATTATATCAATGCTGCAGCAAAACCCAAATGTTTCACAAGAAGAGATAGGTAAAAAAATAAAACTTTCACAGCCTTCTGTTGGTGCAAGATTAAAAAAACTTGAAAACAAGGGAATTCTTCAAAGTATTAATGGAGTGAATTTCAGGGTTGTTGATTTAAGCCTTGGTTTGGTACAGGTAAATAGTACAGATACAGCTGCTATTATCAGTGAGTTTAAGGATTGTCCTTTTTTTCTTAATGCCCTAATTACTTCTGGTCAACATAATTTAACATTATTGTTTATGGCTACTGACCTGAAAAGATTAGAAGGAATAGTAAATCATCATTTAAGGGGAAATTCCAAGGTAAAAGATGTACAGTTAAATATTGTGATTTCAACTGCTAAAGATTTTGTACTCCCACTTAATATTGATTATGAAAACAAGGATCAGTTAGAATGTAATCAGGACTGTGAGCATTGTATATAAGCTATTTCCTATAGCACTCCAATTCTTTTTCCTCATCCCCTATATAAGTGCAGTATTTTTTTGTAAAATTAGAATACTTCAGACGACAAGATTCATCTCTACAATAATGAGGGTATCTTGTAATCTTAACTATTTGCTTACTGACCCTTTTGGCTTCAGTTGGTTTTAGATCCCGAGCCTTTCTCCCTATTTTTTCAGCTAAATACAGCTCATAACACTTTAGTCTCAAGGTTCTGCTAATTCTGTTTTCATTGTTATTGAATTTAAAAAAATCATTAGATATTTTTTCTTCATTTGCATTCCACCAGGAGTTAGAACTAAATTCTTCCCATAATTGGACTCGCTTTAAACCACGCAGGATTCTATTTTGCATTTTTTCATTTAGTGAATCTCCTTTTCTATAATCAGTGAAAAAACCTGAATATCTTTTGTCATCTGTTTTTAAACTTGCATCGATTTCTGATAATAGCTTAATATTTAATTCAAGCTGTTTTTTGTGATCTTTCAAATTAGAGTGTCCATCATAAAAAATTGAATTGTTATTCTGATTAAAGATTATAGCACGATGCTCAAGCAGTGCAATATCTGTGTTTGTATGAGCAAACCGAGTTTTTATAGTATTTTTTTGTGCTTTTCTTGCAATAGCAATAATATTCTGTTCCAGTTCTCCAGTAAAAAAATATACAATTTTATCATAAGCATTTAGATTTCTAAATAATTTAGCTTCTTGTTCATATACCATAAATCCTTTCAAACCTTCTTTATGAAGATTATTAAGCTCCTTTACAACCAACAGATTCCGCAAGTCTGGTGTTTCAATCATATCACGTGATAGAATTTCTTCTTTGGTTAATTGTGGTAAAATAAATAAATCTATCTTTGTGTTATTTTCAATATAACTAAATGCAACAATAATATTCCCTTCTTTTTTTTTGGGTAGTTGTGAATACAGTGGAAGATTCTTGTTGAATTCAATTTTTTGACATTCTAAGTTAACATTGCAATTACCATAAATACTGCCCAGTTTGTCATTACTAAATTCTGGTAACATGCCTGACACAGAGTATGACTGAACAGTATATTTGTCAAATTTAACATAACCTTTTTGTTGCAGGATATAGTCATATCTGTGTAGATACAAGTAATCACCATTATTCTCAGATAAACGTGAAAGTTCTTGAGCATAATACATTCCAAAAATTGCTAATGCCACAACGGCTGCAACAAAAAGAATTAGACCCAATCCAAAAGTACTGATATTTATTGATTTATGAACATTTGGTTTTTTACTTGAAAATATGTTCAAAATTCTAAATGGAAAATGTTTGAACCTAAAGTAAGCATTATAATCTAGCTTGCCAAAGACTCTTTTTAGCAGTTTTGTTGATATGAATAAGTAGGAAAATGCAAGTAGCAAGAAGACAGGTATTGAGATCAAAATTAATGTAATCAAGGTATAAGGACTAATTAAAGGAACAATTACATATGAAAAGAATAATAAAATCAAGAGAATAACCATTTCGGTCAAGACAACAGATATAAAAAATACTAAATACACAGATTCAAACAAATAGCTTTTGTTTGATTTAAAATAATAAAATGCTACAGGAATCAGTGCAATTAAAAAAAAAGGAACAAATAAAAGAAATACTAATTTGAATTGTACCCAAATTAATATCATAAAAGAGATTATACTCCAAATCAGTACCAAAGACCTATGATGCCTGTTTAGAATGTCAAATATTACCACACATAACAAAGATAAGATTAAAACAATTATCCCATTAGTCAATTGATTAAACGAGTAAGATATGAATAAAAACGAAATCAAAAAAGCAAACATAACAGGTAAGGATAAACTTTTAATAAATTTTAAAAGAGAAAAGTGTATCAAGCCAGAATCTGATTTTTTCATTGCTTTTCTGACATAATCCTTTGGATAACCTTTTTCTAACAAATACTTTTTTAATTGCTTATCTGAATAACCTTGACTCTCTTCCCATTTTATCCAGTCCACCAGCTTTTTTAGTTTCACAAATCCTTTTTTAATAAACTGACTTATAAGTTTTATGATTAAGTTTTATTTTTACAAGATAAAAAAGAGGTTTGGGTATTATTTTGATGCTTTCTCTTTCCAGGAAGTATTTACTTTTTTTACTATTTTTACAAATTTAGGATCTAACTTATTGTTCCACAAATCTACTGCATCATCTATAAACTGTGCTTCTAGTTTTTTATCCTTTGTTAAACCTATAAGTGTGTTTCGAGAAACCAGTTCCATTATATCATTTAATAAATTAATAATCTTCTGTTTTTCCTCATCTTCAAATATCTTGCTTTCTTTGACACTCATCATTGAGTTTGGGTTTGGGATTACTAAACCATGCAAATATGACGTCCAGGAATTAAATGTTTTTGAGATTCTATGACATATCATTCTTGAAAGATTAGTGCTGACATATCCTTCATTTTGAATAAAATCTTTTAAAAAAAATATTTTCTCAAGATCTTGAAAACTAGATTTAAAGCCAAGTTCTTTTTTCATTTTATCAAATTCCTGCTCAAATTCATCCAATAACTTGCTGTTTGTCATTATACTAATGGGAACTAAACTGAATATATAAATAATTCCCTTATGGAAAGTCAAATTTGATGAGGAGAGCCAAAAGCAATACCTGATTGGTGAGCGAGACCTCAACAATCGTAAGAAGCTATGCAAAACAGTTTGTCTTCTCTAAATTGGTATTAAAATTTGCTTGCTAACAATTTCACTCAGAATGCGTTGGGTCTAAATGTCAGGACTGTTCGTCCTGATCATGCTCAGGAAGCTACGCTTCCCGACAGCCCCTGGCTTATCTCACTAGCGTTCCTAACACATAAATCCTAGATTTCTGGCTTTAGTCAGTAGCATTATAATGCAGTCACTTTACATATTCGTGCTATGTTCGGCATCCATAAGCTTTGCTTCTGGAGTCTGAAAAGCTATCGCAAGATAGCTGCCGAGTGAACAAAGTGAACGAATGCATCTGCTTGTCAAAGTGAAGAGCGTAAAAGCTCCCACCTCTCAGAAATTTTAAATTTCTGATGATGATCAGAAAACTTTGTTTTCCGACATTTAGGTGGGAGATAAGTTGCCAGAGCAACCCAGGAACGAAATGTAATGAAGTGAGTATGGTTGCCAGAGCAACTCAGGAACGGACCAAAGGGGAGTGAGATTAGTTAGAAGTGTAGCTTATAACCTTGGAATGTAGCGAAGCGGAATGAGTACGGCTCTGAACAGCAGATTTTCTTTACAAACTGGCAAGCGAACAATATATTTTGGCAAACACATCAAACTTAACTCAACCCCCTTATGGTGTGTGTTGGTATTTAAAGCCCAAAACAGTGGTTTTTTGTATTGTTTGTTATTTTAAAGTAGTAAAAATAGAAAGATTTATATACTTGAAGTTTTACTTTACTACTTAGAGGTGGTTTTAATGACAGAGTTGTCAGAACTGGTAAAATCAAGAACTGTCAGAAAGTATGAAGAAAAAGGAGCTGAAAAGGTTAAAACTGACTATAATCCAGATTAAAAGGTGAAGAATGTGTTTGATGAACAAACTGACCGAGATGTTCTTAAGGCAATAAGAAGCCGAAAGAAAACATTTGAAGAAGTTGTAAACCAGAAAAATATAACTAATGACGAATTGGATGAAGTAATGCAAGAAGATTTTTGAAAAGCTTTTTAAAAAAGCACTTGTTCTAATATATTATGGAGTATGAATTTGAGATTGAAAAGATTATTAAGCAGATTAACAAACAAAATGCTAAGATTGTCTGTTTGCAGCTTTCAGATGGTTTAAAACCTAAAGCTAAGACCTTACAAGAAGAAATTGAAAAAAATACCAGAGCACAAGTTATATTATGGGCTGGAACCTGTTTTGGAGCATGTGATATTCCTGTGGAATTAAAAAATATGAATGCGGATTTATTAGTACAGTTTGGACATAGTGAGTGGAAATGAAATATTTAATTGAATCAGAGACTTTGAAAAAATTAGACCATAGAATAAAAAAGGCAGTGAAATTGATTAAAGAAAGTATTGGAAATAATCCTATTATTATCAGGCATCATTCAGATTGTGATGGTTATACTGGTGCTGTTGCTATTGAGACTGCAATAGATAATAAACTAATTAGCAGGAAAAAATGGCATTACTTAAAAAGATCTCCTTCTAGAGCCCCATATTATGAATACAGAGACGCTTTCTGGGATATTTCTAATCACTTAAAAGATATTTCACATGAAAAGATACCTTTGTTACTTATTATGGATCTTGGAAGTACAGATCAAAGTCTGTTTGCTATTAAACTAGCAAAACTTTATGGGTTTAAGGTTATTGTTATTGATCATCACCAGCCTACTTTTGAAAATGGAAAGGCGATTATTGAGAAGCATACTGATGTTTTTATTAATCCTTACGTGGTAGGAGGAGATTCTAACCTTACTGCTGGAATGATTGGAGCTGAGATTTCAAGGTTTATAAAAAAGCAACCAGTTCATCATTTACCAGCTATTGCAGGTATTGCTGATATGGCAGAAGGAAAGGATATTGAAGGCTATCTTAATGTTGCAAAACAAAAAGGTTATTCAAAAAAGCTTATTACTTCTATTGCAAGGTGTATTGATTTTCAAGCTTATTATATTAATGCTAATTCTAAAATGACACATGATTTATTACTTTCAGACCTAAAGGAGCAAAAAGTCAAAGCTTTTTTAATTGAAAATGAGATTAAAAAACTGGAAAATGAAGCAGTTGAGAAGCTAAAAGCATTAAGTAAGATTTCTGGAAGTCAAAAAAAAATTATTCAAATTGATGTAAGTAACATCTATAGGGGATCTTATCCTCCTCAAGGCAAATCTACAGGATTAATGTTTAGATATTATGAAAAACAGTTTGAAGAAAAAATCCTAGTTTTAGGAGTGAATGATTCATCAATAACAATTAGAACAAATTTTAATGATTTTGATGTTAATGAACTAATTGAAAAACTAAGACAAAAACTCAAACACGGAGCTATAGATGGTGGTGGTCATGAGGTTGCTGGGACTATTCAATTTGCAGCTTCTGTTAAAAATGATGTGCTTAGGTTAATTAAACAATACGCAAAATGATTCAATTCATATTAGTATCAATATTGTGTTTTTTAGGATTATTTTTAGGTGTGATTCTTGCATTTATTGCAAAAGAAATTGAGCTTAAACCTGGGAAAAAATATTTTATTATTATTCGAAGATTTGTTTTTAGTTTAATTATTGCAGCTGTCTTATATCACCTAAATATGGTTCTTGCATTTTTACTGGGTGGTTTTTGTTATTTTATTTTAAAAAAAATTGAAAAGCAAAAAATTTCTTATTGGTTACTTGGATTGTTCTTATTTTTTGGCTCATTTAGCCCACAATTTCTGATTATTGCAAGTTTAGTTTTATTTTACGGTTTTGTGCAAGGCACACTAGACTCAGATAAACTTCTTAAAAAAAGCATATGGAATGTATTGGTTTTAGAACTAAAAAACCATTATTTGTTTTTAGGTTTTTCATTAATACCTAAAATCGTTTTAAACTTGGTCCAGAGCCTTTGAATATTTTGCTTGACAGTTAATTTTTTAAGTTCAATATTTATTTTTTCTTCTTCATAGTATTCAATATTATTTTTATCATAATATAGAACCATTATTTCAACAGTGTTATTTTGGGGTTTTAAATCCTTACTATTGAATTCTAATATCAGTTCTTTGTTGTTTTCAAATTTATTATAATTGTATTTTCTTTTAAATCCCCCAATTAGTACTACTTGTACATCTTGAGGATTAGAAGACGAATTCTTTGTCAAATGTATATTTATTTTATGATTAGTATCAAAACTAACATTTGAAGGGTATTTAATTTTTTGAATGTTGATTTTTGGTCTGTCAAGGATAGTGTAGTTGATATTAGTTGTTTTGGTTATTTGAGTATTTTCAGCCACAATTGTTTGTTCGATAAATCCTGGTTTTTCTGGGGTTATTGTAAAATTTAATTGAGCTGATCTTCCAATGCCCATATCAAATGAGTGACATTTACCAATGCACACTTTAAGATTCTTTAAGATTACATTCCCTGTATTTTTTAAGTTACAAAATCCAGAGACTTTTTCATAAACATAGTACTGGTCATTATCTGTTCTACATTTAAAGTTTACATCTTTTGAGTATTCTAGTGAGTCTTCCTGCTGTAATTCCTCAATCATATGGTTAATCTCTCCTAGTGAATAATATGTATAGTGTTGTGAGGATTCAAATGAACTGTATACTGTGGTGCCTCGTGATGAGGTAATTCCTATTGGCATCTCATACAAATAATTGTTTTTAAGGTTTTTATCCACCTTAAGTGTCCAATAAACATTTGTTTCAGAATTTGGCTTTACTAACACATATTTATTAGGTGTGCTTATCAATTTTGTTCCTGATGAACCTGTAAATAATAGCCTTGTTGCAACATAATAATCCTTATTATTTACAACTCTTACTTTGATAAGATTGTATGAACCAAAGCCCACTTGATGCCTTAATGGTTTTAGCTCAAATTTTAATTCTTCTTCTGCTGCCTTTGATCTAGATATTAAGGTTGTTTCTATGTTAAGCTGATTTGAACTCATTTGAACATCACGGCCTGTCCACATTATAAAGCTAGAACTTTTATTAGAGTCCGGATTTTTCCCAAATACTACATGGCTTGGATCTACAAAGCCAAATTCACCATAGGTTACATCAAATGGGACCCATCCATATTCTGGAAAATACAATTCTGCCCAACCATGCGATTGCCACCCATCCATATCATGATAATTAGTATAAGCAACACCACTAACATATCTTGCTGGAATCCCAAGGCTTCTTGAGAGAGCCATAAACAGTGTTGTAATTTCATCACATACTCCGTATTTGTTTTTAAGTACCCATGATGCTGGCTGGGATGCTGAAGCTGTGATTGTACTCATATTGTACTGTACATTGTGATCTACCCATTTAAACAGTTCAAAAGCTACATAAGTTAAATCATCTTGTCCTGAGGCTAATCTAGAGGCTAATTCAACGATTTCTTGATCATCTGAATCAATATTTTCAGTTGCAACAAGATACTTGTCAAGAGAAGGATCAAGCTTATCTAGAGGAAAACTGACTTTGGTTTTTATTTGAGGATTATATTCTCTTACTCTAACTCTTGAATCAACATTAGTTGTAAAAACTAAATCATCAAAACTATTCCACTTAAAGGTAATCTCATCATCAACAGATTCTGGTTTAGGGAATATATCTTGCTTTAAAACAGTTTGTTGGACTGTATCTTTTGGAAATATTACTAATTTGTATTGAAGCTCTGAGAGCCTAGCTGAGCTACTTGTTTCAACTGCCTCTAGTTTGGAATCTATTGAAATATCCAAGGTCATCTGACTAGATTCTCTTCCCAGATTTGCTTGTACTATCTGCATGTGTAAAATAGTAATAAAAAATATAATTAGTGTACATACAAATAGTGCACCTCTTTTCATACACTTGTTTTTATTTGGTTAATATATAAGGTTTTTGTAAAAATGAATAAGATTATTTGATTTTTCAATTTATTAATCAAAAACCTTAAAAACTTTGGTTAATTATGTAAATATATGGGAATGTTTGATGATATGCTAAAAGCTGATGAGTCTTTGTTTAAGAATCCTGTTGCTCTTGATTATGATTATCTACCAAAATTACTTCCTTTTAGAGAAGGTGAACAGCGTAAAATTGCTGCCTGTATCAAGCCACTTTTTCAAAGAAGAAATGGTCGCAATATTTTGATTTATGGTAAGTCTGGAGTTGGTAAAACTGCTGCTTGCAAACATGTTTTAAAAGAACTCGAAGAACAAACTGACAAGATCACACCTATTTTTATTAATTGCTGGCAAAAAAATACTTCTTATAAAATTTTAACCCAGATATGTGAATTAATAGGTTATAGACTAACTCATAATAAAAAAACAGATGAGCTACTAAAAGTTGTTGTGAAACTTTTAAACAAGGAATCTGCAGTTTTGGTTTTTGATGAGATTGATAAGGTTGAGGACTATGATTTTCTTTATTATTTTCTAGAAAGCATTTACAGAAAGAGTGTGATTCTAGTCACTAACCATAAAAAATGGTATAATGAACTTGATTCTAGGATTAAGTCCAGATTAGTTGCAGAAATGCAAGAGTTTGAACCTTATGATTTAAAAGAAACTGCTGGAATACTTCGACAAAGGATTTTACATGGTTTTTATGAGGGTGTTTTTAATGAGGAGTCAATAAATCTAATCACAAATAAAACCTATCAGTTAAAAGATATTAGATCTGGACTTTATCTGTTAAAAGAGGCTGCAAATATTGCAGAGGAAAACGCTAGTAGAAAAGTAGAGCTTGAGCATGTTAAAAAGGCAATAGGTAAGCTTGATGATTTTAAGATTAAGAATAGTGAAGATCTTGATGAGGATACACGAAAGATTCTTCATATTATAAAAAATAATTCTGGAAAAAAGATTGGGGACTTATTTAAAGTTTACCAGGAAGATGGGGGAGAGCTTGTATACAAGACTTTTCAAAGAAAAGTCAAAAAGCTTGAGAAAGGAAAATATATTTCTGTAAATAAAAAAACTGGAGGCAAGGACGGCACTACCTCTATACTTAATTATGATAATACTAAGCTGACTGATTTTTAGAACACTACCTGAAAGTCATCATAATCCTTAGTTGGTTTTTCATATTTAATATCAAGATTATCAACTCTTGCCAAGAACGAACCTTTTCTTGCCTCATGAATCAATTTTTCAATTTGTTTTTCTTCACCTTCTGCAATTATCTGAACAGAGCCATCTGATTTGTTTCTTACTGTTCCTTTTAATCCTAATTTATTGGCCTTTTTTTTAATGTATAACCTGTATGAGACTCCCTGCACCTTGCCTTTAGCTGTTATTTTTGCTCTTTTCATTCTTTATTACACTTCAATTTCGGATTTATATATCTTTTGTTCAAGTTATAATATTTTAGACAACAATAATAATGGCACTGGACACTGGACATTATCGTGTGAGATATTTAAACAAACCTGATTCAACTTATTCTAAGAGGTGATTTCATGGAAAACATGAACAATATTTCAGAACTATTTTTTGAGCAAATTAAAAATATGTCTTTAAAGGGTGGTCCAAATGCATGATGTTTATTCAAAACAAGGACTAAAGACAGTATTTGATGATGATAGTCTGTCAGCTGGAGAATATGCTTTTATGAGAGGGTATTTAGATGCAGCCTGAATATATTGATTGGAAAAAGTACTCAAAAAAAGCTAATTTTTTTAATTTATTTTATTTTCAGCAGCAGGTTAGAAAGCAAAATTGTCATAATTTATTTAAATAGAGCCTGATTCCCATATATGTATGAATGTTATTACAAAAGATGAAGTAATGCTTAACAAAAAGAAAATTGTAAAGCAGATAAAACAAGGTGCTGTTTTTATTCATCCTACAGATACCATATATGGGATCGGATGTAGTGTTATTGATAAAGATGCTGTTAAAACTGTAAGAAATGTGAAAAAAAGGAATTTTATGCCTTTTTCAGTATTTGCACCATCTAAAGACTGGATTTTTGAAAATTGTAAGGTTAGCAATAAAGCAGAGGAATGGATAGAGAAACTGCCTGGGCCATATACTTTAATACTAGCGCTTAAAAATAAAGATGCTGTTGTCCCAGAAGTAAATAATAATTTAAACACAATAGGAGTTAGAATTCCTGACCACTGGTTTAGAGAAGTAGTTAGTGAGCTTGACACCCCAATTGTTACAACAAGTGCAAATATTAAAGGAGATAATTTTATGACCTGCTTGGATAATCTTAACCCAAAGATTAAATCTACAATGAGTTTTATTGTTTATGAAGGTGAAAAACAGGGTAAACCTTCTACACTAGTTGATCTTTCTAAAAAAGAACCCAAAATAATTCACAGATCTTAATAAGATTTTTAAATAAAGCCAGATTTAAGTGGTTTAAGATGAAAATACTAGCATTTGGGGATATTCATGGTGATTCCAGATTAGCTTTAAAACTAGCTGAAAGGGCTGAAAAAGAAAATGTGGACTTAGTTGTTTTATGTGGAGATATTACTTATAATGACCAATCCACAGACAATCTTATTGGACCTTTTGTTAAAAAAAACAAAAAGATTTTACTTGTACCTGGGAACCATGAAAGTGTTGCAACTACTGATTTTTTAGCTAGACTATATGGTGCTACAAATTTACATGGTTATTCTATTACTGCAGGAGATGTTGGGTTTTTTGGATGTGGTGGAGCTAATATTGGAATTCATCAGTTAGAAGAAAAAGAGATATTTAATTTGCTCAAAAAAAGTCATGAGAGTATTGAAAAAGTTAAAAAGAAGATTATGGTTACTCATGTACATCCGTCTGGTTCAACAATGGAAAAGATGACAAAGTTCTTTCCTGGATCAAAAGGTGTGAAAAAAGCTATTGATGAGTTTAAACCAGATTTACTGCTTTGCTCACATGTGCATGAAGCAGAAGGCCTTGAAGAGATGATAGGCAAGACAAAAGTAATTAATGTAGGCAAAGAAGGAAAAATAATTGAACTATAAGAAAAATAAATTTCTAAGATTAACCTTTTATACTAATCAAAGGCTTTACCCTAACTACTTTTCTTGCAACATTTGAGTTGTGCATTACATTTACAACCATATTTACTGCTTTGTATGCTCCTGGTGCTTCTTCTGCAACCCCTTTTAGACTATGGCCTCTGATAATAATTCCTTTTTCTGCTAGTTTTCTTACTAGCTCTCTTCCTCTCCACTGTCTTTTAGCCTGATTTCTTGACATTACTCTTCCTGCACCATGAATAGCGCTTCCAAAAGTCTCCCTCATCCCTGTATCTGTTCCATGAAGTATGTAAGAAGATGTTCCCATTGTTCCTCCAACTAATACTGGCTGACCAATTTGTCTGTATGCTTTTGGGATTTCCTCTCTGCCCGGACCAAATGCACGGGTTGCTCCTTTTCTGTGCACTAATAATTCTTTTTGTTTTGATTTAACTGTGTGCTTTTCTATTTTCACATTATTGTGGCCAATTTCATAAAAAGTTTGAATTTCATCTGGATTTACATTGATTGCTTTGAATGCTTTTCTTGTTAGATGAGTTATCATTTGTCTGTTTGCAAATGCACAATTGATTCCTGCTTTAACTGCAGAAAAATATGCTCTTCCTTCATCACTTTGAATCGGAGCGCATACAAGTTCCTTTTCTCTTATTGGAATATTGTATTTTTTGCTTGCTGCTTCTAATTTTTTTAAGTAGTCTGTTCCAATTTGATGGCCAAGTGCTCTTGAGCCACAATGAATACTTACAAGAATTTGGTCTTTAAACAAACCATAAGCGTTAGCAGCTTTTTCATCATAAATCTCATCCACATATTGGACTTCTAGATAATGATTACCTGAGCCCAAGGTTCCTACTTGCCTAAATTGTCTTTGTTTAGCTTTGTTACTTACTTTTGAAGGATCTGCTCCTTTAACCCTACCGTTTTCTTCCATATACTCAAGATCATTTTTATTTCCATATCCCCTACCAACAACATATTCAGCTCCCTGCATTAATACCTGATCAATTTGCTTCATATCTAATTTTAAATTTCCTTTTGAGCCTATTCCTGCTGGAACTGTGTTAAATAGTGAGTCAGCTAACTTTTTCTTTACTTTTTCAACATCCTTTTTAGTAAGTTGTGTTTTTAAGGTTCTAACACCACAATTAATATCAAAACCAACTCCTGCAACACTTATTACTCCTTCTTGCATGTCAAATGCACCAACACCACCAATTGGAAAACCATATCCTGGATGAACATCAGACATAGCCAGTGAAAATTCCTGGATTCCTGGTAAGCTTGCAACATTTTTAATTTGATTAAAGGCATTCCATTTTTTGCCTGCTTTAACATCTGCTAAAAGATGATCAATTATCTGCCTGTTAGCATATATTCTACCCGGAACTCTCATATCACCTTGTTTTGGGATTTCCCACACATAATCTTTAACTTTTTTTACCTCTTGCATTTTTATCACCTACACATCTAGTAAACATTCAAAATAATGTTGTTTGCCTTCATATTTATAATCTAAACCTGAGTATGTCGCTGCCTTGACTTCTGTTTTAGTCTCGTGCTTGTCAAGATTAATTTTCTCTCCTATTGCTTGTCCAATTAAAGAAAATCCTTTGTCTTCTATTATTTTTACTTTAAAATCTGAAAAAAACATAATACTAATATCCATTTGAGCTAGTAATTCATTTAACCATTCAATAAACAAGGCAGGGAGATTGTCTGCTTTGCAGTTTATTTCTACTTCTTTTTTGTGTTCTACTTGGTCTAAATCAATCATCACATTAAACATTGCCTTGGCTCCATCCTCAAATGCCTTCTTTACTGTGTTTCCAAAGGCTTGGATTCCAACATCTGCTTCATGTTCTAAGTATTTGTAACCCATAATCTAAAGTATTGCATATGTGTTTAAAAGGTTTGTGTACAATATCAGATAGGACTTATCAAAGAAAAACTTTTTATATGTGTATATACTCCATATAAATATGGCTGTAATGTCTTTGGTTTGGGGTATATTTAGTAGTGGGACTACAAAACAGTTAATTATAACTTTTTTAATTCTGTTAATTGGGTTTATATTTGCTAGATTTTCAACTAAAATTATCCATGCACTGTACAGGGCAATCAGAGGAAAGGAGTCTATTAAATTACACGAGGAAAAAGAGCCTTTACTAAAGTTTATCAAATATGTTATTATGAGTCTAACTATTATTTCTGCTTTAGTATATCTTAGAGTTTCGATTGTTGAACATCTTAAGTTAACTTATGACTTAGTTCCAGAGATTTTGTCGGTTATTTTAGTTTTAGTCCTAGGGGTGACCATTATTGAGTTTTTTATTTTTATCTTAAAGTCATTTTTCAAATCAGTGGGTCTTGATAAGTATATGGATTTGTATAATTTAGGGCACTTGCTTGGAGTAATAATATGGATTGTTAAGATTACACTTCATTTAGTTCTGCTTGAGATCCTGCTTAGAATGGTAGGTATTGACTTTACACCTTTTACTACTTTTCTTAGGATTGTTTTGTATGCATCATTTATTTTATTAGTGTTATTTATTTTTATTGGTCTAAAATGGTTTGTAGAAAATCTTTTTGCAGGTTTGTTTTTGAGAAGTATTCCTTTTTTTAAGGTTGGAAGAAGCATTAAGTATAAAAAATTTAAAGGAGAAATTGAAAACATTACCAAGGCAGCAACCACAATAAAAAAAGGTAAAAAAGTCCTTTGGATACCTAATAAATTAATGACACATGCTGAACTTGAGTTTGAAGAAAAAATCCCAGAGTTAAAATCTCTGCCAAAAATAAAAAAGTATTTTGTTGAACAGCGTCCGAGTTATTGCGGTCCTGCTTCTGCAGAGATTATCTTAAATATTTTTGGCCACAAAGCTGACCAATTAAAAATTGGTGAGATGTGTAAAACAAAAACAGGTGTTGGAACCCACCCTAAAACATTGATCAAAGTTTTAGAAAAACTCACTAAAAATAAAGTAAAGGGAAAATGGATTGACTACAATTATATACTGGATTTACATAGAGAAATTAAAACCTGGCTTGATCAGGGTGCATTAGTTATTATTGACTATAAGAAAAACTTTTTATTTCCAAAAGCAAAAACTGCCCATTATTCTGTGGTTGTAGCTGTTGAAGGAAATGAATTATTAGTTGTTGACCCAAGTATGCATACTGGAGGAGTATATTATGTTAATCCAAAAAGGGTTTTTAAGGGAATGAATACTTACTCAAATCTTATTCAAGGAAAAAGGGGATATATTGTACTTGCCCCTTCAGGTACTAATGCATTTTGGAGAATTGAAAATGATCTTGTTTATGCTGATCTTAGTATTTACAAGGATCTTAGTAAAAAATTAAGAAATAAGTTAAACAAACTTATCAATACAACTACAAATGGTACAATATTTCCAAAAAAGGTCAAAAAGTTTCTTAATACATGGGAAAAAAAGGAAAAAGTAAATCGGGTTTGGAAACCTTAGAATTCCTTTGTCCTTTTAATTTCAACATCAATCTTTTTCATTAATCTTTTTATCTTGTCTTTGTGACCACTAAGACCTTTCCAATCTAGAATAATCAGCTCTGATTTAGGAATAGTTCTGTCCATTGCCTGTTTTATCATTTCAAGAGTAAGGTTTTTGACCATATACTTTGGGCATACATGACCAATGGCAATATCTGAATCTAGAATTATTTTTTTAAAGTTTGGTGTGTGGTGCAAGCCACCTATTCCTACTGCAGTTCTGTATTTAGGAATATCTGAGGTGATAATAGAATGAATAGTTTCTGCAATTATGTTTGATGCATTTTTGTCAGTCCATCTTTGTTTTGAAGAGCCAATCTCAATAAACATAGAAGGTTTTTGCAAGTATGGCCCGTGATGCGTACATTCTTGGATTATGTCATAATCTGTGTTCTTTGCAAGATTTTGCAGTTTTATCAGCCCTTTTTTCAAATAATTTGCAGGACTCACCGCTAATTGAGATTTTTTTCCACCAAAATCTGCACTTCCCCAATTACCCTGTGTGTGCACACTTAAGCTAGGAATACCTGATTTAGATTCATGTTTTGTTGCAAAAATAAACATATCTGCTTTGATTTGCATATCCATATTTTCACAATATACAGAATCTTTTTGTGTAGTATATAACTTGGTATTTTCTAGTTCATAAACAGGTTCTGATTCAAATACTCCTTTTTTTTCAAATGAATAAAGATCTAGTAATGTTTTTTTTATATTCATTCCTGCTAAGTCTTTTTCAGATACAATTATTGCATATTTCATCTTGTTAATACTCTTGTACATTTCATTATAGTAAATTATCTAACCTTTGTTTAAACTTTTTGATTACAGGTTTTCTTAATATTTCCATTTTTATATTTGTGGGGATCTGAGCAAATGATTTTCCTTGATACTTTTTTGCCACAAGCTTAGGAACAAAGATACAATCCCAGTCAAATCCGTATACTCCATTTTTTGGTTTTTTGGGAATACTACCTATAACTTTATGGTCCACTATAACTTTTTTGCTATGTTGCGTTTTTCCAGCTATAATCACTTGGATATGAGCATCTCTTTTTTTATCTGGATTAAGGTAATCACACCAACCTGCAAAATCACCATTAAATTTTCTGTTTGTATATCTTTTTATTAATCCTCCCGGCTTTCCATTCAATTGATTAATGTAAAATCCCACATCAGTTACAAAAAAGAAACCACTCTTATCTGCAAATTGTTTAACTGCTTTATTTAGTTTATCTACCACAACCTTTTGAACAGACTTAGATTCTAATTCTTTTATGGGTTTAACAGGAGTGATGGGAACTACTTCATAATTTGGATTTAAAACCTCTTGAAAAATCCTTACTTTATTTTTGTTTCCAGTGACAAAATATATTCTCTTTTTTTCCTTTGCCAATTAAATCACCAATCAAATATTATTATTAGATCTTTGAATTTATAAACCATTAAAAACTTTTTGATAACCAAAACCCTCTTTAAAGATTCAATACAGAAAAGATACAATAGATAAGTGTAAAACTAAATGGGATTTATATTTTTGTTTGGTTTAAAATATTATTTTTATCTGACTAATCACAACCTATTATATAGTGTTTTTCTAAACATAGGATTATTAACTATGTTTTCTAATAGACTGTCTGCTCTAACTAGTCCTGCTCCAAAAATCCATTTATTTTCATAATTTCTATCTGACTCTAAATGATCTGCACACCCTTGCATAATCTGCTCTAGATCCCCTGTTTTGTTCAAAGCAAGTGCCAAAGCCAAGGTTCCCGTTATATGAGGAGTTGCCATGGAAGTTCCACTCAATATTGCTGATCCTCCTCCTGGATAACAAGACATTATATCAACTCCTGGAGCTGAAATGTCATTAGTTTCCCAAATATTGCTAAATTGTGCATGTTTATTTGCTTGGTCAACTGCAGCAACTGCAATTACTGATTCATCAAAAGATGCTGGGTATGAAGGACCATAACTTTCATTGCCTGCTGCTGCTACTAAGAAATGCCCGTTATTATAAGCTAAAGCACAGATTTCTTCATATGCTAAGGATGCATTTCTTGATCCCAGACTCATGTTCATAACATCAATATTGTTTTTAATACCCCACTCAACACCTGCTATAACATCTGCTTCTGATCCAAATCCCATATCATCTAAAACTCTAACTGCATATAGTCTTGAGTCCAGACTGACCCCATAGCTTTGAGAGCAGCTGGTTGCAGCAACATGAGTTCCATGTCCTTCTTCATCCATAGGGTTTGTACCAGGAATTACTATGTCTACACCTTTTGATTTTCCAAATCTTGAGCTTAGTTCCGGATGATTATAATCAATTCCTGTGTCAATAATACCTATTGATACATTTGCACCAGTACTTATTTTATGTGCTTGATACACACCAATATTATTTAAGTTCCACAAACTGCTAAATTCAAGGCTATGGTAGATATCCGGTTTGTGAGATTTGGCAGGAACTTTTGAAACTTTTGCTACAACATCTAATGAGGTTATTGATGAAAGATCTTTTTTTAGATTCTGTGAATTAAGTTGAGAGGATATTTGTCTAACATGTCCGGCAGATAGTGTGACACTCACATAAGGAATTAATTCATATATGTGGTCTATTTTACCATAGTTGTCTAATACTTGAGCAATTTTTTCTTGGTGTCCGTTTTTTACTCTGATTAGTACACTAAAATCATCATCTTTATGTGATCTTGCTAGTCTTGATTCAAGGTGATCTTTTCTTCTGATTTGTCTTAGAATTTTCATAAGATAGTTTTCACATTTATGTTAAAAATATCTTAAGGTCTTTTTTCCGAAAAGTTTTCGAAAAATACGAAAAAAATTATTTTTCACATTATAGTGTACAGTAAACTTTTTAAAACCCCACGGATTCTGCAGATTAAAGATGATTGTAATTTACATTACTTTTCCTGATAAAAAAGAGGCTCAATCTGTTTCTAGGGTGCTTCTTGAAAAAAAATTAATTGCATGTTCTAATATTTACAGTTTTGACTCAAGTTATTGGTGGAAAAACCAGATTAAGACAAAACAGGAATTTGCTATGATTGCAAAGACCACACAAGAAAAATATGAATCTGTAAAACAAGAAGTTGAAAGATCACACAGTTATGATATTCCTTGTATTACTTACTGGAAAGCTAACGCAAACAAAAAATACATTGATTGGATGAAGCGATGCGTGAATGAAGGATCATTTGATTAAACAGAATATGGAATGCCTATATTGTAGTGAAGAGGCAGAGAAGAGATGGGTCTCTGAATGGAACTGTGAACATCATTATAAGTCATTTTGCTGCAAGAATTGTGGTAAGAAAAATTTTGTCAGAGTAAATTTTCAGGGTTCTGGACATGATTCTTGGGGACTTGAAGATAAGATTAATTCTGACAAGAAAATCTTATAAGATTTGTTTTAATGTATCTACAGCTGTATCAACATGTTCTTTTTCAATTATCAATGGAGGTAGAAACCTAACAACTGTTGAGGCAGCAGGTATTGCTAAAATTCCAAATTCCTGCAATTTCTTCAGATAAGCAGAATGTCTCTTTCTAAGATCCAAAGCAATCATCAACCCTCTTCCTCTTGCCTCTCTTATTGTTGGACTTTCAATCTGTGATAATTGTTCTATAAAATAATCTCCCATTTGTTTTGAATGCTCCAGCAGATTATTCTCTTCAATAAAATTAATGGTTGCAGATCCTGCTGCACATGCTAATGGATTTCCTCCAAAAGTGCATGAGTGCATTCCTTTTGATAATTTTTCCGAAACTTTTTGTGAGATTAATGTAACTCCAATTGGAACACCATTTGCAAGACTTTTTGCCATGCACATTATATCTGGTTTAATGCCATATAGTTGGGAAGCAGTCCAGTTTCCAGTTCTAAGTCCTGTTTGTACCTCATCAAAAACCAGTAAAGCATCATTATCATCACATAAATCCCTGGCGCATTTCAAAAACTCTTTGGTTGCAGGTCTAATTCCCGACTCTCCCTGAATTGGTTCTAATAATACTGCTGCTGTTTTTTTGTTTACAGCCAGTTTTAGTTGCTCAATATTGTTGTAAGATATTGGTTCAAATTCTGTAAATAATGGTTTGAAAGGTTTTTGATATTTTGGACTTGAAGTTGTTGCTGAAAGTGCTCCTAAAGTCTTACCATGATATCCAAGTTTTGCTGTAATAATCTTTCTATTTTTTGAGTAAGCCCACACAAACTTTATTGCAGCTTCAACTGACTCAGTACCTGAATTTGAAAGATATACCTTTGTTAAATTTTTGGGAGTAATCTCTATTAATTTTTGTGCAAATTTCTGCCTAGTTTTATTTTCAAAACTGCAATGCAGGCTTGTTAGATTTTGAATCTGTGTATTTACTGCCTTATTAACTGCATTGTTTGCATGTCCAATGATATTTACACCATAATTAGTCATTAAGTCTAAATATTTTTTCCCCTGTGTGTCATATACATAAATTCCTTTCCCCCTTTCAATATCAAGACCTCTAGTCATATAAGTTGGAGCCATATTTTCATTCATCTTATCACCGTCCCATTTGCATTTGTTATTGGATTTTCAATCCTACCATCTGTAATAATAACTTCTGTCGGAGCTGATTCAAATAGTTTTTTGATAGCCAAAATTTTCCTTTTCATTCTTCCTTTTACCTGCTCTAATCTTTGATCTAGTTCCTTTGCACAAATCTCTTCTACTAGGGAACTTGGATCATTTAGATCATCTAAAAATCCTGGTGCTTCAATTAACTGAATAATTTTGTCAGCTCTAATCTCATTATGAATAACCCTTACAATATTGTCATTTTCAGAATTTATTGCAAATGCCTTTTCATCAATTATTGGAACAGTAATTACAGGAACAAAACCATTATTAAGCAGAAGTTCTAGCAATTTTTTGTTTGCTTTCCTTGGTTTTCCTGAAAAATCTCTTACAATCTTCAATTTATTGTCTTTTTTTACTCTTATGCCTCTGTTTCTTTTACCTTGAATTAGTTTTCCGTCCAGACCAGTTAATCCTATTGCATTGATATTGTTTTGCTGGCATAACTCTACAATTCTTTTATTTCTCAGGCCAGAGTAAGCCATCATCATTACATCCAAAGCATCTTTATCTGAAAAAACACTTGAGTAACCAGATGCAGAGGTAATTGTTTTTTTAGGCTTTCCAAGCTGCTCCCCAATCTCATCTCTAAGTGCATTTGCTCCGTGTACAATTATGAATTTTTCATCTAACTTAGCAAGATCTTTTATTGTTCCTTCTATGTTTATTTTATCTCCTCCTCCAATTTTGACAATTATCATTTATAGCACCTCACAAGATTATTTGGTATTTTATCAAAACTGTCATCAAGTTTGATTGAGCATAATTGCAATCCATTTTCTTTGCTCTCATACATTGTAAAATATTCTGGTCTTTCATTAAAGTTTACTGACAAGTAAATATTGTCGTCTGTTTTGTCAAGTATGATAAAGTTCATTGCCTTTACATATTTTGTTCTCTTTCTAATTATCTTTACTGCTTTAGATATTGCTTGTTTTAGGTCTCCTTTATGAAATCGTTGGATATAGTTAAATATTTTTTCTGCACCAATTCTCCCCTTTTGTCTAATTCTTACTCCTTGTAATTCTCCGTTAAAGATAAATATTTGATTGTGGTTTTGAAATGGCATATTGTTTTCAATTACTATATCTTTATCCTCAAATGCACTTCTTGCATGTGCCAGCAAAATTTTTGTTGATCCAAATTTTTCAAAATCTTCTTCCCAGATTGGATTAATGTTTTTATAAGATCTCCAACCATTGTCTAAATAAGCACATCCCCAGCCATGACCCTGATATTCTTTGCTTTGCCTGCATTTATCTGCAAATCTAGTTAGAGCAGAAGAAATCTCAATTTCTTTTTCTGATTTTATTACTAGTAATCTGCACATTTTAAACCTATACTGGATGTAATCCTAAAAATTCTAATCCTGTTGTTTCCTCAAACCCACACATTATATTCATTGACTGAACTGCTTGTCCTGCTCCTCCTTTCATTAAATTGTCTATTGCACTCATCACAACTAATCTGTTAGAGTTAGGATCTAGTTCAAATCCTACTTCCACAAAATTAGTGCCTGCAAGAATTTTTGGCTCAGGATATCTATAAACTCCTCTTGATTTTTTTACAATTCTAACAAATGGCTCATCATTATATTCCTGTCTGTATATTCTCCAGATATCTTTTTTTGTAAATCCTTTTTTTAGAAAAACATGAGATGTTGCTAAAATACCTCTTACTAGTTCAACTGCTGTTCCAGAAAAATGTACTTGAGGTTTACTATTAAAACTTAACTCCTGAATTATCTCTGCAGTATGTCTGTGTCCTGTTGGCTTAAATGACCTTATCACATTAGATCTTTCTGAATGATGTGTTGACAAGTTAGGTTTGTTTCCTGATGCTGAGCTTCCAACTTTTGCTTCTACTATCACTTGATCTTTAACAAGATTGTTCTTAAATAAGGGATATAAGCCCATAATTGTTGCAGTTGCAAGGCAACCTGTTCCAGCAACAAGATTAGATTCCCTAATCTCTTTTCTGTGCAGTTCTGCATTCCCATACACAAATCTCTTAAGATATTCAGGATTTGGGTGAGGATGTTTATACCATTTTTTATAATCTTCTGGATCTCTGAGTCTGAAATCCCCGCTCAAATCAATTATTTTACCAGCTTTTTTTTCCAGGTCTTTTATTTTTTCCATAGAGACTCCATGAGGAAGAGCCAAAAATAAAACATCAGTTTCTTCAAGGTCATTTATACTTGAAAATTTTAGACTTGAGCCTCTTAAATTAGGATGTACTGCTTGCACAAATTTACCTGCAAATCTTTCTGATGTGATTTGATTAGGCTGAACTTTTGGATGTGTCATTAATAACCTTACTGCTTCTCCTCCAATATAACCTGATGCTCCAACAACACTTACTTTCATTTTTTTGCCTCCTCTACCAGATATTCAATCATTTTTTCTGGAATGTTTACTCCGGTTGTTTTAATACTATTTCTAAATTCCATTGTGTGATTTACTTCATTTACTATTAAACCTTTATCTGTTTCAAATAGATCTAAAGCCAATATCCCCCCACCTAAGGCTTTTGCTGTTTTTAAACAGATTTCATTTATTTCATCTGTTACTGGGCAATTAGTAGCTCTGCCTCCTCTTGCAGTATTTGTTATCCAATGCTTTGATGATCTGTATATAGCACCTATTGTTTCATCACCCACCACAAACGCCCTAATATCTCTGCCCGGTTTTTCAACAAACTCATTGATAAAAAAGACTGAATGGTGGTATGAACCTAATACCTGCTTGTGCTCAAGAATTGTTTCTGCTGCAGATTTATTATCTATTTTTGATAAGAGTCTACCCCAAGAACCTACTGCAGGTTTTAGCACAACAGGATATCCAAATTGTTCAATAGCTTTCATTGCACTTTTTCTTGAAAAAGCAACTTTTACTTTTACTGTTGGAACATTATTTTTTTCAAGGGCCAGTGTTGTGAGAATTTTGTCTCCACATGTCCTAACTACTTCTGCTTTGTTAATTATGTTAATTGACCTGTCACACAAAATCTTTGTTATATGTCGTGACCTTGAAAAGTTAATACTTCTGTCAAGTAAGATGTCTGCTTCAAACTTAGGTGCATTTTCAAGTTCAAATATAAGATTACGATCATCATATCTGACAAGTTCAAGATTTTTTTTTCTGACTGCTTGAAACAATAGTTTTTCTTCTGGTCTAACTCTAGAACAGATTATTCCTATTTTCATTTTTGCACCTCTAAATAGTTAATAACATCATCAATAATTTTTTCATCTAAATGTGGAAAATATTGGCTAAACTCAGGAGTATAATCAACTTCAAGTACTTTTAACCCAGATTTAGACTCTAATATATCCACACATACAAAATCTCCTCTGACTGCTTTTTTTGCGCTAAGTGCTAGTTTTCTTATTTTATCTGTTACTGGACATTTCTGTATTTTTGCACCTTTGTTTATGTGAGTAATCCAATGGTCTGATTTTCTGTACACTGCATATACCTTATCCCCAATAACAAAGGCTCTAATATCACGCCCAGGTTTTTCAATATATTCCTGAATATAAAATACTGAATGATGATATGTACCAAGATTTTTTTTATGGTTTAATACTGCTTCAGCTGCTTGTCTGTCATTTACTTTTGCAAGTAGTTTTCCCCACGAACCTATTGCAGGTTTTAGCACAGCAGGATATCCCATTTTTTCTATTGCTTGTAAAGCTTTTTGCTCTGTAAATGCAATCCTGACTTTGGGTGTTGGTATATTATTGGTTATTAGTGCTTCTGATACTAATAATTTACTTCCACAAATCTGTGCAGTTTCTCCTGAATTTATTGTACGCACACCAAAATTATTTAGTATTTTTAGTGCATACATGGCAGTTATATGGCTAATAGACCTTTCAAGCACAAGATCATAATCAAAACCATTTTTTTTAATGTCAAATAGTACTTTGCTGTCTTTGATTAAATCAAATTCCCAGCCTCTTGATTTTGCTGCTTTGATTAAGTGTTTTTCATCCTTTCTTATCCTATGGTGCAATAATCCGATTTTCATTTTATCAACTCTTGGATTTTTTCTATTACTTTATCTGTAACTTGATTTATGTTTAGATTTCCTCCTAAATCTTTTGTACTATAACCCTTTTTAAGGTTTGATACTACTGATTTTTCAATTATAATTGCTTTGTTTTCTTCACCAAGATAATCCAGCATCATTTTTGCTGACATTATAGCTGCAAAAGGATTTGCAATATTTTTCCCGGAAATATCTGGTGCTGAACCATGGACTGGTTCAAATAATGCACCTGCTTTTCCTATGTTTGCAGATGCTGCTAATCCCAAACCACCAACAAGCATACATGCTTCGTCACTGAGTATGTCTCCAAATAGATTTGTAGTAACAATCACATCAAAACTTTCTGGTTTATTTATAAGTTGCATTGCCATTGCATCAACAAGCATCTCTTCTGTTGTAATGTTTGGATATTCCTGTGATATTTCTTGTGCTATACTCCTAAAAAGACCGCATGTTTGCCTGAGTATGTTAGCCTTATGCACATAAGTTAATTTTTTTCTGTTTTGCTTTTTGGCCATTTCATATGCATATCTAATTATTCTTTCACATCCGTTATTGGTAATTATTCTTTCTGTGATAGCTTTTTCACCACTTTGTTCTGTTCTTTCTACTCCAGAATAAAGACCTTCTGTGTTTTCTCTTACAATAACCAAATCCACATTCTCTCTAAAACCAGGTATTGGATAAGATTTATTGGGTCTAATATTTGCATATAGCTGCAAGTCCTGTCTTAGTTTAACAATAGGGCTGAAATAGTTTTCAATATTTGGAGGAGTGGTTACTGCCCCAAAAAGAACTGCATCACAAGTTCTGGCTTGATCAATTGTTTTATCTGGCAGAGGAGTTTTGTGTCTTTTATAACATTCATATCCAATCTCACCATAACTAAATTTAATATCAAGATCTAGTGCTTTCAAGACTCTAACTGCAGACTGTGTTACCTCAATTCCAATTCCATCTCCTGGCAAAACAAAAATATTATACATTTTGCAGGTCTCCAAGATTATTCTCTCTTAAATATTGAACAATCCCTCTGTAAGATATTATTTTACTGACAAATTCAGGTAATGGTTTGGCTTTAAAAGTGGCCTTATTTAATATTATCTTACCACAGGAGAGTTGGACGTTTATTTCATGTCCTTGTTTAACTTTATTATGTAATTTTCTAGAGATTAATATTGGAAAACCTATATTAATACAATTCCTGTAAAATATTCTTGCAAAACTTTTTGCAATTACGCATTTTAAACCTGAATGTAAAAGTGCTAGTGCAGCATATTCTCTTGATGAACCGCAACCAAAATTATGGCCTGCAACTAAAATATCTCCTTGTTTTTTATTATTTGCAAATTCAGGATATGAATCAATTAATGCATATCTCCCAAGTTCTTTATTATTGCTTCTAGGATAATAACTACATGGAATTATCTCGTCTGTATTTACATCATCTCCTATTTTCCATACTTTTGCCATATGAATTCCTTTCCTAGATAACCTTTCTTGGGTCTGTAATTTTTCCATTTATTGCAGTTGCTGCACAAGTTGCAGGGCTAGCCAGATAGATCTCAGATTCAGGATTGCCCATTCTTCCCTTAAAATTGCGATTCATTGTTGTCAAAGCTCTTTCATTGTCTGCAAGTATACCTTGGTGGCGACCTACACAAGGACCACAGCCAGGGTTTCCAACTGTAACTCCTGCATCCAAGAAAATATCAATTAATCCATTAGACATTGCTTTTTTATATACTCCTACTGATGCTGGAACAACAATTGTTTTGCAAAACCTGGCTACTTTTCTTTTCTTTAAAATATCTGCAGCAATTTTCAGATCATCATATCTTCCATTTGTACAAGTTCCTATAAAAACTTGATCAATATCTAAACCTGCAAATTCACCAATTGGTTTTACATTATCAACTCTTGAGGGGAATGCTATTTGTGGTTCAATGTTTGAAATATTGAAGTTATATGTTGACTCATACTTAGGATTATTAGACTTGATTTCTACAAACTCTGCCAGAGGATTTGCACCCAGAAAATTTGCTGTTTTTTCATCTGTTTGTATTAGTCCTGTTTTTGCCCCTGCTTCAACTGCCATATTACTTAGAGTGAGTCTTTGGTGAATTTGCATATTTCTAATTGCATTTCCTGTAAATTCAATTGATTTATATGTTGCACCATTTGCCCCTATTTTTCTTATTATATTCAATATTAGATCCTTTGCATAAACTCCATTCTGAAAATTACCACCAATCTCGATATTGATGGTTTCTGGTATTTTAAACCAATTTTTTCCTGTGGCCCAGCTAACACCTATGTCAGTGGATCCCATACCTGTGGAAAAGCAGCCTAGTGCTCCATAGGTACAAGTATGTGAATCACCACCAATAACTATTGAGCCTGGTTTAGCAAAACCTTTTTCAATCATTATCTGGTGACATACTCCTTTAAAAAAAATATTTTTAATACCTTGTTTTTTTGCAAATTTCATAATCTGCTTGTGTGTGTTAGATCCTTTTGAGTTTGGAGCAGGATAATAATGATCAAATACTATCACAATATTGTCTGGATTGTGCAAAGGCTTTCCAATCTCTTTCCATGCATCAATTGCAAGAGGAGTAGTTGTATCATGACTCATTATATAGTCAACATCGGTTATTACTGTCTCTCCAGCTTTTACTTCTCTTCCCAATTTTTTTGAAAATATCTCCTCAGCAAGAGTGCCCATTTTAGTTTTTTCCTCCACCATTACTATTATTCCACTCTACAATATGTCTTAATTCTTCCTCATCAACTACTCTTCCTTTAGTTCCTATTTCTTTTACTTTCCTTAATATTGTCAATTTATCTTCCTCACTTGACTCCTCATGTCCAATCTTTGATAACATGTAGTGTACTGCTGCTCTTCCACTCATATGGTCAAGACATATTTTTTGCTCTTTGCCATACAAATCAGGAGGAATACTTTGATAATGAACAGGGTTCTGGATTGCTGCCTGGGAATGGACTCCAGCACAATGAGTAAAAGCATTATCCCCTATCAATGGTGTGTTTACTGGAATAGGTACACCAGAATACTGACTTACTAAGCAGTAGAGTTTATCAAGTAAACTCAAGTCCCATTTTTCTTCTCCAAAATCAAGATATAGTGTATTTAGTAATTGAGCTAGATCAACTATTCCCGCACGCTCTCCCAGGGAAAGTACTGAGGCGTCAATTATATCAACTCCTGCTCTATAAGCATCAATAGCATTTGCTAATGCAAATCCTCTATCATTGTGACAATGTACTGCAATTTTTGGATTTATCCCTTGTTTTTCAAATTCTGATTTTAGTCTCAATACATAATCATACATATTTCTGTCTGTTCCAGGTACCATATAACCCGTTGTATCTGCAATACTGATTATGTCTGCACCTGCTTTTACTGCTGCAACAGATGCTTTAACTACATTTTCAAATTCTGATCTTACTGTATCTTCTGGTGTGTATCTAATTATTACTTCTGAGTTTTTCCTCTTGGCATATGCAACAGTTTCTGATATCTGCTCGAGAACTTGATTTATGTCTTTTTTGTATACTCCATTTAATCTTTCTTCTGATACACAATAAAATATTCCAATGAACCCAACCCCTGTATCTAATGCTTCGTCAATATCTTTTTTTAATGTTCTTGAGTGTGCTGCAATTACTGAATTTAACTTTGAACTTGTCAACTCAGTTAAACCTTGTTTTATTTCTGGCCAAACAATTGGATGTCCTGCCTCAATAAAATCAATTCCAATTTTATCTAGTAAAGTGGCAATAGCAAGCATGATGTGAGTATCAAAATACACACCAGGTGTTTGCTCGCCTTCTCTTAATGTACTATCTAAAATCTGAATCCGGCTCATTCTCCCCAATCCTCATCCACTTCTGGTGCTAGTTCTAGCTCTATTGGATTAACTGACCTTACTTCAAGTTCTGCTCCACAGTCTTCACAATTTACTATTTCTGCTACTTCAACATCTTCTAATTCTATATTTGCTCCACATTCTGGACATTCAACCATTTTATTTTCCTCCTATACTTTATCTGTTTTATTTTAGACAAACCAAACAATTCTCAAATCTTGTTGTGTTTGTATTAGAGAACTTTGAAATACGCTTCAAAAAATATATTATGAAATAATAATATTTTATGATTTCAAAGTTCTCTCTGAGAATTTTGTTAGGTTTTTCAAAATTCTCATTAGATTCTTCCAAATATTTGTATTAATATCATACAAATAATACTTGAAAAAAATAATTAGCACACATATATTAACTTATTGTTATCCCAATAACAAAATTTAAATAATATTGTTATTTTTGCCTAATTTATGGTTTCCATAGCACATGTTGTTTCAGATAAACTATCAAAAAGACCATTTATAGAAGAAGCTTTATCTAGAGGACTTATCAATTATGGTGCCCTGGCAGATGAAATGATTCCTCTTGTTGAAGCTACTTTACAAAAAAAAGTAAAACACTCAGCAGTAATGATGGCTATTAGAAGACATACTGAGAAAATTAATCAACTCAAATCAAACCAAATTGATTTTTTTAAAAACACAGATCTAAGTGTAAGATCTAATCTTTTTGAAGTAACATTTCAAAAATCTTCAGATGTACATAAAAAGATTATACAATTATATGATATAATTAATCCAAGTCAAGGAGATATCTTAAATATTATTCAAGGAAATTATGAGATTACTATAATTTCAAATCAAGTGATCAAAAAAAAGATTATTGAAAAAGTAGGTAAGAGCAATATAATTAAAAGTTTTGATAATCTTTCTTCAGTGTCAATAAGATTTCCTATAAAACATATTAATACGCCAGGATTTATTTTTGCATGTGTTAAAGCAATATCCTGGGAACAAATAAATATTGTTGAGGTAGTATCAACAATGACTGAACTTACATTTATTTTAAATGAAAGGGATGTAATTCCTGCTTTTGAAATTCTAAAAAATCTGATCTCTGGTGGAAATGCCGTCTAAGGCATAGTTTTATAAACAGTTAGGAATTAACCTAAGGCTAATATATGCTATTATATTGAAATATTTGATCATAACTATTTCATTAAAAAGTGGTAGTAAATTTACTGCATTTTAAAGTAACAAAAAATCAAAAACTTAATAAAGGAGATAGTTTTTATCAAAGTAAAGGGGATAAATTTGAAAAAGTTAATTTTATTGGGATTAATACTATTGGTTACATGCATGGTTATTGCACAGCAAGACGCAGCACAGGAACCACAAGAGCCACAAGGACCACAAGAAGTTCCTGAAATTCAACATACACAAACTCAAGAATTAGATGTTGAGGTTGTTGAAGAGGAAAAAAATACAGGTATTACATTGATGAATCAAGTTAAATCAACGATTATTGGGTTTTTTAGTTATATTGCAACAAGAGATTATATCTCTACTGCAAAGAACTTCGGAAGATTTTTATTAGGATTAAATTTATGGGTAAAAATAGCTATATCTATTGTTATACTGATTATTGCCCTGATAATATGGAATTTATATTTTAAAGATTGCAGAAGAAATAACATGAGAAAAGCTCGAAAACTACACAAGAAAGCTAAAAAATCTCATGACAAAGGAGACGAGGGCAGAGCAGATATTTTGTACCAAAGAGCAGCAGAATATAGGGAAAAAGCCCAGGAGCAATGGTAAGATGGAATGGTTTGAAGAATTAGATTTTGATGAAAATCCTTTTGATACTAATCCAAAGAGACATCCTGAAAAACTAGTAGGATTAACAGAAATATCAAGTGAACTAATGTATAGGCTTGAATCTGGAGCCATGGTTTTTCTACAGGGCAAAAAAGGTTTTGGTAAAACTTCTTTACTTTGGAATGTTATTAGAAACAAGAGATGGAGAGGTAAAATAATCTATGTTGATTGCAAATCACTTAGTGAAGACTTAAATATTGAAAAACTACTCATAAACAAACAAGGTTTAAAAGGTATACTTTTCAAAGTTAAGCCAAAAGATATGGTCTTATTGCTTGACAATGTTGGAAAACTAAGTAAAATAAACACAGAAAGAGTAAAATACTTTTTTGACCAAGGATATTTAAGATCTGTTGTGTTTACTGGTGAAGATTTTAAGAAAGCAGATTTTTCAAAAAGTCTTAAACAGAGAATAGGAAGTAGAATCTTAGAGATAGAGCCTGTAGACAAATACCAGGCAATTGCAATTATTAGAAACAGGATTCATGATTTAAACATGATTTCAGATGATCTTATTGAAGAAGTTTTTAAGAAATCTGATAAAAATCCAAAAAAATTGCTAGAAAACTGTGAACAACTGTTTAGCAGTGTTATTGAGAGTAATGAAGACAAGATTACAAAAAAACATCTAAAATTAATAGAGGGATAAAATGTTATGGTATAAAGAGTGGGGATTTCACAATAATCCGTTTAGTATTAAGCCTGCAGCTTTTAATGATAATGTTGTTGGTTATGACCTAACTGAAATTTTTGACAAGATATCTCAAGGCGAGATCTTATTTTTGGAAGGAAAATTCGGATATGGTAAAACAACGATTTTAAAGCACATTATTAGTAGGTTTGGCGGTCAAAGAGAGGTTGCATATTATAACTGCAACAGAAAAAAAGGAGATATTGAAGTAGAGAGTGTCTTAAAAGGAAAGTTTGGTTTTTTTGGAAAACTGTTCCTTGGAACTCCAAATAACATGATTTTTTTACTGGATGAAGTTAAGGAATTATCAGAATTTGACCAACAAGAAATGCTTAGGCTTTTTTCAAACGGTAACTTAAAGTCTGTAGTATTGTTCGGACCAAAGTTTGAATTAGTTAATGCAACTCCAGACTTAAAAGAAAAACTGGTTGATAATGTAATTGAACTAACAAAGCTAACTGAAGAGGAAGCAATAGATTTGGTTAGAGAAAGAATAGGAGATATTAAACTAGTATCTGATGATATTATCAAAAAGGTATTTAAACACACTAAAAAGATTCCAAGAGTGCTTCTTGAGAATCTTGAGGATGTATGCAAATACGCTGCTGAGAATAATGAAGAAGAAGTAACAGAGGATCATTTAAAAGAAGTTTTAGGTATTAAAAAGTCAAAAAAGAAAAAGGCAAAACCTAAGAAGAAAAAGAAGAAAAAATCAAAAAAGAAAAAGGAAAAAGCTCAGGAAGAAAAAGAGAATGAGAAAGAAAAACCTAAGAAACCTAAAACTCCAAATGAAATTGCTGAAGAAAAAGAGGAAGCAGAATTCTTTTATTATTAAGAATTGTTAATTCTCCTAAGCAGGGTTTTTTATTTGATTTTCTAAATCATTGAAAGAATTTCTGAATAAGACTTGCTTTATTTGATAAAGTTTTTATATCACTTTCCATTTGTTATATTAATATGGAAGAAAATAAACTTGTTGAAGAGAGAAAAAGAAAACTAAAAAAGTTACGAGAACGAGGAATAGAACCTTATGCTTATAATTTTGATAAAAAACATAAAGCTGCTGAAGTCCAGGATAAATTTGAGAAGTTCAAAGATAAATCTGTAAAAGTTGCAGGTAGAATTATGTCCATGAGAGATATGGGAAAGGTTGTTTTTATGGATATTTATGATTCAACTGCAAATATTCAACTATATTTTAGACAAGAAAATCTTGGTAAAGACAAACTTGAGATTATCTCTTTGCTAGATATAGGAGATATAATTGGGTGTGAAGGCACTGTTTTTAAAACAAGAACAAAAGAGATAACTGTTAAAGTAAAAAAGTTTAAGCTTTTAACAAAATCATTAAAGCCTTTGCCTGAAAAATGGCACGGTCTCAAAGACAAGGAGCAAAAGTACAGACAAAGGTATGTCCATCTAATTATGGAGCCTGAGGAGAAAAAGACATTTCTAATTAGAGAGCAAATTATTCAAGGTATTAGAGAATATTTGACCAAAAGAGAATACGTTGAGGTGCAAACCCCTATTTTACAGCCACTTTATGGCGGAGCTTCTGCAAGGCCTTTCAAAGCTAATCTTCATGCACTGAATATGCCAGTTTATATGCGTATTTCAAATGAGATGTACTTGAAAAGACTTATTGTTGCGGGATTTGATAGGGTTTTTGAATTTTCAATTGATTTTAGAAATGAAGGCATTGATAAAAATCACAATCCTGAGTTTTTATTGTTTGAAGCAATGACTGCTTACACAGATTACTTTGATGGTATGAAGCTAATTGAAAATATCACTGAGTATGTTGTTAAAAAAGTGAAAGGAACAACTAAAGTAAAATACCAAGGAAAAGAAATTGATTTTAAAGCTCCTTGGGATAGGATATCTGTAAGAGACTCGATTATTAAATATGCAGATATTGATATTGAGAAAACTGATGATGAAGAGATGAAAAAGATCCTTGCTAAACACAATATTAAACTCAAAGGGGAATATACTAGAGGAAATGCTATTCTTACACTTGTTGAAGAGTTTTGTGAAGAGCATTTTGTACAACCAACTATTTTGTATGATTATCCAAGAGAAACAAGTCCTCTAGCAAAGCCAAAAAGGGATGATCCAAGGTATACTGAGAGATTTGAACAATTTGTTAACTGTTTTGAATTAGGTAATAATTATACTGAGGTTACCAATGCACAGATTTTAAGGGAGAACTGGGAAAAAGAAGAGGAGGCATTAAGCAAAGGAGATTATGAAGCTATGAGAATGGATTATGATTACCTGAATGCAATTGAGGTTGGAATGCCCCCTGTATGTGGGATTGCTATAGGAATTGACAGATTAATTATGATTCTTTCAGATAAGGCTTCAATAAGAGATGTTATCTTGTTTCCTTTTATGAAACCCAAATTTAGGAAAAAAGAACCACAGGTTAAAATTGATGAATTGCCATCAGAAAAAGTTATTGTATCAAAAGAAGCAAAAAAGCTTGGTCTTAAAACATCATATGCAATTATTAAGGATGTTTCAATTGAAAAGTCTTCTGCTAAACTAAAAAAGATGAAAAAAGACATAAGTGCAAATCCAAATGAAAAAAGAATAAAGTGCATGCAAGATGCCTACAAATCTTTTGGGATTGATCCAACAAAAAGATTGCCAAGTTCAGTTGCACTAATCAAAAGAGTAGAAGAGGGTAAAGGGATTTATAATGTCAATACATTAGTAGATGCGTACAATATTTCTTCTATTAGAGAAAGTTTGCCTATGGCTTGTTATGATCTTAGTAAAGTAGATTTTCCGATTAAATTAAGAAAAGCAAAAGAAGGTGAAGAAATCACTTTGATTGGAGGAAAAATAAAATCTATTAACAAAGGTGAAATTGTGTATTCAGATAATTCCAGAGTCATATGTTTAGATTTTAATTACAGAGATGCTGATTTTACAAAAGTAACAAGCAAAACAAAAAATGTTATAGTTTTTGTTGATGGATGCAAAGGTATTTCTAACATGGAATTACTTAAAGCACTAGACAATAGTTGCGAACTTATTACTCAGCTTTGTGGTGGAGAAATCATTGAAAAAAGAATTGCTTAAGTTTTTCGCTTAATCTTTTCTTGAAGATTTACTATTTTATCAAATACTTCTTCTTTTTTCTTTTTTGGCAAAAGAGTGTATAACTCATTAATACTCAAATACAAGACATGAGCTCTTTTATAGTCTCTTATATTTATCATTTCTCTTGCCTCATCAAGTAGTACATCAATTTTTTTTACTGGATCTAGTTTTTTGCCTGCAGTATCGTCTACTACTTTACCTATATTTTTTGGAGCAATTCTTAATACATATTTTCTGATTATGTGCTTTTTGATAAATGTATTTAGTATTATTATGATTAATGCAAACAGACTAATGTAGATCAAAATCAAGAATAATGCTGAAACCTGACTAATAAAATAACTGTCTGAAGCAATTGTTTGCAGACTTGCATTAAACAATATACTTCTTCTGAGCAAAAATTGACTAATTACAAACGGATTGAATCTTGCTATGTCAATAAAATAAAGTGGCATTGATTCTAATGGAAGGATTACATCTGATAAAAATAAACTAATGCTTGTGATGGATATTGCAGCCAATGTTCCGGTTTCAGCTGAGTTAAATGCAACACCTATTAAGATTCCAATTATAGAGAATAAGACTGTAATAAGGAGTAATATTACTGAAGTTGGAAGTATGTTTGTTAAAACATTAACATCAAACACAAAATAAGATACACTTAAGATTAAAATAAGCTGGAGGACTACCAAGATTAATGTGCTCAACAGATTTGCAACCAGATATAATATGTCTGGATTTGGAACTACTAGATTTCTAAAATACGCTTTTGAACGTTTTTCCATCATAACAATTGTTGATGAAAACAAAATAGCAACCAGCATAATTACTAGTGCTACAATACTTGGAAACATATAATTTAGATATGTTTTTGAAACAACTTCTTCTTTTGTGATTTTAACAGGCTGAACAATAGTTTCTGAGTCTGTGACTTTAATCTGATTAATTTCCTTCTTAGCATCCTGAAGTTCTTTCATTATTAACATCATAGTATTTAAACTAGTCTCTAAATTCTGTTCATTATAACTTATTCCTCCAGAGACTTCTACTCTTTTATCTATAGCCAAGTCAAATTTTTCCTTTGTTGCTTGAATCTGAGTCTCTAAATTATCAACTGCTGTTTCCAAAGCATCTACTGTTTCTGTATTTAATTCTTCTAATTGTTCATCAATATCCACAATAGCTTCTTCAAGTTCTTCAAGATCCGTTTCAGTAGCTGAACCGTTCAATGCTGGATCTTCATTGAAATAAGATAGAATCTCTTCAATCAATAGCATGCTTTCATTAATTTTCTCATTAATTGAGCTATTCTCTGCCAAAATTGAAGAACTAAGAGTTGTTTCAACTTGTTTAATATCTCCCACTTTATATGTGTCCGCATTAAATTCAAAATTCATCTCCCCTAGTGCTGATTTCAACTGACCTTGCTTAGATTGCATTTGATCATTCATATCAATGAGACTAACAAATCTTGGATCCTGCTTTTCTATTGTTGATTTTGAGTTATCCAAGGTAGTAAGGATCTCAGTAGTTAACTCAGCACTTATCTCTTGAGTTCTTGATGCCACTTTTGTAGAGATCATATCAATTACACTATCAACCAAGTTCATTCTTGATGGATCTACATAGAACTTAATCTCATTACTAACATCTTTATTATCATTAGAAGCTATTTCAAAACTTTTTGGAAATGTCATGCAAATATTTACAACACCTTGCTGAATATTATCAATACACAGTTCTTTTGACTCTGTTTTCAGCACTCTAAATTGTGCATCTTCGAGTTTTGTGATAAATGAATTAACAAAATCATTGTATTCTGGAGAATAAACTCCAATATTAATACTATAGTTTGATGCATTATTAAAAGCTAGACCCACTAGTAGTGTAATAAACAAAGGCCCAAATATTGTTATAAGTCCGGATATCTTAGACCTTATTATTAGCCTAAAGTTCTTTATAATTATTCTAATCAGTTTGTTCATTTTTACCTTTTACTAATGATTCAAAAACCTCTTTTAATGAAGGTTTTGCCACTTCAATATCTATTATGTGCTCTTTTTGCTTTTCTAAGATATGAAGTATATCATGAAGCACCTTTATTGAATCTGGTGAATATAGTATTAATTTATGTCCTTTATTAATTATCTCTGATACTTTGGATTTTTTGGATTTTTTGAGTTTTTTCAATATTTTGTCATACTTGCCAGGATATGTTTCTAAGTGGATTTCTTCATTTTTAGTATATAGGTTTTTTATATGATCCGGAGTACCAACTGTTCCAAGTTGTTTTTTATGTAAAACCCCTATTCTTGTGCAAAGTTTTTCCATATCTTTTAAAAAATGTGATGCAATTATAATTGTAGTTCCCTGACTATTGATTCTCTTGATTAATTCTATCATTTGTGCTCTTAATAGTGGATCTAAATCTGAAGTTGGTTCATCCAAGATTAACACATCTGGATTATGAACCAGTGCGCAGGCAATATCAAGCCTTTTCATCATACCTCCAGATAATTGACCAGCAAGTGAGTTTTTGCAATGATCTAATCCCACTAATTCCAATACTTTAGCCATATTTTTTTCTCTCAGCTCTTTTTTTATACCATACATTGAACTAAAATATCTAAGATTTTCATCAACTGTAAGTTTTAAATAAAAAGATGGATCTTGAGCTGTAAATCCAAAAATTTGTCTGACTTTTAATTGATTGCTTTGCACATAATTGTATTTAGATTTTTTATCTTTACTTTTTTTCCTAGTTTTTTCCAAAAACCTGTATTCGATTTTACCAACAGTGGGATCAATCACACCCCCAAGAATATTTAAAAATGTGGTTTTTCCACTTCCACTTAATCCTACTATACCAAAGATTTCTCCTTGTTTAATATCTAAATTAACATTATTTAAAACAAGTAATTTACCAAAAATTATTGTAAGATTTCTTACCTTTATTAGGGCATCTTTAGACATAAGAACTTTTATTTATTATTAATTATTAAATTTACCGTTATCATTTAAAAATGAGAAATTATTTACTGAGTTTTGAATATAATAAATCAAATAAAAAGTATAGTAAAGTTACAAGCACTGCTCCACCAAGAAAATACAATGCATTATTTGGATTAGAATACTGAATAGATTGTGCTGCCCGAGTAGATGCCAGCTCTTTTGCACCACTAATTGCTGCATCTTGTGCATAGGATATTTTTTGAGCAGAAAATTGAGATTGGTATATCTGAAGTGCTGCTGCAGATAATGCTGCCAAAGAAATAGCTGGCAGAATAGATCTTAATTTTTGCTTTATTCTTGGAACTTTCCCAGGAGTGATTATAATGTATTTGTTTGCCAAAGAATAATGATTTACTTCTTTTCCTTTTTCACTGTAATGGTATTCATCAGTTACCACTAATTTTGCCTTTAGTAAATGCTTTAAATTGTAGTGGATTGTTGATAGAGGAATATCTAGCTTTTCAGACATCTCAGTTTCTGTTGCTTTTTTTTTGCTTAAATAATCTAAAATCTTTCTTGAGGTTTCATTACTAATTACTTGGGCAAGCTTTTTGGATTTTTTGTCTTTTAATGACATTAATAAAAATGATTCTTCTGACATATCCAAGTATAAAATGAATTCATATTTAAATATTAACTAAACTTTAATCTTAATTAAAGCTATGTTAGAAAACATTATTTGTGAATCTAGAGGTCTTATCTTACATATGATGAACTTAAATTCATAATTTATATCTACAAATATTTCACAATATAATAATCAACTGTTTTTTCTTTCCAACCAGCATTTACCAAAGCCTCTTTGACAAATTTACGATCAATTCCCCTGGCTTTACATCTGAGAATAAATTCTTCAAGCTCTTTGTGATGATATTTTTTAGTAAATGTCTTTGATTTTTGATGGGAAATGTATTTTTCTATGTTTTTCATAGAATTATGGTGGTCATACTTTTTGTATGCTATTATTCCACCAACAATTAAACTGATAATTAAGAGGAATAATGCAATTACAAGAAATTTGCTCATTTGTTTTTTATCTTTTTTAGGAATTGGCTCTTGTGGTTCCTGTTGTTCTTGCTCTTGCTCTTTGATTATCTCTACTTCTTGCTCTTTTTGCTCCTCTTGCTCATTTTCTTGCACTTGGCGTGCAGACTCAACTGAGACTATTGCATATTTACTAAATGATGAATCTATTGCTCTATAATAATAATATTCTGACTTTTGTCCAATCAAATTAGTGTCAAGCCTATTCCAAGCATTATTATATTTGTACAAATGTATATCTGATGGAGAGCTTGAATTAGCTACTATCCAAGATCTTGGAACTTTAAATTCAAGCGATACAGAATGATAATCTTCTGCTTCAATATCCTTTTCTGATATCTGCAGAATTTTGTATAAAGTACTATTTTTCACAATTGTTTCAATGCTATCAAGTGCTTCAACAGTGAGTTCTATACTACTAATGTTTTTATTTGTGGTAAATGTAAGGTTTGTGAATGCAATTTTTTCATTGTCAATACTCATCTCATTTTCCACACCAGATTTAAGATCAATCCATTTATTGGTTTGTTTTGGATTTTCAGTATACGATGAAATTGAACCGCCCCCACCCCCTCCACCTTCTGATCTAAACCAAACACTTACTGTAAAGTTATGAGCAAATTCTTCACTTATCCTATTTGACCTATCCTTACATCTAATGTAGTAAGTTTTGTCTCCATTTGTAAGCCCGCTAATAAAAGATGTGTGGCTTAATCCTGGCTGGTCAAAAGTTCCATTCATATTATAATAATGGGTTGTATTTGTTGTAAAATATCTGCAACTTGCCCATTCATTTGTAGTTATTCTTAGACTTGTGGAAGTATCATATAGTGTTCCTTGTGGCTGCCAATCTGTAATGTTTGGTGGGAGTATATCTGTTGACATATTAAGAGGTGTTGTGGTTAAAAGCTCTACTCCCCCTATTGTTTTGTTTATTGATATATCTGGAATAGAGACATTATATGACTTGTTAAAAGTTGAACTGTTAAAACTAATATTAAACACAGCATATCCACTAGATGTAGAACCATTCCACATAAGGGTCTGATTATCCATAATTGATATGTTTTTATTGATTTCAGGCAGACCAGAAGTATTTATTATGTAAATAGGATAGTGCCTAGTTACCTCTCCTGATACACTAGCATTATTTATTTGAAAAATACCATCAAGAACACAAGTTCCACTTGTATTTAGCTGCTGTGAAACATTACTCAGTTCAGTGAAATTGGCCACACTATTTGTTAAACTCAATTCTTGTATTGTTGAATTAATTACTGTAAGATTGGAATCATCTGCACTCAAAATTGTAAAATTAGAATTCTCAATTTTAAGATTAGAGCTTGCTGAATTTAATTGCAAAATATTAGTCGAAGAGTTAGCAAAGTCAATACTAAATCCTTGATTTAGCCCAATGTTGTTAAATCCAGGGGTTATTGTTGAAATGTTTGCTGACTTTCTCATTAAGTTTAAGTTGGTAATTAAAATATTTGTGTTGATTAATTGAACAGTTCCATTGTTGATGGTAAGCATATCAATAATTGTATTTTGTATTTGACTATTTGAACTATTGCTTAAGGTTATATTTTGAAGTATTGAGTTTGATATTTCTGCACTAGTTGTTCCTCCTATTTCAAAACTTGTATTTGTTTTACTATCATTAATATTTAAAATGAATTCATTTGAGAAGTTTAATACTGAACTTGAATTTAAAGTAGAGGAGATTATTGAAATATTTAGATTGTTTCCAAACATACTTTGAGATTTTTCTAATATTACGTCTGATTGTCCAAAGTAATAATCATAACCTAAATTATCTGCAGATGATGAGTTTATAATTGTTAATTTAGTTGTGTTTAATGAATAGATTCCCTTGCTAAAGTTTCTAAATGAGCAATCAACTAAGCTAATATTATCCTGGTTTTGCATTAAAACTCCTGTCCCAATAATGGTTCCTCTTACCTGATAATTACTACAATTAAGAGTAACTGAACTATTCATTATCTCAAAACAAGATCCTCCACCACCATAGCTAACATTATTTTGTAATGTATAAGAACTATACAGTTTTCTGCAATTATCCATTGTTGTAAAATTATATGGACCTGATTCTGCACAATAGCCAGAGGAGTAACAACTAGAAACATTGTAATAATATACTGATCCTGCTTGCAAGTTATTAAATCTAATTTGGTGTCCTCTTAGGACCTCTGTTGTGTTTACTGTAGTATTAACAAGATTAAGTGTGGTTCCATATTCTGCTGATGAGTTTCCAGAGAGAGTTGTATCCCAATTAAAAACTGCTGATTGATTTGAGATTAAAACTGAACTCAGATTTTCAATACTAGAGGTAGCATTAACAAATACAGTTCTCATTTCCTGTGTGAAGTTTTCACAGCCAGAAGAGAGATATGTATAATTATGATATCCAAAACTTACTCTTGCAGGATTTGTAATATTTGTTCCATCTAAATATAAAGTGTAGTTACAATCTGCATCACCAACATTTGTTTCTAGTCCTTGTATTTCTACTCCTTCAGAAGAGTTTATAGTTTCATATAACCTAAACCCGTTTAGTACACCTGCTTCTTCTCCAACAATCATATACCAGATACCTTTGTGATGGAAAATATTTGGGGAAGAGTATGCCCCTATATCTGAAAGCCCTGATTCTAATAAACCATAGTCTGTCCAGGCATTATTCTGCAATTTCTTGGCTTCAAAACTACCTCCCGAATTCCCAGTAATTAAATAATAATCTCCGTCTTTGTTAAATAAAGTGGGAGTTGAATATCCACCAGCCATAGTTAAACTTGAATTAATTGTGTGGTTTTCCTCCCAGCCAGAACCATTCCATTTAAATCCAGAAAATCCACCTGATTCTTTTCCTGCAATTAAATAATAAGTATTGTTTTTGCTAAATACTGTTGAAGTACTGTAGTCGCCTAAATCTCCTAGTCCAGATGATATTGTATTATTTATTACCCAGCTTGAGCCACTTTTATGATACCCTGAAAATGTACCGTCTTGTTTTCCTATTAAAATATATGACATGTTATTAATTCTAAAAAATTTTGGAGCTGCAAAAGTCTCAGTACTTAGTCCAGATAGTAGTGATGAATTTAATTGCCATTGTGATCCTGACCAACTATAACCATATAAAACACTTTGTTCTCCTCCAATCAAATGAAGAGTATTTCCTATCTGAAATACTGTAACATGTGAATTATCCCCAAAATCTGATAAACCATTTATTATTGCAAAATCTGATTGCCAGCCAGCTTCCCAAGTTGAATACTGAGAATCTATGGTCAGGGTCATATTGCTTGTTGATCTTCTTATATTGAAAGGTTTTTCAAGTGCAACTGACATTGAAACTAAGAACAAAATAAATAATCCGAGGAGCAGTTTATTTTTATTCATTTTTCTCCTCCTTTATTTTTTCCATGACTAAAGCTTCAAAAGCATGACTTTCACTAGCATATTTCTTATCTTTAATTTTCTTGTAAATCCAATTAAGAATATCTTCATCTACTCGCAACCAGACTCTTTTTTTTGTAGGATTAGGTTTTTTCATGTGCCAAATAACACAATTTGTGCCAAATGACAATATAAATGTTTTGGTTTTGATAATTTGTTTGTTTAGCCCCTTAAAGGCCAGATTTTGCGAACGAGACTTCATTCCTAATTATCTACAACAGGAACAGTTTGTCAAGTTTTGGTGAAATATTGGAAATAGAACAAACAAGGTTTAACAAACTGACGAGTGAGCAGGCCAAAGTGGGCTAAACACAATTTGTAAAAATCTTTTATTGAGGCAATTTACTAAACAAAACATATAAAAACATATCAATTCTTCAGATTATTATGCTTAAAAAATTTACTTTCCAGACCACAAAAAAGTACGAGATTGTTGATGTAACTTCTATTGTTCAGGAGATTGTAAAGGAATCTGAAATCAAAGAAGGTATTTGTGTTGTTTATGTACCCCATGCTACTGCAGCTGTAATAATTAATGAAAATTATGATCCAAATATCTCTGATGATCTGCTTGATTCTCTAAAAGAGAATATTCCAGAAGGTAAGTGGAGGCATGACAGAGTAGATGGTAATGCTGCAGCACACATCAAATCTTCTATTGTTGGTCCAAGTGAGACTTTAATTATTAAGGATGGAAAATTATTATTAGGAACATGGCAAAATTTAATGGTAGCAGATTTTGACGGTCCTAAAAACAGAAATGTGATTGTAAAAATAATCTCTGATTAGATAACAGATGTTCTAGCCAAAATATTTATATATTCTCATTGTTTCCAAAGAATAAAATGGTTGTAAATAATATATTTGAGACACAAGTTTTAACTACTACAACTACCACAGCGTAAGCTGTTCATTGTTTCTTTTTAATAAGATTTTTAAAGATGATAAATAAAAATACAAAGGTGAAACCAATATGGCAAAAAAAATGATTGAGAAAGGAGTTAAATTAGATAAAGTTGCACCTAAAAATGTGGTTGCAGCAAAAGTTAATGGTAATTTAGTTGATCTTAACTATACAACCAAAGAAAAAACAGAGGTTGAGTTTATTGATCCAGATTCAGATGAAGGACTTGAGATTTTAAGGCATTCCACAGCTCATGTATTGGCTGATGCTGTTGTTAGATTATTTCCAAAAGCTAAACCTACAATTGGTCCTGTTGTAGATGAAGGTTTTTACTATGATTTTGATTTTAGACCTTTCACTCCTAAAGATTTAAAGCAAATCCAAAGAGAGATGAGAAAAATCATCAAGAAAAAACAAAAGTTTGAAAGAATGGAACTGACTGCAAGTGAAGCAAAAAACATGTTCAAAGATAATAAATACAAGCTTGAGATGATTGATGAATTTGGAGAAAACCTTTCAGCATATAAACATGGAGATTTTGTGGATTTATGTAGAGGACCACATATTCCAAATACTGGTTTGATTAAAGGAGTGAAGCTAACAAAATTAGCTGGGGCATATTGGAGAGGAGACATTGACAATACACAATTGCAAAGAGTATATGGTATTTCATTTCCAACAAAAGACGAGCTTAAAAAACATTTTAAATTACTGCAGGAAGCTGAAAAAAGAGACCACAGAAAGCTTGGGAAAAAATTAAAGTTGTTTTCTATACACCAGGAAGGACCTGGTTTAATTTTCTGGCTTCCAAAAGGAATGCTTTTGAAAAATTCTCTACTTGATTTCTGGAAAGAGATGCACAGAAAAGCAGATTATAAACTAATTGAAACACCTCATATTTTGAGTAGAAGCCTTTGGGAAACATCAGGACACTGGACAAATTATAAGGATAAGATGTATACTTTAAAGATAGATGATAAAGATTTTGCAATAAAACCTATGAATTGTCCTGGGGGAATTTTGGTTTACAAGGAAGATATTCATTCGTATAAGGAATTTCCACTGAGAGTTGGGGAGTTGGGTTTTGTGCACAGGCATGAGCAGTCTGGTGAAGTTTCTGGATTGCTTAGAGTAAGAGGATTTCTTCAGGATGATGCACACATCTATATGACTCCAGATATGCTTGAAGATGAGATAATTAATGTTGTAAGGCTTTGTTTGGAGCTGTATGAACCATTTGGATTTGAGTATGATATTGAGCTTTCCACAATGCCAGAAAAACACATTGGTACAAAAGAGCAGTGGGAAAAATCAACAAAAGCAATAGAAAAAGCATTAAAAAAACTTGACATGAGATTTAAGGTTAGCGAAGGTGAAGGAGCTTTTTACGGACCAAAAATTGATTTTCACTTAAAGGATGCTATAGGCAGGACTTGGCAGTGCGGTACAATCCAGGTAGATATGTCTCTTCCGGAAAAGTTTGATCTAACTTATGAAGGAAAAGATGGTCACAGACACAGACCTGTAATGATTCATAGAGCTTTGTATGGTAGTATTGAGAGATTTATTGGAATTTTGATTGAGCATTATGCAGGTAAATTTCCAATGTGGTTGAGTCCAGAGCAGGTAAGGGTGATTAGTATTACTGATGATCAGGCAGAGTTTGCACAGAAAATTGTCAAAAAATACAAAGACGCAGGAATTAGAATTACTTTAGATTCTAGATCTGAATCTGTGGGTAAAAAGATAAGAGAAGCCCAGCTTGACTATGTAAACTACATGTTTATTGTAGGAGGGAGAGAAGTTGAAAATAACACAGTTAATGTAAGGACAAGGGATAACGAAGTTTTGGGAGAGGTCAAACCAGACAAATTCCTTAAAAGGATGATAAGTGAAATTGAAGAAAGGAAATAACCCAAAAAAATTATATATGTCTGGTTGAATTTAATGCACATGAATTGCAGTCTTTGTAATGCAGTAAATGATGATTCGCAGCTTATTACAAAATTGGGGAGTGTTTGCTGTATTGTCAATCTTGAGTTTTTGAAAAAAGGTCATGTGATGATTGTTCCAAAGAGGCATGTTGAAAATCTATCTGAATTAACAATGCAGGAATCAAAGGATATTCTTAAGCTTTCAGATTTAATGTTAAATAAAATTAAAAACAAATATGGAGAAGACCCCATATTATTGATGCATACTGGAAAACATGGAAGTCAGTCTCATATTCATATACATATTTTACCCACAAAAGCTGGGCTTAGAAGAATGGTTTCAAAGTATGAAAATATTCCAAAAAGAGTTAAAAAAAGCAAAGAAGTGCTAAAACACGTTGCTGATGATTTAAGATTCTAACAAAAACCTATTTAGAGAACTTTGAAATCATAAAATATTATTGTTTTAGAATATACTTTTTGATGCTGAAGGGGTGTTTCAAAGTTCTCTTTAAATGATCTAAAAAGGATTTCAATCTCTGTTATGAATAGGCAATTTAACCTAATACATGAAATTTCTTGATTTTTTAGTAAATCTTTATAAATAATCTCCTGTTTACATTGTGCATGGTTTTAGATAAACTAGGAAATTCACTAAGAGCAACATTAGAAAAGGTTGCAAAGTCTGTTTTTGTAGATGACAAACTAGTTAATGAATTAGCAAAAGATATTCAGAGAGCTTTGCTTCAAGCAGATGTTAATGTTAAACTAGTTTTAAAACTTAGTGAGGAGATTAAGACCAGAGCTCTTAAAGAGAAAACTCCTGCAGGTATTACTAAAAAAGAGCATTTGATAAATATTGTATATGAGGAGCTTGTTAAGTTTCTTGGTGAAAAAGAAGGCAAAATTGAGATTAAAGAATCAACAAAAATTATGCTTGTTGGATTATTTGGCTCTGGAAAGACAACTCAAGCTGCTAAATTGGCCAAATATTATCAAAAACATGGTCATTATGTTGCTTTGGTTCAAACTGACACATACAGGCCTGCTGCATTTGAACAATTAAAGCAACTGGCTGCTAAATTAAATATACCTGTTTTTGGAGATAAGGATGAAAAAGATGCTGTAAAGATTTATAAGAAATTTGAAAAAAAGCTAGAAAAGTTTGATCTTGTTATTGTTGATACTGCTGGGAGAGATGCATTAAGTGATGAGCTTATTGAAGAACTAGACCAGATAAACAGAGCTGTTAATCCAACAGAAACACTTCTTGTATTGTCTGCAGATATTGGACAAGCTGCTGAAAAACAAGCCCAGGCATTTCATGATACCTGTGGTGTAACTGGTATTATTGTCACAAAACTTGATGGCACTGCTAAAGGTGGTGGTGCACTTATTGCCTGCTCTATTACAGATGCAAAAGTAAAGTTTATTGGTGTTGGTGAGAAAGTTGAAGATCTTGAAAAATTCAAACCTGAAAACTTTGTTGGTCGCTTACTTGGAATGGGAGATTTAGAAGCTTTACTTGAAAAAGCCAGGGATGCTATTTCAGAAGAAAAAGCTGAAGATTTAGGCAAACGATTTTTAAAAGGAGAATTTAATCTTGTTGATCTTTATGAGCAGATGGAAGCTATGAAAAAAATGGGCCCATTAAACAAGATTGTGGATATGATTCCTGGTTTTAGCTCACTTAAAATGCCTAAAGATGCTCTACAAGTACAAGAAAAAATGCTAAAAAAATGGAGATTTGCAATGGACTCTATGACAAAACAGGAACTTGAAAATCCAGATATTATTTCTGCTGCCAGGGTTAAAAGAATTGCAAAAGGTGCTGGAATTGAAGTGTCAGAAGTAAGGAGTTTGCTAAAACAGTACAAGCAGGCAAAGAAAATGTCAAAAATGTTAAAAGGTGGAGATCCACAAAAGCTGATGAAAAAGCTGCAAAAAGGTGGACCTCAGATAAAGTTTAAGTAGTGCTCTTTTCTAGTATGTTTTTAAAAAGATTTTTAAACCAATAAACCAATTTATCAAAAAAGAGGTGATTGATTTGGCTACATCAATGTTTTTGCCATTTAAACAACATTTATTAATTGGGATAGTTAGTCTGGTTTTTACTATTCCACTGGGAGCTTTAATGTTATTTTTCTCAGCAAAGATATTTAAAAAAGAATTATCTTATGTTAAAGCACTAGTTCCAGCACTAATTGTAGGATTAAGTGGATTTATGTTAGGTTTGATTGGACCTGCTAGTGGAAACCAAGTAGTTGCAACTGTAATGGGATTAGTTGGTTTTTTTGTAGGGATTACTCTATATCTAACACTACCAAAACTATTACTAAAATATGAATGGCCAGACTCATTAAAAGTAGGTGCTGTCTGGTTTGGATTTATGTTGGTTGTAAGCTTTATTATTGGCCTAATAGTTGTTGCTATAAGTTTAGCATTTCTAGCAAACACTTTTGTTTAACCAACATATTTTTTTGTTTTTTTCTAAAATTAGTGTTAGATATAATTTCATTAAAAATATATTTATACTACGTCATATAAATGAATAATAAAGAGGTGAAAAATATGAATGTAATTAAGAAAATTGGAGTAATGTCTTTAGGAAAAGTTTTTGCAGTACTTTATGCAATTCTTGGACTTATTGTAGGCGTATTCATGACTTTATTTTCTCTAATTGGTGCAGCTGTAGGTATGCAAGAAAGTACATCTATGCTGGGTGGAGCCATTGTGGGTATTTTCTCAATAATACTTGTACCAATTATATATGGAGCAATGGGATTTGTAAGTGGTTTAATTATGGCTTTACTTTACAATCTTGTTGCATCGTGGGTTGGAGGACTTGAAGTTGAGATTAACTAAAAGTTTATTAACCCATTTTGTTTTTTTTCCTATATGATATTTTCAGAGCTTGTTATTGTTGTTTTATTCTTATGTTTATTTTTATTTATTGGTTATATTATTGGAAGAATTATTGAAGCAAGAAAATGGAAATCAAAAGAAAGAGATATTAGAAAAGATGCTATTAAACGCTCCAGAGCAGCCCTGACTGGCTCTTTTTCAGAACAACTTGCCCCTTATCTACCTGGTTTTAAATATTCCCCAACAGAAGTCAGATTCATTGGAAAACCTATTGATTTTATTGTTTTCAAGGGCCTGGATAAGAAAGAGCCACAAGAGGTAGTTTTTGTAGAAGTAAAGAGCGGCAAATCTAGCCTATCAACAGTTGAAAGAAAGTTGAGAGATGCTATAAAACAAGGGAAAGTGAGGTGGGAAAAATATTCAGTAATGGATGAACAAAATTAAACTCATATGAGCAACAAAATACCACTCATTATAAGTGCTCCTGCAACTATCATTCTATAGCCCTCCTCACTAATTCTTAGGTGAACCTTTGATCCCACAAACATAGCAATAGCCAATACTGGAACCATAAAAACTACTGTTTTCATCATAGTTTTTGTAAAAGTTTTGGTAAAAAAATATACCCCGTTTCTCCATATTTCATCTACTAGGAATACTGAAACCAAAGTTCCTCTCAGGATTTTTTTATTTTTAATTTTATGTCCAAGATAAAGTGCTATTGGTGGACCATTTGTGCTAAACATTCCTCCTGTTATTCCTCCGACCATCCCGAAGATAGTTCCAAAGTAAATTTTAAGCTTGAAATAGTATTTGTCTAATAGCATGTTTAGTGAAAATAATATAACCACAATCCCAAAGATTGTCTTTAGTGTTGAGGTAGCAAAACGCTTAAGAAAAAATGTACCTATAAGTGTTCCAACTGATGTACCAATTATAATATGTAAAAACTCTGTTTTATCTATATGTTTTTTGATTGATGGAAAGAGCATTAGTCCGGCAAACAACTCTAATAAAGAAATAATGGGAATTATAAATTTCATATCATAATACATTGCTAAAAAAGCTAATGAGAATAATCCTCCTGCAAAACCAATTGTTCCCTTAATAAAATATCCTATGAAAACAAATATCATGAAAACAAACATCTGATCCATATTAGGGTAAGTTTTAAACCTATTTATAAAACTTTACAATCACAAACCATTGATATATATCGTTAAGTCAAGTTAATGTTAGCCCCATAATACCGGTTCAGTCGCCAGTTTGCTAAACCCTCTTTCATATTGTATGGAGTTTAATTTGACGAAGGCAAACAGTTCCCCGCTGACTCTTACGATTCTGTCATTACCCTATTGTACCAATAGGTTCATTCCGATATAGAGAATTTTGAATGCATTCATTCAACTTTTATTTGTTTATGAATACCAGTTTCATTCGGCAGTTAAATGCTTGCCTAAAGTGCAATCTATTTAACGAACCAAA